>NZ_CP064187.1:0-310000 GCF_015353075.1 Rhizobium sp. 007 | reverse complement strand
TCGGCACTAGCCCTTGGGGTCCTGGCTGAGCGCGCCGGCATCCCCAAGGGCGTGATCAATATCGTCACAGGCATGCCGGCCGCCATCGGCGACGAACTGATGGCGAACCAGACCGTCCGCAAGATCTCTTTCACCGGCTCGACCCGCGTCGGCTCGCTGCTGATGCGCGGCGCAGCCGACAGCGTCAAGCGGCTCAGCCTCGAACTCGGCGGCAATGCGCCCTTCATCATCTTTGACGATGCCGATCTCGATCTTGCCGTGGAAGGCGCAATCGCATCGAAATTCCGCAATGGCGGGCAGACCTGCGTCTGCGCCAACCGCCTTCTCGTCCAGTCGGGTGTCTACGAGGCCTTTGCCGCCAAACTTTGCGCGCGCGTATCGGCCATGAAGGTTGGGGCCGGCACGGATGCCGGCACGGATATCGGGCCGATGATCAACAAGGCGGCGATCGAGAAGATCAATCGTCACGTGGACGATGCGGTAAAAAAGGGAGCAAAGATCCTCACCACCGCGGGCTCCATGCCGGCAGGCGATCAATATGCCGCACCTATGGTGCTTGGCGGTGCGACGACAGACATGCAGCTTGCCAGCGAAGAGACCTTCGGACCTGTTGCCCCGCTTTTCCGTTTCGACAGCGAGGAAGAGGCAATCGTCATTGCCAACGCCACGCCTTTCGGCCTTGCGGCCTATTTCTACACAGAGAGCCTGAAACGCTCCTGGCGTGTCGGCGAAGCACTCGAATTCGGCATGATCGGCCTGAATACAGGGGCCATTTCGACCGAGGTCGCTCCCTTCGGCGGCGTCAAACAGTCCGGCCTTGGCCGGGAGGGCGCGCAATGCGGCATCGAGGAATATCTCGAAATGAAAAGCTTTCACATCGGCGGGCTCGCCTGACCAACCGGTGAGAGCGAATGGAGACGGGCGCCGGTGAACTCAGCCTGGCGCCCTGTCTCATTGACGCAATTTGCGTAGCTGTGGATTCAGCCGATTCGGTTGCTCCGGAACGGGCTGGAGCGTAGTGTTGCGGCCGCTTTTGGAGCGGCAAAATGGACGATCTGGAGGTCGAGAGGCTGAAGGCGAGCGTGGCGGAGCAACTTGATCCGGCGCAAAGCCTCGACCTTTCCGAACTGCTGCGGCGCTTGGCTCGTGCTCGACTCGGTGACATTTCCATCGAACGCCGGACCCAGATGGTGCTCGAGAACCGCAGGTGTTCCTTTTGCGGCCATACCGATGTCGTGAAGCACGGCCGCGACGGGAACGGCCGCCAGCGCTGTCGATGCCGCAGCAGATTCACCGAGGATGGTGAAGTCCTCGGCTGCGAGCTGTTCGACACGCTCATCCATACCTATCTGCCGAACCCACCACATACGCCGGAAGTGCTATGAGCGGACCACTGTTCCACAAGATCGATTGCGTGATGCTCAAGGTGGCGGACCTGGACGCCGCTCTGGGGTTCTACTCCGAAGCCCTTGGGCATCCGCTTCTCTGGAGATCGCCAGAGGCAGCTGGGTTGGGAATGCCAGGAACGGACACGGAGCTTGTCCTGCATACCGATCTGGGTCCCGAGGTGGACCTACTTGTGGACAGTGTCGACGCCGCGCTGGAGCGCTTCGTCGAAGCGGGCGGCACGATCATCAAGAAGCCGTTCGACATCCCGATCGGCCGTTGCGCCGTCGTTCGTGATCCGTTTGGCAATGCCCTGGTGATGCTTGACCAAACCAAAGGCACCTTCGTCACCGATGCGACCGGCCTGGTGCTGCGCGTCGAGTAAGTCCTAGCGACAGAAGGTCGGCGGATGCTACGAAAACTGCGTGGATTCCTATGAATCCGCAGCTAACTTAGAATGCACCTTCTCGTTTCTCGCTGATCTTTGCTATTGAAACCGGTCCAGCGTCTTGTAGTACAGGCCGACCAACGGCAGGAACCAGGGTTTGCCGAAGTGGCCAGGAACGGCTGGCCAGTCGAGGCCCTTGATCGGGTTGCGATCAGCCTTGCCGAGGATGGCGTCGGCCATGATCATGCCGAGATGCGTGGACAGCTGTGCCCCGTGGCCGGAATAGCCCATGGCGAACCAGACACCATCGACGTAACCGGCACGCGGATAACGGTCCTTGGTCATATCGACGAGCCCGCCCCAGCAATAGTCGATCTCAACGCCCGAAAGTTGTGGAAAAATCTGAAGCAGGTTCGCCTGGAGGATTTCTCCGCTCTTTGCATCCGAACTCTGGTCGGATGTCGCCGAAAACCGCGCGCGGCCGCCGAAGATCAGCCGTTTATCGGGCGCCAGCCGGAAATAGTTGCCGATATTCATCGACGTCACGCAGGTCCGGTTTCCAGGCATCGTCGCTGCAATTTCGGCATCGGTCAGCGGGCGCGTGGCGATAATGAAGCTGCCGACCGAAACGATCCTGCGGCGGAAGTAGCCGAAGATCGGAGGCGAGTAAGCACCTGTCGCCACGAGAACGTGATCGGCCGTCACTGTCCCCCGAGCCGTCGTCAGGCTGTGCCGTCCGTTACCCTGCCGATGATCGGTCACCGCTGCCTTTTCGAAGGTGATCGCGCCATGGCGAGCGGCGGCATCGGCAAGCCCCACGACATAGCGTCCCATATGCATCATCGCGCTCTTTTTCGACAGCATGGCGCCATGAAAAGGCGAGCCGATTTCACCCTTGAGATCAGCCGCAGTCAGAAGTGCCGTGTCCGGATCAACCTCGGCGTGGACAGCCTCGAAATTGCGGGCAATGGCATCGAAATGCTGCGGCTTGGACGCGAGCTTCAGTTTTCCCGCGCGACGGAAGTCGCAGTGGATCCCCTCCTCGGCGACAATCGCCTCGATCGTGTCGATGGAATCGTCGAACGCCTTATAGAGTGCGACGGCCCGCTCCACGCCGAGTGCAGCCTTGGCGGACAGGAAACTGTGAGCAAGGCCGTTATTGAGGTGTCCGCCATTGCGTCCTGATGCCCCCCAGCCAATCCGTTCCGCCTCCAGCACCACGACCTTGGCGCCCGCTTTCGCAAGGTGGCGCGCCGCGGCAAGCCCGGTGAAGCCGGCGCCGATGACGGCGACGTCATAATGTCCCTCGACAGGGCCTTGCACGGCGCCTTGAAAGGTGGGCGCCGTGTCGTGCCAGTAGGATTTGAACTTCATCGCCATGTCCCCGTCAGAGCCCGACGACGCCAGGCAGGCCCGAGATATCCGGGATTTCGACATAGCCGTAATAGGGGTTGGCTGGCTCGTGGCCGCGATTGACCCAAACCTTGTTCCTGATACCGAGATCGTGCGCCGACATCAGGTCGTAGCGGAATGAGGACGAGCAGTGAAGAATGTCCTCAGGCCCGCAGCCCAGCATATCAAGCATGTATTCGAAGCCCTTGAAGCGTGGCTTGTAGGATTGCGCCTGCTCGGCGGTATAGACGGCATGAAATGGTGCGCCGAGCTTTTCGACATTCGACATGATCTGTGAATTCATCGCGTTGGAAAGGATGACCAGCGGAATTTCCTTGGCAACCCTGGCAAGACCTTCCGGTACATCCGGATGCGGCCCCCAGGTCGGCACGCGCTCGTAGACCATCTGCGCGGCTGCCTCGTGGAATTTTATGCCGTTGCGCTTGCAGGTCCGCTCAAGCGAATTGTGAACCACCTCGTTGTACGGTTTCCAATCGCCGAGGATCTCGTCGAGACGGTAGGCGGCAAAGTTCTTGATGAACTCAGCCATGTGCGGCTCGTCGAGCTCTTCGCCGTAAAGATCGCGCGCCGCTTCCGCCATCTGGAAGTTGGTCAGCGTGCCGTAGCAGTCGAAGGTGATGTATTTCGGGCGGAAGTGAGTCATGACCTGATCCTAAACTGTGGCGGTTTCATCTGCAGCCATCATAGGCCCAGCTTGATCCTGCAGCTCGACTGAAATCCGAACGATCAAAGCAGATTCTTTCGTATCCAAAGCCGGCTTTGGCAGAAGGTTGTGCGCCTTGGGTGCGGTTTGCGCTCTCTTCTGGGACAACGCATCTCTCGCGCGTGTCCCAGCCAGCATAAGATGCGGCGGCATGCGGCTGCAAAGCCATAAGATACCGTCCGGGCCGTGTCCTTCAGACGATCTTCCGGCCGACACTGCCTCACACTTGCGAGCAGAAACGAAGGACATTCCAATGCAAGCAAGTCAGATCGACCTTGTGACGTTCGGCCCCGAACACCTTGGGGCTGCCGTCAACCTCTCTCGGCAGGCAGGCTGGCCGCACCGGCCGGAAGACTGGCAGATGGCACTGGCGCTCAGCGAAGGGCTCGTAGCGGTCGAGAACGGACAG
Organism: Rhizobium sp. 007; assembly: GCF_015353075.1. Classification (NCBI taxonomy): domain Bacteria; kingdom Pseudomonadati; phylum Pseudomonadota; class Alphaproteobacteria; order Hyphomicrobiales; family Rhizobiaceae; genus Rhizobium; species Rhizobium sp. 007. Next base: position 305,701 of record NZ_CP064187.1, on the reverse strand, counting down.
GTCGTCGGCACCGTGCTCATGACGCCATATCGGGCGGAGTGTGCGACAATCAACATGGTTATCGTCAACGAGGCGATGCGCGGCCGCGGTCTTGGCCGCAGGCTCATGGACGCTGCATTCCAGATCGCGGCAGACAGGCCGCTGAGGCTCGTGGCGACGGCCGAAGGCCTGCCTCTCTACAAAAAGCTTGGCTTTTGTGAGATCGGCATCGTCATGCAGCACCAAGGCATTGTCGGAGAGATCGCCGTGCCAACGGAAACCCAGGACGCGGCCGCCACCGACCTTCCTGCGATCGCCGAACTGGACCGTGTCGCTTTCGGCGCCGATCGTGAGCGGCTCATCAGCTATGTCGCCGGGGTTGGCGAGTTCGCCGTCATCCGTCGAGACGGCCGCGTTTCCGGTTACGCAGCACTTCGCACCTTCGGCCGCGGAGAAGTGATTGGCCCCGTCGTCGCCGCCAGTCTCACCGATGCCAAAGCACTCGTCAGACATTTCATTGCGAAGCGACCGGGACGCTTCCTCAGGGTCGACACTACCGATGACAGCAACCTTTCGCCCTGGCTCGTGGAACTAGGCCTCGCCCACGTCGGCGGCGGCATCGCCATGGCCAAGCCGCAGATCCACCACCTCGCAGATCGTGCTGCCGCCACTTTTGCCCTCGCCAACCAAGCCCTAGGCTGACCTGGAGACCGTCATGTTTAGCAATTCCCTGATCGAACTCGACCGCGCGCACCTCGTTCATCCGGTCGCCTCCTATCGCAGCCACGAAAATCTGGGCGTGCGGGTTCTCGCATCCGCCTCCGGCGCAACCGTCACCGATGCGAGCGGCAAGCAATTGATCGACGGCTTTGCCGGCCTGTGGTGCGTCAATGCGGGCTATGGCCATGACAGCATCGTCGAGGCCGCGGCAAGGCAGATGCGGGAGCTTCCTTACGCGACCGCCTATTTCGGCCTCGGCTCCGAGCCGGCAATCCGGCTCGCTGCCGAACTCGCCGAGCGCGCGCCAGGCGACCTCAACCATGTCTATTTCACGCTCGGCGGTTCGGATGCCGTCGACAGCACGATCCGTTTCATCCGCTACTATTGGAATGCGCGCGGACGGCCCGGGAAAGACCAGTTCATCTCAGTCGAACAGGGCTATCACGGCTCCTCGACAGTTGGAGCCGGCCTGACGGCCCTGCCAGCCTTTCATGCCGGTTTCGGCCTGCCCTTCGACTGGCAGCACAAGATTCCCTCCCACTATGCTTATCGAAACCCCGCCGGCCCTAACCCTGAGGCCATCATCGCTGCCTCTGTTGCCGCATTGAAACAGAAGATCGAAGAGTTGGGCGGCGCCGATCGCGTTGCGGCATTCTATGCCGAACCGATCCAGGGCTCGGGCGGCGTGCTCGTGCCACCCAGAGGCTGGATGAAGGCGATGCGCGACCTCTGCCGCGATCTCGATATCCTCTTTGTCGCCGATGAAGTCATCACCGCCTTCGGCCGCACCGGCCCGCTGTTTGCCTGCTCAGAGGACGAAATCGTGCCGGACTTCCTGACGGTCGCCAAAGGCCTCACCTCCGGCTACGTGCCGATGGGTGCCCTCTTCATGTCCGAACATGTCTACCAGACGATCGCCGACGGCGCCGGCACGTCTGCTGTCGGGCATGGCTATACCTATTCGGCCCATCCCGTCAGCGCCGCCGTCGGCCTTGAGGTTCTGCGGCTCTACGAGGGCGGCCTGCTCGAAAACGGCCGGAAGGCAGGAGCGCGCCTGATGGCCGGGCTTGAGAGCCTGAAGGATCATCCCCTCGTCGGCGATGTCCGCGGCCGCGGGATGCTGGCTGCCGTCGAGCTCGTCGTCGACAAAGAGCGCAAGACACCCTTGCCGGCTGACGCCGAGCCGGCACGCCGCATCTTTGACCGTGCCTGGAACAACGGTCTCGTCATCCGCGCCTTCACCCATGGCGTGCTCGGCTACGCCCCCCCGCTCTGCTGCACGGAAGCGGAAATCGACGCAATCGTCGAACGCACGCGGCAGACGCTCGACGAGACGCTCGCGGACACCGATGTCCGGCGCGCCCTTATGGGCTGAGAATGCCGATCGTAAAATGTCGCGGAACCGTCATCTTCGGTATTTTGTGCCGCGCAGCGGCGTAATTTCGGAGACTCTGGTTTGGGACAGCTGCCAAACTCAATTCCAGAAAAAGGCCGGATCCCAGGAGCATGTGCCTTTTTCACCAAGAGCGGGAACATCATCCCGCCAGGGAACAGAATATCCTTCTTCACGTAGCCGGCCCTCCCTTGGAAGGCCGAGAACTGGGGATTTGCAAATGCGCAAGAGCCTTCCAGACTTCAAGTATCTGACCTTCGATGTCGTCGGCACGCTGATTGATTTCGAGGGCGGTCTTACGGAGTGTCTCGCCGGCATCGCCGCTGACGGGGGCGTCGCCATCGACGGTGAAGAGGCGCTGAGCCTTTACCGAGCAGCGCGCTACTCCAGGGATGCCGACCTCTTCCCGGATGATCTCGTTCGCGTCTATCTGGCGATCGCGCCAAAGCTCGGCCTGCCGGTCGAGCGGAAATACGGCGAGCGGCTGCGCGATTCCGCAAAACGCTGGAAAGCCTTTAGCGACAGCGCCGAAGCACTGGCACAGCTCGGCAAGGACTACCGCCTGGTGGCCATGACCAATGCACGTCGTTGGGCCTTCGATTTCTTCGCCAAGGAACTGGGAAGCCCGTTTTACGCCGCCTTTACCGCCGATGACACTGGCACTGAAAAGCCCGACCCCGCCTTCTTCGAGAATGTTTTCGACTTCGTAGCCTCTGAAGGAAGTTCAAAGCACGAAATCCTGCATGTTGCCCAAAGCCAGTACCACGATATCGGGATTTCGCGGGAGCTAGGGATCAGTAATTGTTGGATCGAGCGACGCCACGGACAGAAAGGATATGGCGGCACCATTGAGCCGGCCAAATTCACCGAGCCCGACTACCACTTCACCTCCATGGCCGGCCTCGCCAACGCAGTGGCCGCTGCGCGGGGTGAATGAGGATCTTGAACGCGAGACTGAACTCCGCACCAAGAAAAAGACCTGCCAATCAAACCACGAAAAGGGGAATGCCATGAACGACAAGATCACAAACTGGACCACATCCGACGACACGATGGTCGAAAATGCCATCCGCCGTGGCGCGACGCGTCGAGAATTGCTTCACATGATGCTGGCCGGCGGTGTGGCGATGTCGGCGGGCGGCCTCATCCTCGGTCGCGCCTCGCGGGCGGTCGCCGCCACGCCGGTTTCCGGCGGCGCGCTGAAGGCGGCGGGATGGTCGTCGTCGACCGCCGATACGCTCGACCCGGCCAAGGCATCGCTTTCGACGGACTATGTCCGTTGCTGCTCCTTTTACAATCGCCTCACCTTCCTCAACCAGGCAGGCGTCCCACAAATGGAGCTTGCGGAAGCAATCGAATCCAAGGATGCAAAAACCTGGACCGTCAAGCTCAAGAGCGGCGTTACTTTCCACGACGGCAAGCCGCTGACGGCAGAGGACGTCATCTTTTCGCTGAAGCGCCATCTCGACCCGGCGGTCGGTTCGAAGGTCGCGAAAATCGCCGCCCAAATGACGGGCTTCAAGGCAGTCGACAAACAGACCGTCGAGATCACCCTCGCCGATGCGAACGCGGACCTGCCGACCATCCTATCGATGCACCACTTCATGATCGTCGCCGACGGCACCACCGATTTCTCGAAGGCAAACGGCACCGGCGCCTTCGTCAAGGAAGCCTTCGAGCCCGGCGTGCGGTCGATCGGGGTCAAGAACAAGAACTACTGGAAGTCGGGGCCGAACGTCGACTCCTTCGAGTATTTTGCCATCAGCGACGACAATGCACGCGTCAACGCACTGCTTTCGGGTGACATTCATCTTGCCGCCTCGATCAATCCACGCTCGATGCGCTTGGTCGAGACGCAGGGGGACGCTTTCGTGCTGTCGAAGACGACTTCCGGCAACTACACCGATCTCAACATACGGCTCGACATGGAGCCTGGCAGCAAGCGGGACTTCATCGAAGGCATGAAGTCTCTCGTCAACCGCGAGCAGATCGTCAAGTCGGCGCTCCGGGGGTTGGCTGAGGTCGGCAACGACCAGCCGGTGTCGCCCGCGAACTTTTATCATAATGCAGACCTAAAGGCGCGCGCATTCGATCCCGAAAAGGCCAAGTTCCATTTCGAAAAGGCCGGCGTTCTGGGTCAGTCCATCCCGGTGATCGCCTCCGACGCAGCGACCTCCTCAATCGACATGGCGATGATCATCCAGGCGGCCGGTGCCGAAATCGGCATGAAGCTTGACGTCCAGCGCGTTCCGTCCGACGGTTATTGGGACAATTATTGGCTGAAGGCCCCCGTCCATTTCGGCAACATTAATCCGCGCCCGACACCGGACATCCTGTTCTCGCTGCTCTACGCTTCCGAAGCGCCGTGGAACGAGAGCCAGTACAAGTCCGAGAAGTTCGACAAGATGCTGATCGAGGCGCGCGGTTCGCTCGACCAGGACAGGAGAAAGGCCATCTACAACGACATGCAGGTTATGGTCGCCCAAGAAGCTGGCACGATCATTCCGGCTTATATTTCGAACGTCGATGCCACCACGGCCAAACTCAAAGGCCTGGAAGCGAACCCGCTGGGCGGCCAGATGGGCTATGCCTTTGCCGAATACGTCTGGCTTGAAGCCTGACGAAGCAACTGGCCACGGGGCTCTCCGCACTGGCGCAGCCCCGGGCATCTTTGGATGCGGAACACCATCTCGAACGCTGAAAGGGAACGCGTGTGAAAAACCCGGTCCTATCGCTTGTCCTTGGCAGATTGCTCATTGCCGTGGTCACATTGCTGATCGTTTCCTTCGCAGTGTTCTTCGCGACGACACTGCTGCCGGGCGACACGGCAACCATCCTTCTCGGCCAGGCTGCCACACCCGAGGCCGTCGCCGGTCTGCGCACCGCGATGCACCTCGACGAACCGGCGCTCTTCCGTTTCCTGCGCTGGATTGTCGGCCTCCTGCATGGCGATCTCGGCACCTCCTATGCCAACGACATGCCCATTGCCGATCTTATTGCCGGGCGTTTCATCAACACCATGAAGCTTGCCGGCGTGACCGCCCTGTTCTCGGTCCCGATCGCGCTGACGCTCGGAATCACCGCTGCCATGCTGCGCGGCTCGCTCTATGACCGGATTGTCACCATTTTGACGATAGGCGTAATCTCCGTCCCAGAATTCATGGTCGCGACCTCCGCCGTGCTGATCTTCGCCGTCTACCTGAAGTGGCTGCCGGCGCTCTCTTTCGCCAACGAGGTCCACAGCTTGAGCGATATGCTGAGAGTCTATGCCATGCCGGTGATCACGCTGACCTTCGTCGTCTCGGCGCAGATGATAAGGATGACGCGCGCTGCAGTCATCGAAACGCTCAACACGCCTTATGTTGAGATGGCGCTACTCAAGGGGGCCTCCCGACCGCGCATTGTCTTTCGTCACGCGCTGCCCAATGCGCTGGGGCCGATCGTTAATGCCGTTGCGCTCTCGCTTTCATATCTGCTGGGTGGCGTGATCATCGTCGAGACGATTTTCAACTATCCCGGGATTGCCAAGCTCATGGTCGACGCCGTCGCCACCCGCGACCTACCGCTGATCCAAAGCTGCGCGATGATCTTCTGTCTCGGCTACCTAATCCTGATCACGGCTGCCGACATCATCGCCATTCTTTCCAATCCGAGGCTCCGATGACAATGACGACTTCAAGCACGTCGACACCCACCCGGAAATTTGGAATCCGGTTTGGCTATCGCTTCAACGTCGTGGGCATGATTGGCCTTGCGATCATCCTGTCCTGGGCGCTCGTTGCCATCTTCGCGCCGCTCGTGATCCCCTACCCGGTCGGTGAAATCATTGATATCGACTATTTCGGCCCGATGAGCCGGGATCTTTGGTTCGGCTCCGACTATCTCGGCCGCGATATGCTCTCGCGAATCCTGATGGGCGCGCGCTATACCGTCGGCATCTCGCTTGCAGCCGTGACGATTGCCTGTTTCAGCGGCGTGGTTCTTGGCATGATCGCCGCCGTCACTGGAGGCTGGATTGATACGATCTTAAGCCGCTTCCTCGACGCGCTGAACTCCATACCAAGCAAGCTCTTCGGGCTTGTGGTCGTTGCTGCCGTCGGCTCCTCGATCCCGGTGCTGATTTTGACGCTGTCGGTCATCTACATTCCTGGATCCTACCGCTTCGCTCGCGCACTTGCCGTCAATATTAACGCGATGGACTTCATCACCGTCGCGCGTATCCGTGGGGAGAGCACCCTCTATCTCATTCGATCCGAAATTCTACCCAACATCGTCGGGCCCGTGCTCGCTGATCTGGGCCTTCGTTTCGTATTCATCGTGTTGCTTTTATCCGGCCTGTCATTCCTCGGCCTCGGTGTTCAGCCGCCCTATGCCGACTGGGGCGCACTTGTCCGCGAGAATATCGGCGGCCTGCCTTTCGGCGCACCGGCCGTCATGTTCCCGTCGCTTGCGATCGCCAGCCTCACGATCAGCGTCAATCTGCTGATAGACAACCTCCCGCAGAAGATCCGAGATCGGAGCGAATGATGACCAATCTCGTCGAAATCTGTGACCTGAAGGTCGAAGCAACCACCGATTCCGGACGCCGCGTCGAAATCATCAAGGGCGTCAGCCTGACAATCGCTGAAGGCGAAATAGTCGCCCTGATCGGGGAAAGCGGTTCGGGAAAGACCACGATTGCATTGACGTTGATGGGTCACGCGCGCCCAGGCTGTCGCATTTCGGGTGGCACTGTTTCAGTCGCCGGCAAGAACTTGGTCGCGCTCACGGAAAAGCAGCGCGCCAGGATACGCGGCACCGAGGTCGCTTACGTACCGCAATCGGCTGCCGCCGCCTTTAACCCTGCCGCCACCATCATGGACCAGGTCATAGAGGTCACTCGCATCCATGGCCTCATGTCTCCGGACGACGCTCGCATCCATGCCGTCGAGCTCTTCCGCGCACTGTCGTTGCCCGAGCCGGAGACGATCGGCAGCCGCTATCCGCATCAGGTTTCCGGCGGGCAGTTGCAGCGCCTAGCAGCCGCCATGGCCCTGATCGGCGACCCCAAGCTCGTCATCTTCGACGAGCCGACGACGGCACTCGACGTTACCACGCAGATCGAGGTGCTGCGCGCCTTCAAGGCCGTCATGAAGAAGGGCGGGATCGCTGGGGTCTATGTCTCGCACGACCTTGCTGTCGTCGCCCAGATTGCCGACCGCATCGTCGTTCTGAAAGGCGGCGAGACGCAGGAGACCGGAACGACCGAGGAAATCCTCAGCGCTGCGAAACATCCCTATACGCAGGAGTTGCTCGCCGCGTTCGAGCCGAAGGCGCGCGGGCCTGTCAATCCTTCGGAGGCTCTGCCCGTTCCGCTTCTAAGGATCGATGACCTTGTTGCCGGTTACGGCCAGCGTCAGAGCGACGGGCTGCCGCTCGTGCGCGCCGTGGAGCATGTGAGCCTCAAGGTGGAGAAGGGTCGTAACCTCGGCATCATCGGCGAATCCGGTTGCGGGAAGTCGACGCTCGCCCGCGCCATAGCCGGCATCTTGCCGGCCGCCGTCGGCAAGATCGTCTTCGATGGCAAGGAACTTGATCGCAACGCACGCGAGCGCTCGCGCGACCAACTGCGCCAGATGCAAATCGTCTTCCAATATGCTGACACCGCGCTCAATCCCACAAAGTCCGTCGAGGACATCCTTGACCGACCTCTCGTCTTTTACCATGGCATGGACAGAAAGGCGCGGAGCACCCGCATCGACCAATTGCTCGATATGGTGCGCCTGCCGCGCAATCTGCGCCACCGGCGCCCGGGAGAGCTTTCCGGCGGTCAAAAGCAGCGCGTGAACTTTGCCCGCGCATTGGCCGCTGATCCGAAGTTGATCCTTTGCGACGAGATTACCTCGGCACTCGATACTGTTGTCGCCGCCGCGGTCATCGACCTCCTCAAGGAATTGCAACGCGAGCTCGGACTCTCCTACATTTTCATCAGCCACGACCTGTCCGTTGTCGAGGCGATCTGCGACGAGATCGTTGTGATGTATGGCGGCAGAAAGGTCGAGGAAATCACTCCGGCCGAGGTCAAGACTCCGCACCACCCCTATTCGCAATTGCTCTTTTCCTCGGTGCCGAAGCTCGACCCCGCCTGGCTCGACGGACTCGAGCAGGACGCGGAGTTGGTTCGGGCCTATTGCCGGCGCTGAGGCGACGGCGTTCGTGTTCAATCAGGGTGATATGGAGAGCATACGGAAAGCAAGATACAGCCTTACGTCGGAAACAGGCTGGTCAGTGGCATGTGCGCCTTTACGATCGGCGACTTCAAAACGACGAAGCTGAAATATTTGTCGATGCCGACGTCCATGTCGGTGAGGCGTTCCATGATAGTTTGATACTCGCCGATTCCGGCAGTCACGAATTTCAGCAGATAATCGTACCCGCCAGATACCAGGTGGCACTCGATCACATTATCAATTTTCTCGATCGCGGCGAGAAACCGGGCAAAATCTACCTGCCGGTGGTTCTTCAGCGTGATCTCAGTGAATACGGTAAGCGTCTGACCCAGCTTGCCGACATTGATCTGCGCAGCGTAGCCTCCGATGTAACCCTCCGACTGGAGCTTCTTCACCCGCATCAGGCAGGGGCTCGGCGAGAGAGCAACAAGCTCGGCAAGCTCCACATTGGTGATGCGTCCGTTCTTCTGCAGTTCGTAGAGAATCTTGATGTCAATCCTGTCTAGCTTCATGGGCCACCTTTTCGGATCCTCTACCTCAGCCAATGGCGCAGTAGATTCTGCTGCGGACACCTTTCGCTGAACCTAACACATAGAACGTGTCTGTCGATTCATTCTGCCTCAGGTGTTCAAGCACAAAGGTCTGAGCACATTTGACAAGACAGAATTTTCTGCTGCCATCGCCCGAAGTCCGGCAACGCTGGGGCAAAGAAACCGCTAGACTGGATTCGAAACGGAGACCATGCCATGCCTGCACCGCTGAAATTTGTCGCTACATCTACGGAGCTGCCCGCTGCTGCCGACGCGGTGATCATCGGCGGCGGCATCGTCGGTGTCTTTGCGGCCTATTATCTGGCCCAGCGCGGGTTGAAGGTAGCGCTCGTCGAAAAAGGTCGGATCGGGGCGGAACAATCGAGCCGCAACTGGGGCTGGTGCCGCCAGCAAAACCGCGACGCTCGCGAACTGCCCATGGCAACAAAGAGCCTCGACCTCTGGGAGAGCTTTGCCGCCGAAACGGGAGAGGACACGGGCTTTCGCCGCTGCGGGCTCTTCTATTTGAGCAACAATGACGAGGAACTGGCCGGCTGGGCGCGCTGGCGCGACTTCGCCTGCACCACCGGGGTCACAACACATATGCTCGACAGTGCCGCGGCGACGGAGCGCGGCCGCGCGACCGGCAGGACTTGGAAGGGTGGTGTCTTTTCGCCGACCGACGGCACCGCCGATCCGGCGTCCGCAGCACCGGCCGTCGCGGCCGCGCTCTTGAAGCTCGGAGGAACGGTCCACCAATCCTGTGCCGCCCGCGGTCTCGAGACCGAAGGTGGTCGAGTCTGCGGCGTTGTCACCGAACATGGCACAATTCGCACTAAAATCGCGGTCCTTGCCGGCGGTGCCTGGGCCTCCTCGTTCTGCCATCAACTTGGCGTCCGCTTTCCCCAAGCCTCTGTCCGCTCTTCGATCCTTTCCGTCTCACCTGGCGCCACTGGCCTGCCAGACGCGCTACATACGACGGCCGTTTCTGCCACCCGTCGCCGCGACGGCGGCTATACCCTGGCAATCAGCGGCGGCGGCCGCGTCGATCTGACGCCGCAACAATTCCGCTTCGCGCCGCAGTTCCTGCCAATGTTCGTCCGGCGCTGGCGCAGCCTAGCGCCGGGTGGATTGCAGGGAATTCGCTCTGGACATGAGACACTGGCACGCTGGCGGCTGGACGCGCCCACGCCGATGGAGCGCATGCGCATCCTCGATCCGGCCATCGATAAACGGACCATTCGCATTACCCATTCGCGCGCCCTCGGATTGTTGCCTGCTTTGAAGAACACCAAGATTGCTGCCGCCTGGGCAGGCTATGTCGACAGCACCCCCGATGGGGTGCCGGGGATCGGCGAAATAGCGAGCGTTCCCGGCTTCATCTTGGCCGCCGGCTTCAGCGGTCACGGTTTCGGCATCGGGCCGGGCGCGGGTCACCTGATTGCCGATATCGTCACAGGCGGTGAGCCGATCGTCGATCCTCGGCCCTACCATCCAGACCGCTTCTTAAAATCTGCCTGGGGGAAAGTGGCTGATTTCTGAGCGGTGACGCCTTCACATTTTAGACTGGGCCGCAGCGAAAAAGCGTCTCGTGTGACGCGTCAATGGTCAAACCAGCCTCTTCTCCACGATCATGAATGGCCCGGAAACGTTCGATTATCCGCCAGTACAGTCAACTGCCAAACATTCAGGGATCCCATGAAGAACGCTCACAGGTTCTATATCGACGGTGACTGGATCGAACCCGAGATTCTAAGGAGGCTCGAAGTCATTGATCCATCGACCGAGCAGGCGATAGGAACGGTCGCAATCGGCAGTGCTGCAGACGCAGCAAGAGCGATCAACGCCGCTGCACGGGGTGGATCTCAATCGGTTACCCCACGATGTTGCCAATGATCTTGTGATTATCCTCAACGTCGAGGAAAAGCGGAAGACCAGCACCGAAGGCGGATCTGTAAGGAGGGAGGCGGGCGTCCTCAACGCTAACTGTAGGGATCGCAGAATGATATTTCCGATTTGCCCTCAGTATACCGCCAGACACGAGGAGGAAGGCACCTGGTCGATCCTCGATACGGAGACCGGCGAAGTCGCTGTCGTCGATCATACGGTGACCTGAAGCGCCTTGATGAGGCCACCGCCATGGACATTGTGGATGCCGTGACAATGGATCATTCGGTTCCTGCTGACATTGAGGCTTTATCAAACATTCCGGGGTCGCGTTAAGAACCCTGACGGTTGCTGGAGGGTGTACGAGGTGTTCACCGGACTGGCCGCTGCGGTGGATGGGGATTCTGTGGTGTTTCAGTTTGAAATTCCGGTCCCGGCCCAGACTTGCCCGAGCCGCTCGACGAGCTTACCCTTGCCCTTCGGGGCAGTTCAGGAGCGCGCGATGACCAGCGACACAGAACTTCTTGAGCACCTTTACGACCGTTTCAACGCCCGCGACATGGAAGCGGTGCTGGCGTTCTTGCACCGAGATGTCGTGTGGGCCAACGGCTTGGAGGGCGGGCATGTCTACGGACACGATGGCGTTCGCGACTATTGGACGCGACAATGGGCGACGATCGACTCCCACGCGGAGCCGGTCGGCTTCTCGATCGGTGCGGATGGAACGACCGATGTCGAGGTCCACCTGACCGCGCGCGACCTCAAGGGCAACTTGCTGTTCGACGAGATGGGCGGCCATATTTTTCGGATAGAGAACGGCCTGATCAGACGCTTCGACATCCGTCTTCAGCCACCCTCGATCTGACCCCTGAATGGCAGCTATGCATTCACCGGGGTAACAGGTCGATGAGAGCTCTTATGTTCCCCTCGAACGAAACAAATAAGGTGAGGAACAATGAGATTTCAAATCAACCCACGCTTCACCGCGAAGAAGGTTCAGGGCGACCAGTGGTCCGTCTTCGACATGCACACCGGCAGGACAGCCAACGTGAACGGCATTGTCCTCGGTAAGCTGGACCATGGGATGGCCGTTGATCTGGCCAATTCGCTGAACCCTAAGGCACCTTCAATCAGGCTCTAAGCAGGGAGGCTCTGCCGCACGGGCTCACGTCATCGTGCCCCCGGCCGCAGAACAACTGCACGATCACCCCTCCAATTGAATTCGTTGGATTTTTATGGTGCCCAGAGCCGGAATCGAACCAGCGACACGCGGATTTTCAATCCGCCTTTGATGGCACGGCCATATTTCCTATAAGTATTTGATACATAACACTTTTTATCCACTTGATCGCTAATTTCGCATGTGGGAATGACTGACAATCAGTCGCAAATTATCCCAACAATTACAATGGTGTCCCAACCAGTCCGGTTGGCTCCATGCCACATGAGTGCCGCATGCTGTCACTAATGAAACCCTTATATCCCACATAGAAAAAAGCCCCACTAGGTTGGAACTAGCGAGGGGCTTCTTGTGCCTGCGAAAGAGGGGCTTTTCGCAGCTGGGCTGTGTTGCTGGTGGATAGTTACGCAGCATCTAATATAATACACTATGCCGGTCGAAGCCGCCGGTCCAAGGTGCCGGACGCCCTTGGTAAGTGGTTAACAAAGCTATGACACGCAGAATAAACCACGCTCGCATGCAGGAGGTCGGAAGCCCGATAGTGATGGGGCTGGATCGCATCGCTGCGTTTTTTGGCGTCACTCGCCAGACCCTCGCCAGATGGAGGCTGGAAGAGGGCTTCCCTGTCGCTCGGAACCGAGCCGGGGTGTGGTTTACAACTGTTGGGCTGATTGAAGACTGGATCATGTCTCGCAATGCATTAGACCCGTATTGCGGAGCCGCACGGATGCAGGTGCCACCCACGCCCGACCACTTGGCGAGGGCTAGGCAGTTGGCGGACCAGATTGATCGTGAGGACGTCGTGAAGATTTTGGAGGAGTTCGATGCCAAGGATTAGGCCGACACGCCCTCCGAATGGTTATGTTCATGACTATAGGATGTCGCGTCAGAGGGACGAGAATGCAGCCATATCGAAGGCTTTGGAGGGGGATATATTGGCGTCGGCACTTAGGCCAGAACAGTGGGTGGCGATGTTGCCAGTTGTGGGAATGCTGACGGGGTTTGGAGGTGTGCCAATTACTCGGTCGGTGATACGGACTGGGAAGAGGAGGGGGACAGGGAGGAAGAAGAGGGCCAGTTAAGCGGGCATCTTTTGGGGGCCAAGGGCTTTAGCGGTCGGAGGCGAACTTAGCCAAAGCCCCAGAGGTGGGTACGCTTCCACCTTGATGGGCGTTCAGTGCTTTTCAAGCCTTACAGCGTATTCAGAATGATTGGGAAGAACGTCACAAGAAACGCACATATCAACTGCGCAATCCACGGTGTCTGCGCGTAGCTCAGGATCAGCGGCGCAATCGCGACGATCGGCGTTACCTGCAATGTTACCATGACCGGCGACAACAACGTCTCAATCCATCGAGATTGTGCCAATACCACCGCCGCGCATCCCCTCCCACCACAGCGAGGAGCAGCGCCACAGATGTAGTTTTGGGCAGTTACCCAAAGCGCCGGTCCCAGTATGGACCAATCGTTTACAAGTGCCATAGCGACGGTCTCCGGCCCCGGCACAATATAAGGTGGGACTTCCGACAACTCCACGTACCCCGCCCAACACGCAATCACTACGCAGGCACCGACAATCGGAGCGGTGACGCGGAGTATCCATTCCCTCGCTGATATTCTCGACGGGCTTAACTTGCATATCTGGCGGTGACGTTGTTCCTCGAATGCAGCAATCAGCCGCACGCATATCGAGGCGAGATGTTGCGGACCTTGCGAAATGAGCGAAGAGCCCGGATGTCACAAATTGCAAATTTTGTGATATTTCAACCATCACAAAACTACGCGCCCCGAAAGCGTGCTATAGCGCTCGATCAAAGGCTAAATATCGTTGGTTGAAGTTCCAAAAAATTCACCTTTTCCGACCTAGGTTAGCGTCACTTTCAGGGCATCAGGGCTATATCATGAGACTTTCTTGGAATGAGATACGGGTTAGAGCATCAGGCTTTGCAAGAGACTGGAAAGACGCTAACTACGAAAAAGGCGAAACCCACAGCTTTTACAATGATTTTTTCAAAGTTTTTGGCATTAAGCGTCGAAGAGTAGCAAACTTCGAACAACACGTGCAAAAGCTTGATAAGAAGTCAGGCTACATTGACCTTCTCTGGCCGGGAGTACTTCTTATAGAACAAAAAAGTGCCGGGAAAAATCTAACCAAAGCTAAATCGCAAGCCCATGAATATTTTTCTGGTCTAAAAGAAAGTGAATATCCTAGATACATTCTTTTGAGCGATTTCCAAAGTTTCGAATTGTATGACCTTGACGAAGGGGGCGAATGGAAATTCAAGCTCGAAGAGTTCCCAAAAAAGGTTGAGCTTTTCGACTTCATCGCTGGCGGTAAGAAAAAAAGCTATCAGGATCAACCTGAAGCAAACATAGCCGCATCGCGCCTTATGGGTGCGGTTCATGATGCACTCGAAGCAACGGGATATCGCGGCCACGATCTTGAGAAATTTCTGGTCCGATTGTTATTTTGCTTATTTGCCGACGCGACAGGTATCTTCGAAACCGGTATATTTCGTGCATGGCTTCATGAAAATACCAATGAAGACGGTACCGGTCTCGGCGGGCAGATTAATGAACTGTTTCAGGTCTTAAACACCAAGGAAGAAGAACGTCATTCTAATCTGGATGAGCAACTTGCGCAGTTTCCCTACATTAACGGTGAGCTTTTCAAGGAAACACTCAAGATACCGTCTTTCGACAGTAAAATCCGTCAGACGCTGCTGGACGCGAGCGCGTTCAAATGGGAAAAGGTATCGCCGGCAATTTTTGGTTCTCTTTTCCAATCAGTCATGCTTAGCGGTGAACGTCGAAGGCTTGGTGCGCATTATACATCAGAAAAGAACATCCTAAAGCTTATCGGGCCTCTATTTCTTGACGACCTAAGAAGGGATCTGAAGCGCATAAAGGAGCTCAAGCGAAATCGAGCAGCTGAACTTCAAAAGTTCTGGTCGAGGCTCGGAAAACTAAAATTCTTCGACCCTGCATGCGGCTGCGGCAACTTCCTTATTATTGCGTACCGTGAGCTTAGATTGATCGAAATCGAAGTCTTGCAGGCGCTTTATCCAGAGGGACAGCTAGAGCTCGACGTCACTGTGCTTTCGAAGATCGATGTAGATCAGTTTTACGGCATCGAGTTGGAGGAATTCCCTGCGCGAATTGCAGCGGTTGCGATGTGGATGATGGACCACATTATGAACAACCAGCTTAGCTACGAGTTCGGTAAGACCTTCACGAGAATACCGCTGAATAAATCACCACGCATTTTGAATGCTGATGCCCTTGAAACCGATTGGCATAATCTAATCTCGCCCCTGGAATGCAGCTACGTTCTTGGGAACCCACCTTTTATCGGATCCAAAAACCAGAGTTCACATCAACGCAAGCAGGTACGCGACCTAGCCAAGCTTGGAGGAAGCGGTGGGACGCTGGATTATGTAAGCGCTTGGTTCATTAAGGCTGGCGAGTACGTTCAGAATGGCAGTGCCGACATTGCGTTCGTTTCCACCAATTCGATCACGCAGGGCGAGCAGGTAGCGCAGCTATGGCCCATACTATTCAAACGTTTTAAGCTTGAAATCTCTTTTGCTCACAGAACATTCGCCTGGACATCAGAGGCAAGCGGCGCAGCGCGAGTACACGTCGTTATCATTGGCCTGGCTAAGTCAACGAACGAGCCGCCTGTAAAAAGGCTGTTTAGTTACCCGTCGGTTATGGGCGACCCCACGGAAAGTAACCACAAAGCCCTCACTGCCTATCTTTTCGACGCGTCCGATCTTAATGATCGGCATCGGGTCGTTTCGGAAACGTCGCGTCCGCTGAACGGTTTGCCAAAGCAAATCATTGGTACCAAGCCAATCGATGGCGGTTACCTGATATGTGACACCGAAGAGGAGCGTCAGGAATTACTAGCGGCGTGCCCCGAGGCCGCGCATTATCTCCACCCGTACATTGGAGGAGAAGAATTCTTGTATGGCAATCATCGATGGCTGTTAACACTTGATCAATCGGCGCCATCAGATGATGAGAAAGCGATGCCAATAAAAAAAGCAAAGACGATAAAGAAGCGGCTCGACCTTGTCAGAAGCTACCGGAAGGGCGAGATCAGGCATAAAAGAAGGCAAAACGGTGAGCTTAAGCCGCCGGGGCAATCGGCAACGATGCTTGCAGATAGTCCATCGGCTTTCCACGTAACCGTAATACCAACCGAACCCTTCTTAGCTTTTCCAGAGGTAAGCTCCGAAAAGCGCGAGTATGTACCGCTGGGGTGGATTACTCCCCCGAGTGTACCTAGTAATAAGCTTAAGATTGTTCAGCAGCCTTCGCTGTTTATGTTCGGAGTGCTATCATCACAGATGCACAAGTCGTGGCTCGCGAATATCGGAGGGCGGCTTGAAAGTCGTTTCCAATACTCAAGCGGTATTGTTTACAATACTTTCCCTTGGCCTCACGCTGCCCCGAAAGCGAAGGAAAATGTCGAAAAACTTGCAAATGAAGTTATTAATGCAAGATCTAAATATCCAAACAGCTCGTTAGCTCAACTTTACGATCCCGATGCGATGCCCAAGAGCCTTCGCCAAGCCCACAAAAAACTGGATATAGCTGTTGATCGATTGTATCGCAGTGAACCTTTCAATTCGGAGCGTGAACGGGCAGAGCACCTGTTTGAACTTTACGAAAAAATGGTCTTGCCGATGCTGACAACGGTTGACGTCTCCAAAGTCCGGCGGCGCCTAAAGTCGGCCGCCTAGTGCGTCCATTCCTAAATGCGTCTCACCCGGTGGCGAGGGAAATTGCCGAATATCACCAAGCTGTTCACTCAGGGGGCGACCATTGGGTAGTATTGTCCTGAAGACACACTGGGAACGAGTGGTTTTATCAACCGTCAGGGAATACTTCAGATTTGAAGAGCAATTGGCCGCATCAGCAAAAGACGCGGACGCTCAACATGTCTACGAAACGGGCTATGAGACACTTCGGACGGCGATGTGCGCTTCAATCCTCCTTCATCACTTCACAGACGTTGCGGTCGAGCGTGGCGCAATGACCTCGATGGGAATAGCCAACCTAGGTCAAGCTAGAAAACTTTTGGCCGACAGCACCAAGACAGCCGACGGGTCCGCTCGCCCCAACGATTCTAAAATTCTTGGAGAGGTAGCAGATGCGGTGAAGCACGCCGAGCTCACTGCCAAACACATCGTTCACGTCGAAAAACGTGGCCGTGTATTGGCGATCTCGGAGTGCGTCGAAATCGAGAATACGGAGCTCAACATTGATTTCGGCGTGAAAGTAATTGTTCCAACACAAGGGGTAGCACGCTCTTTGAGAAGCATCATCGAGAATGTTGTACGGGGATGGACGTCGATCCTCGATCTACAGCCACTATAATGCCCGGCAATCGACCAATCGCGCCTTTCCCATTCGGCACCATTATGGTGAAACTGAATAGGGGCGCGGACGACGCGCGGATCTGATTCGTGGGTATTTAGAATATGCAGAATATTGCCGCAGCATTCTTAGAACGGACTTTACCAGCTGGCTGCTTCGGATGCATTCACAGCGGCTGAGTTGGGGATTGGGGGTGAAACAACCCGTTGTCGTCATAGAGCGCGAGACTGCGGCGCTGACGTCGCTTTTGCCAGAAATTCGCACGCTCGCTGATTCTGAAAAAGACAATGCCCTTGGATTTCTTCCTGCCAAGGCTTTTGAGGATGCGATCGGGCGTGGCCGCTTGATTGCCGCTGTCGTAAATGATTGTGGATCTCGCAGCTTCGCAGGGTATCTTCTTCACAGTGGAGTGTTCCCTAACGCAAAAGTACAGCAGGTCGCGGTAGTCAGTGCGTTTCGAAAAGTGGGAGTGGCGTCATCTCTCCTTAAAGCCCTGGTGTCGGAACTTGAGCGCGTCGGCTTCCTGTCTATCCGAGCGGACATCGCGTCCGATCTTTCGCATGCGCTCGCCTTCTACACGAAGAATGGCTTTCAACCCGTGCTTCAACGAGCCGGAGGAAAAGCCCGTGGACGCAAGATCATCGTGCATTCACGTCAACTCGATACAGATAATCTCTTTTCTTTCGCTGCGGCTCAGGCAAGCTCACAAACCTACCTAGGAATTCGCCATCGCAATCCCGGAGAAGTTCCGGTTTTCGCGTTCGACTTGAATGTGTATTTCGATCTCGTAAGGCAACGGGATCAGTCAGAGTTCGCGCGCCGCCTGTTCGGTGAAGCTCTCGGTCATACAATTCGTCTTGCAATAGCGGATGAGTTTGTCTCGGAGCTTCGGAGGACTTCCAATACCCCTTCTGCGGATCCTATTCTTCAGATGGCACTACAGCTTCCAAGGCTACCTACACCCGATACCTCTACGTTGGGCAAAGTGGCAGATCAGATCTACGACATCGTATTCGTACAGCGGAACGCAAAAGGGGTCGGCACACAGCAGGCCAAGAGCGACGCAAAGCATCTTGCTCATGCCGCCATTTCGCGCGCTGCGGCATTTATCACCCGAGATGGTCCCATCCTGAATGCGCGTAATGAACTTCTATCGACGTTTGGTATCGATATAGCGACGGTTGAAGAAGTTTTAGATCTTTTGCCAGAGCCCCTTAGCTCGCCCTTGGTCGCTTTGCATGGCGATGGGTTTGAACTGGGCCCAATAGATAATGCGGAGTTGTCAGCCTACCTCACTGAAATGGGTGTACCTACTTCGGTCATTTCGGAATTTGCCAAACCGGATACGCCAGTGGAGTTCATCCAACGCGAAGCAATCCGATGTGATGGACGTGTCATGGCGGCCGGGGTTGTTCAAGTCCCCAAAGGGGTAGATCCTGTCGCACGCATGATCGTGCATGTCCGGCACGAACACCATGACGCCGAGCTCTTCACGGATCACCTGCTGAACACATTAATACGCACTTCAAGCCGAAAAGCGCCGATCCCAATCGAATTGATTCATCTCGGCGGGCAGTCGATTGTTAACAAACTGGCCATGGCACGCGGATTTCAGCGGCATGGAAATTCGCCCAACTTTTCGAAAATTGCGATTGGCAGGCCCTGTTCTGCAAGCACATGGTTTGCCGTAGTTCAACAAGTGCGCCGGCGAACGGGACTTATTTTGCCGGATACTTTGCCGATCACGTCAACCGGCAACGATATCGAAATCCAGACCCCCGCGGGGACAAAGGTGCGGATCGGTTCGACTGTTTTGGAAGACCTCCTTGGCCCGACGCTATTGGTCTGGCCAGGTCGAGAGGGTGTGATCGTTCCCATTACGCGAGCATACGCCGACGAGTTGTTAGGAACGGCGGTCCAGCCAAGTTTAGCTTTCATCGCCAACCGCGATGCGGCATTCCTCTCCCTGCGCGGCTATGTCAATTCGCCCCAAGCCTCCAAAAAAATGCGCGTTGGCGCTCCGATCATCTTTTATGAGTCAAAGGGCAAGAAGAACGGAAGAGGGGCCGCTGTGGCCGTTGCTCGAATCGTCAACTCGATTGTGGTTCCAAAATCACAGCTGAATCGCAAATCGGACAAACGATTGGTCATTGATAATGCCGATGGATTCTCTGTAAGTGGCAATGTTTTGCTGACGACTTTCGATAACCTGATGGTGTTTCCTGCGCCCGTGCCGTTCGATACACTGAAACGCTTCGATGCGGTCGGCCCCACGAACCTTGTATCCGCTGTCTCGCTTTCAAGTGAGAAGATCGACTCCATTCTCACTTACGGGTGGTCTAATGGCAAAATTCAATGAAGCAATCATATCGATCCGGCCGCCTTTTGCAGAGGCCATCTTAGCTGGCAAAAAAACAGTCGAACTTCGCCGCCGCATTCCCCCGATAGAGGTAGGCGCACGTCTCTGGATTTATGCGACGCGCCCCGTCGCGTCGATCGTCGGAATCGCGGTCATCGATACCATTTTTCGGGGTACTCCCCACGCCATGTGGGAAACCTATTCCGATCGCACGGCAATTAGCCGCAACGAGTTTGATCGCTACTTTGATGGAGCGCGAGAAGCCATCGGAATCCGGCTCTCAAAGGTGCAACGTATCCAACCGATCGACATCGAACAATTGCGAGTTTGGAGGAAGGGCTTCCACCCACCACAGGTGCTTTGCCGTATTACAGCGTTGGAGGCCCAACGCCTCCTTCAGATAAGTAATTTTGAAGAGGAACAAGTGAACAATGTGGTGCGTCTTTTGCGAGCATGATGCGAGCAAATCTCGTAGTGTCGAACACATTATTCCCGAATCCCTTGGGAACAAAGAACACATCCTCAAACGGGGAATAGTTTGCGACAAATGCAATAACTATTTCGCATCAAAAATCGAAGAGCCCGTTCTGTCCTCGATAAATTTCCAAAATCTTCGAAGTCGTCAAGGCATTGCGAACAAACGAGGCATTATCCCATTTCAGTACGGAATCTTCGCGCAAGCGGGCGCACCCATTGCCCTACGCACCTCGCCTGATGAAGGAACATCCGTTGGGGCTTGGCATGAAAAGGATGATGCCCGGTTCGTAAGAGCTTTGATGGGCTTAAACCGAGGCACGTTTCTTGTTCCACTGTCAATGCCTATCGACGACCGTTTGCTTGCTCGCTTCATCGCGAAAATAGGCGTGGAAGTTTACATCGAAAAGGCCATGGAAGGGGATATCACCGTAGGTCAGATTATAGCTTCCGAAGAGCTGAAACTCATTCGACGGTTTGTTAGACGTGGAGATTCGCCGGAAAACTGGCCGATGAGTCGCCGACGTATATATGACGAAGAGGCGATTTTTTCAGAGGATCAATCGGTCTACCAAGTCCTGCACGAATATTCGCTTCTGGTAACAGATGAGAACGAGATTTATGCAATCATCTGCATATTCGGGGAGGAGTATACGATTAACCTCGGCGGTCCGTCCATCGACGGCTACCGGCGGTGGCTATCTGCTAATGGGGATCGCTCCCCGCTCTATATGTCGTAAACAAAAACGCATTTCTGCCGAAGCGCATAGAGACAATCCGGCATCTCTGAAAGGCACAAAAGTAGCGCAGATCCAGTGACCTGCCACGGGTAATTTCCTCCAGAATGGATTAGAGTTCCGGCCTATTAAAGGACGGACGAATGAAGAAGCAGAGATTTACGGAAGAGCAGATTATTGCGGTGCTGAAGGAGCAGGAAGCTGGCGCGAAGGCGGCCGACCTTTGCCGGAAGCACGGAATTTCAGAAGCGACGCTTTATAACTGGAAAGCCAAATACGGCGGCATGGAGGTCTCCGAGGCGAAGCGGCTGAAGGCGCTTGAGGACAAGAACGGCAGGCTGAAGAAGCTGCTGGCGGAGCAGATGCTGGATGCAGCCGCACTCCGCGAGCTTCTATCAAAAAAATGGTAGGGCCCGCCGCCAAGCGTGAAGCCGTCACGCATCTGAAGGCCGTCATGGGTCTTTCGGAACGGCGGGCCTGCCAGATCATCTCCGCCGACCGCAAGACGATCCGCTATCGGTCCTGCCGACCGCCGGAGATCGAATTGCGAGCAAAGCTACGCGAGTTGGCCAATGAGCGGCGACGCTTCGGTTATAAACGGTTGTTCATCCTGCTTCGGCGGGACGGAGAGCCGTCCGGGGTCAACCGCATCTATCGGCTGTATCGCGAGGAAGGGCTATCCGTTCGCAAGCGGAAAGCCAGACGCCGTGCTGTCGGCACGCGTGCACCGATCCTGGTCGAAGCGAGGGCCAATGCCCGCTGGTCACTGGACTTCGTGCATGACCAGTTTGCCTGCGGCAGACGCTTTCGCGTTCTCAATGTCGTCGATGACGTGACGCGCGAATGCCTGGCAGCGATCCCGGACACCTCGATCTCCGGCCGTCGTGTTGCCCGCGAACTGACAACGCTGATCGAGCGGCGTGGCAAGCCTGACATGATTGTCTCCGACAATGGCACCGAACTCACCTCGAATGCCATCCTTGCCTGGTCGAAGGATCACAAGGTGGAGTGGCACTACATCGCGCCGGGTAAACCGATGCAGAACGGATATGTCGAGAGCTTCAACGGCCGGATGCGCGACGAGCTGCTCGACGAGAGCCTGTTCTTCGGCCTCGACCATGCTCGCAGCGCCATCGCCGAATGGGCCGAAGATTATAACCATTTCCGGCCCCATTCATCGCTCGGATACCAGACCCCGGCAAGCTATGCCGGGACCATCGCCGCAACCGGCGGAAACGCTGCGCAAGATGAAAGCTTCGCGTTTCCGCCGGTTGCTACCACCGCGCCACTTGGCGTATTCAAAACCGCCGGGGCTCTAATCGCCGCTGGATGAAACTTCAGTGGCAGGTCACCAGCACAACGCGGTTTTCGGCGCTTTGAAATCAAGTGCTTACAATCCTAGGCTTCCAATTCCGATGACAGATAACTTTGCGGCCATTTTTCAGGTCATTTTTGCTCGTGGGTGCTGAGCTAATTTGGCGTGTCGGAGAGTGCGCAATGGTAGCACAGTTATAGCGCATCGCCTCACCCGCTATATTGAAAACAAGGCGTTACAACCCTTATCTTCCAATTCCGATTCCAAATGTCACAGGTCGGGTACGTCATTGGACTGCCTGATTTCAAGCGTTTTGAGAAACCGGTTAGGCTCCTGCGCGCTGGAAATATTTTAGCTCGGAAGTCAGCAAGATGAAGCCGAAGCCTATCGCTCCCGAATAAATCTGGCACGAGCAGAACTGCAAGCCGGAACCGTGGACCTGAGTATCAAGATTTATCGTGTTAGCGACTGGACTGCACCATGTGGGTTGGAGACCGGCGAAATAAGGGTTGAAAATTGCCACATGAGTGTCACATGCCAGAAATGTCTTTTCTGAAACAACCACTTAAGTCGTGACTCGCAGATAGGTAATCCGCTTGTCTAGGCCGTAGCCCGCGCGGGAACCGTGCCTGACACATGCCCATCAACGCAGGTCCTCCCCAAAAATTCTGTTGAAGGCTCTTTGAACCGGATCGCGACGGAAAAAACTGGAATATCGGACCGTCGTCTTCACTCGAGCCCGATCCACACAAAGCCGTCCTGCGTTCGGCAGGGGTATACGATCAGCTTTTCGCGGTTTTTCGAAATGTCACCCGACTGTTCATAGCCCGGCGCAGTACCATCCTGCTGCAACTGCGCCCACTGCCTGATTTCGCCAGTAAACAGGTCGAAACAACTCTGATGCCAGCGGCAGACCAAGCCAAGATCTCCGGTGATCGTGCTCTCCATGTGTGGGAGCTTCAGCTTTTCGACCTGAGCGGAACTTCGGCGTTCGAAGAGCGGCAGATGAAGATGCGGGCAGGCATTGTTGAAGGCGCAATAGCTGTCGGATCCGCGAACGACGACGATATCGTAATCTTCAAAATCGAGAATCCGGCGTTCGTGGGGCTGCAGCTCGTCTTCGGCAAAAGCGCGAACCCAGTTCCTGCCGCCGTGACGGATGGTTTCGCGAGGCCCTTTGGCATTCAGCTTGGCGTCGATTTCGGGCTTCAGCCTGATGATTTCGAACAGGCTTGTGCGCTCGCCGGTACCGCGAAGGCGTACCCTGACGAAGTCCGCGACTTCCACCTGGTCGGCGATCTGGTCGCGGAGAGCCTCGGATATTAGCAGCCGCGTACCGGCATCTTTGTTGGCGGCCTCGATCCGGCTGGCCAGATTCACCACGTCGCCGATTACCGTGAGACGTTCGTGTCCAGCAAAACCCAATGTGCCGATGACGGCTTCGCCATAGTTGAGGCCAATACGAATATCGAAACTGATGCCATACATCGAGGCAAAGAACGGCTTCAAACGATCAACTGTGGCAAGGGTCTGAAGCGCGGCGTTCACGGAGCGGATTGGAGCGTCAGGCTGGTCGTCGACGCCGAATATTGCCATGAGCCCATCGCCGAGAATTTTGTCGATGAAACCGCCATTCTGCTCGATAATGTCACCGACCTGGGCGAAGTAGCGGTTCAGCAGATACATAACGTCATAGGGCGAAAGGCGCTCCGACAGCGCCGTGAAATCGGCGATATCGCTAAAGAAGACTGCAACACGCTTTGACTCGCCAGAACGCGTCCCAGCAGAACTGCAAAGTTGGCTGGTCATTATCATATCGGTTTCGTCCAACACCAGGCGTCGGACGCGAAGCTCGCCTTCCGGCCTAAGCTGACAGGCCAGCCGAACCTCATCCGTCAATCTCAACCGGTCCGCCATCAAGGTTTCATCCGGATTTCGGCCCGGGCAAGCCTCCAGGCCATCGAGAACCCAAACGCGGCATGTCGAGCATTTCGCCCGGCCGCCACATGCGTGGGCAAATGGCACACCCGATCTGAGAGCCGCCTCAAGCAAGGTCTCATCAGCGGCCACGTCGAAATCCACTCCGTCGGGTAAAGCGGTTACTTTGGTCATATTCTCGAACACAGGTGGCCAGGTCGGCTGGCCCGCAGTGTAGCACGAATCGGCTCCTGCGACCGAATCACGCACAGTTCCGGGGACGACGAAGCCGAGACGGTTCGTTGCCAAGACCACACCTTGAGCCTAGCGCACTCTCTCTCGGCCGGCCTCGAAGAGCACGACGCAGCGGTGTGATACCGCACCCCCGAGACTCTGACGCGATTATCTTCTGGTGCTATATGTTTCAAGTGTTTGCCGCCCTGATGAATGAACCTGAAATCCCCCTGATGTACGTTGGAAACCCAAGGGCAGGAGTAAAATCAAGCTGTAGCTCTTGCCAAATGGATGCTACATGCTCCAAAGAACGGCCATAAAACAATAACTTAGAATTCGACTCGCAGATCGGCTATCCGCTGATCGATAGCTATTCGACACCCACACCCTCCTAGCCTATCACGACCGCCCTCGGCGGTACGTCGGCGTCAAATGGTCAGAGGGTTGAAATCATTAGGCACACATGCCCACGGTCTTTTTTTGGGAGCCATTTTCCGGGGCATCCCAAGCTTCATTTTTACCAAGGCCGGGGTGGGTCGCCTCGATCACACCACAGGGGGGCATATAGCCGTTCTCACACTTTTCGCGATCTGGAACTACTGCAACCTATACTTGTGTGCCTTCTCTGTATTCGCGCCGGCTTGGGACCCTTCGGTCCTTGACTGCCCTTCACAGGGCGCTTCCCTTCGGTCGCTGCGCCGCCGCCCTAACGGTCGGCTGGCTCCGCTAAGCTTATGCCCCTCCTCGGAGCCGTCAACCTGCGGTACGGACCTCCCCAAGATCGTCGCTCGGCCTTTGTTTTGGTGGCGGGACATCGGGGACAAACTAGGGACATTGTCTCTTTTGTACCTGAGCATACTGAAAGGGACATTAGGGACACACATCTATAGATGTGTCCCTATGTCCCTGTAGCTGTCCCTGCCGGAAAAGACTGGAAATCAGGCATTCTTCGCCAAGACGTACATGCCATCGCGAAGCGTCAATTGTCCCTTTCCGTCAAGCCCCTTCTTGGCTCGGTCGAAACGCTTCTTTTGGGCTTCAAATGTCGGCGGCGGCACCTCCCCTGCCTTCCATTCCGTATAGCAAGCCTGCCGCCACTTTTGTTCGGAGCATTCGCCGTCGCGCTGTTCGATCTGGCGATGAAGGATATTCAGGGCGCTGTCTTCGGATTTGGTCAGTTCCTGTTTATCGCCGGTCGCGTCGTCGCCCTCCATGGGAACAACCACAGGAGCCGGAACGTCCTTCCCCTGCTTGTCCGTCGTGATCACCACGCTCTCAAGTGCAAAGCGCACTTTCATTTCTGCCAGATCGTTGGAACCGTCGCATTCCACCTCGAAACAGTTGTTGCCCAACTGCTTGACCAGAAAACTCGCGTCCACAGAAGCGTCAAGATCAATCGCGCCCTTGCCCCGGCTGCCGTCTGCTTGGCCGGTATGGTGGATGACCGTGACGTGCGGGCTGCCGGTCACCGCGTGGGTGATTTGGTCGCAGGATTGTATGAATTTTGCCATATCCTGGCTGTCGTTCTGGTTGCCGCCGCCGAAGGTGCGGCTCAGCGTGTCGATGATGATCCAAGCAGGGGTCAGACCCTTCTCGCTCGCGGCCTCGTTAATCTCGGTTGCCAGTTGCTCGGCAACTTTGCTGTCTAACAGATTGATCTTTCGACCGCCGACGACGGCGAGCGGCACGAAACCCTTCAGGTCATGGTGTATCTGAAAAGCGCGCATGCGCCGCTTGGTCAAATCCTTCCTCTCAGCGGCGACGTAGACCACGAAGCCCTGCTTCACTCCCTTGCCATGCCAAGGCATGCCAGCCGCCACATGGCAGGCCATATCGGTCACGATGACTGACTTACCTGCTCCGGGTTTTCCGTAGATGGTCGTGAACTCGCCCTTGCCAAATGCATCGTCTATGAGCCATTCCTTGATCAGGCTCTCATCCTCGAAATCGTTAAACCATTCGAATGTAAATCGCTCGCGGCCCGACGTTGCCCGCTGACCCGCGTTCGAGGCGTCGGATGATGTCATAGACCGGCCATTGCCTCGAATTCGCGTGGTGGCCTTCTGAGGCTGTTTTTCATGAGGGTTTGTGCTATTAGCCATGTCGCCGGTCTCTTGCTCAGGTGGTTGGCAAAAAGTCCCACGGGGACTGCGGGGTCAGGACCATTCCTCGCGGGATCTGACCGAAAGAGGGAGCTAAGCTCTCAGGTCAGGACCGACCGAAGGCGGACCCGCAGCGGTCGATATTCGTACTTCTTGACAAGCTGCTCCCTCCACTCAAGAAACTCTTCAGTGTCGGTCACGATTGCCTTCTGTAGATCGTTCATTTCGACATTGCTTTTGGGCGGGATCGCCCCTTGCCTTGCCTCGCTTTTGTTCCCGCCCCTCCGCCGCGCTTGTGGGCGCGGCATTGGTGCGGTTATTCGGTCTTGCCGATATTTCCGTCCGTGTACCAATCCTTCACTTGTTGCGTACCTTCGAACCTGATCGGTGATCCGGGGAGCGCGTATCGTTGCGATAATTCGTTGTAGACGAAGCGGTCGCGGCGCGTTCCGTTTACGGTGATCGGGACAGGGTCCGCACATCGATACCCGCCATCGCCATCGGTCTGGATGAGCCATGCGATGACCGGCATGTTGAAGACCTTGCTGACTGTGTCGCCGGTCCAAACAGGCTCCACCACGCAGTAGTTGTCATGGGCAGGGACGACGTATTCGCGGTATTCTTCGATGGTACTCATGGTCGGTTCTCCGGATTGCTATTGCGTTAGCTTGGACTTACGCACCATGCTTTTGACGGCAGGGCGGCGGTGCGGCTGCTTGAATTCGCCTCGAACAGGATTGTCAGCAGAGCATGCGCTACCGGCTCGCTGAGATGCTCCTCCATGCACTGGCTTGTAGCCTCAGCTTCAGCACTGGGGGCTTTTTTCATGCCGTCACTTTCCCTTCGCCCATTCCAGCAAAGCTGTGCGGCTGGCGATATAAGTGCGCCCGACCTTCTTGACCGGAATGCCATTCAGTTCTCGCGTTTCCAGCACGTAGAACGTCTTACGGCGATTGGACTTGTTGCCGGGATCGAGGCCGATCACGCGGCCAATCTCGTCTGCTCCCCAAACGATATCCGGGTCAGTAACGACTTGTTGCAGTGCGGCGATGTTCATTTGGGGTTCTCCGTAAGTTAAGGCTTACTAACCACACCATTCGCGGTGGGGCAGGCAACGGTTGGGTTTTAGAGTTTGAGTTCGACTTCGTCGTCTTTGTCTTCGAAGATTATTTCGTCATATCCCGCACTTTCAGCGTCATCTTCATCCGGGTCATATTCAACTCGGTGAAAGCTTTGAACATGGCAGCGTTTGATTAGCTCGTGCGGGAGACCAGCAAGAAATTCTCCAACGTCGTCCTCATTGACTACGAGGATGAACTGCGCCACTTCATCGGCTAGCGCAGGTCGCTTGGAACCTCTTGATTTCGCTTGATTTTTGGTCATTTGGCATTGCCTTTCTTTGTTTGAGCACTCACTTCTTGCGGTTTTGTTATTAGGTTCAGTATGCGCCTTTTCGAATCGATTGCAACCATGGGTTTGCATGTGGTATGAATATATCGTTTTAGTGGTATACCCATAATTTGCTGGTTTTTCATGTGGGATGAATTGATCGCCGCTCTGAATCATGGTTACAAGTTTGCACTCAGTGCAGACACCATGCGTCATTTGGATTGAGTTTCGGCGGTTCATTTGAACCAATCGGATGTCGCCGCGCGCCGAGACTTGGGGGTGCTCTTGGGTAGGACCGTACCCCGCAGGGGTTGACGGCGAGCGGGCGGGCTAGCGTTGAGCAAGCGAGGCCCCCATAGGGGGCCGGAGCGCAGCGACCGAAGGAGCGACCCGCCCCGCAAGCAGTCAAGGTCCGAGGGTCCCAAGGCACCCCATTATTTTAGATAGAGCTAAATAATCAGCGACAAGCGGATATCCCCCGGATATAATCCATGCCACACGAAGGAATGGAGGATACGAGGATGTATACGGTGCGGTGCGTCCGTCTCGAAGACGGAACAAAGCTCTTAAAATTGATTGATGGGGAGCGCTGAAACCATGTCCAAAGTTCACAAAAGGAAATGGATCACGTCAAAAGGCGAACCGCGCGAAGCATGGGAAGTCGATTATTTCGCCTATGACCCCGAGACGAAGAAAATGCGTCGTCGCCACAAGAACTTTCCCACAAAAAGGGAGGCAACAGCTTGGTGGGAGGATAATGTCAAAGGCGTTCGGGAAAAGACGCATGTGCCCGATAGCCAGTCCATCACGGTATCGGATATGGCTGATATCTGGATTACGGCTGTGACCGTTGGCCGGGGAGAAAGGGGCCCCGCCGAAGCTTCGACCCTCCGTCAGTACAACTACCATAAAGACCTCTATATCGTGCCGCCCTTGGGCCACCTGAAGCTCTGCGATCTAACGCAGGCCGTTATCCTCGACTTCAAGGCGAAGCTCCTAGCGGGCCATAGCCGCTCCCTGGCAAGGAAGGTCATGACCTCGCTGAAAGGCCTCCTGAACGAGGCGGTGACGCAACAGAAGGTCGCGGTAAACGTCGCCCGTGAAGTTTCCATAGGCAAGGACAAGCGCGATATCACAAAGGCAAAGGTTCCAGCCTTGGAGCATATCCGCCTGATCCTGGCCGAACTCGACACCCTCGGCGCTCAGCCGAACGTCCAAAGAGCTAAGGCATGGAGGCGGTATCGGGCCATCATCGCCACGGCGATCCATACCGGCATGCGAGCGTCTGAAGTTCGAGGCCTGCCATGGGCGGCGGTCGATTTCGACGCAGGAAAAATCCATGTAAGGCAAAGAGCCGATGAAAACGGCGATGTGGCAGAAGTCACAAAGTCTGACGCGGGCTATAGAAGCATTCCAGTTCCAGCCAGCCTCCTGCAAATGCTCAAGCAGTGGAAGCTTGAGGCCGGAGGGCATGCGCTCGTCTTCGCCACCAAGTCTGGCGAACCTATGAGCCTTCCCAACATCTACAATCGAGCATGGAAGCCACTGCAAATCAGCCTCGGCCTAACCAACCCCCTCCTCGATAGGAATGGCGATATCCAGAGGGACGACGACGGCAAACCCCTTGTGGAGCCGCTCTATAATTTCCATCTCCTCCGCCACTTCCATGCCTCGATGCTCATAGCGGACAACGCCAATCCCAAAGAGGTCCAAAGTGAAATGGGGCACTCGGACATTAAGATTACCTACGATTTGTATGGGCACTTGTTCGTTGACGAAGAGTCGGACAAGCGCAGGCAGCAAAGGTCTGAAAGACTAGCGAATTTACTGGGTTAGGTGGCACATGGCGTGGGCGGATTGCCACATGAATGCCACATGGAGGCGGAAGCGTTTCGGCTCCGTTTTTCTATCCAATTGAATTCGTTGGATTTTTATGGTGCCCAGAGCCGGAATCGAACCAGCGACACGCGGATTTTCAATCCGCTGCTCTACCAACTGAGCTATCTGGGCATCCGTGCTTCGCAGAACATTCTTCGTTGAAAGAAGTGCGGGGCCTTGGTTCGCCCCGGAAGCGAGCGGGGTTATAGCATCTTGTCCGGCCATGGCAAGCAGCAAATGACAGTTTTTTGCCAACCGGGGACATTTTGCGGATTCACAAGCAAATTGAAGGGGTTCGCTGTGGATTTTCGCTACTTTTCGTCGTCGTAGTCCGCCTTCTTCTCGTCTTCGGCAACCGGAATGGCATAGGCGCCGTTCAGCCAGCGGGAGAGGTCGACCTCGCGGCACCGGTTCGAACAGAAAGGGTAGTGATCGCGATGCGAGGGCTTGCCGCATTCCGGGCAAGGGCGCGTCTTGCGAAGCGGTTCGACCTTGGCGGTGTTTTTATTCTCTTCGGGCACGGTGATCTTCCTCCGGGCTCAGCCCTCAGGCCACCGGCTATGCACGTCGAAGCCTTCGCCGGTCAGCAGCAGGATTGTTTCATAAAGCGGCAGGCCGACGACATTGGTATAGGAGCCCACCATTTTCTGCACGAAGCTGCCGGCCAGCCCCTGGATGCCATAGGCACCCGCCTTGCCGCGCCACTGGCCAGAGGCAAGATAGTTCTCGATCTCGAAACCGGAAAGCCGCTTGAAGCGCACTTTCGTCTCGGCGATCTTCTGGCGGATCTTGCGGTCGGGCGTCACCAGGCAGACGCCGGTATAGACCCAGTGGCTGCGGCCGGAAAGCAGATGCAGCGAGGCGGAAGCCTCGTCGGCAAACTCGGCCTTGCCGAGAATGCGGCGGCCGACAGCAACCACAGTGTCGGCAGCAAGGATATAGCTGCCCTTCCAGGCCATGTCGCTCTTGATCGCGGCAAGGGCCGCTTCGGCCTTTTCCGTCGAAAGGCGCCGGGCAAGCGAACGGGGATGCTCGGATTTCCTCGGCGTCTCGTCGATATCCATCGGCATCAGGCGCGAGGGCTCGATGCCTGCCTGGTTGAGCAGGTCGACACGGCGCGGCGAGCCGGAAGCCAGAATGAGCTTGTATGTGAGCGCCATGGACCCTCGACCGGAAACGGAAGCCCTTTAGGCTTCCGGGCCAAGCCTATTTGAAACGATAGGTGATGCGGCCCTTCGTGAGATCGTAAGGCGTCATTTCCACAAGAACCTTGTCGCCGGCGAGAACGCGGATACGGTTCTTGCGCATGCGGCCCGCCGTGTGGGCGATGATTTCGTGCTCGTTTTCGAGCTTCACACGAAAGGTCGCGTTCGGCAGAAGTTCGGTCACAATACCCGGGAATTCGAGGACTTCTTCTTTAGGCATATAAAGGTTTTCTTCCTGTCGGTTGAGATGACGGCATTGGCCGCCTTAAAATTTTCGCGGAAACTACACAATCAGGGGTCATTTGTGAACCTTGTTGATCGGGCTTTCTTCCTTTTGTTTCACGCCGATTGAGCGGCGATGCCATTTCTCCTGACGAGGCGTGTTTCGATGAGCATCTCAAGGTGATCACGCACCTCACGGTAGGCGTCCAGAATCTGCTCGCGGGTCCCGGTTGTGACCGTCGGATCCATCGTCGGCCAATAGATTACGTCGACGGCGCTCGACCGCGTCAGTTCCAGTGCGGCGTGATGGGCCTGTGGCGAGAGCGTGATGATCAGATCGAAGTAGTCATCCTCGAGTTCGTCAAGCGTCTGCGGCTGGCGACGCCCGAGCGAAAGGCCGATTTCATCGAGCACGACGTCGACAAAGGGGTCGCGCTCGCCGGCGCGAACGCCTGCGGAACGTATATAGGTATTCCTGGGCAGGATGCTACGGGCGATCACTTCGGCGATCGGCGAGCGGATGGCGTTCAACCCGCACATGAAGAGAATCGCGCCGGGCGCCTTTCCTTCTGCCGTGGTCGGAGCCGGCGCCATCGCCGTCATCCGCGCCAGTAGAGCACGCAGACGAGCGTGAAGATGCGGCGCGCTGTGTCGAAATCGACCTCGATCTTGCCGGCAAGCCGGTCCTTCAATGTCTGCGAGCCCTCGTTGTGGATGCCGCGCCGTCCCATATCGATCGCCTCGATGCGGCTTGGCGAGGCAGAGCGGATCGCCTCGTAATAGCTTTCGCAGATCATGAAATAGTCCTTCACGAGCCGGCGGAAGGGGGTCAGTGACAGGATATGGGTCGCAACATTCCGTCCGTCTTCCGTGGTGATCGCAAAGACGAGCTTGGAATCGACCAGCGAAATCTTCAGCCGGTAGGGTCCGCCGCTGTGGCCGACTGGCTCGAAGCTGTTTTCCTCGATGAGATCGAAGATCGCGACGGCGCGCTCGTGCTCGACATCAGGCGTCGAACGGCCGATCGTATCGTCAAGGACGATATCTGAGAGCCGGAAGTCGCCCTTCGCCATGCCTCACCTTTCGAGATTGAGACGGATCGCGACCGATCGCGCATGGGCGTCGAGGCCTTCGCAGACCGCGAGGGCGATCGCCGCCGGACCGAGATCGCGAAGCTGCTGCGGACCGAGCCGGAGGATCGAGGTGCGCTTGACGAAGTCGAGCACGGAAAGGCCGGAGGAGAAGCGGGCAGAGCGCGCGGTTGGCAGGACATGGTTCGAGCCGCCGACATAATCGCCGATCACTTCCGGCGTATGGGCGCCGATGAAGATCGCGCCGGCATTGCGGATTCCGTCGAGCAGCGCATCCGGATCGGCAACCGCGAGCTCCAGATGCTCGGCCGCGATGCGGTTGGCAAGCGGTATCGCATCCTTCAGGTCCTTCACCAGGATGACCGCACCGAAATCCCGCCAGCTGCGGGCGGCGGTTTCCGCACGGTTCAAAGTCTTCAGCTGCCGCTCGACGGCGACTTCCACGGCCTTGCCGAATTCGGCGTTATCGGTGACCAGGATCGCCTGGGCACTTGCATCATGTTCGGCCTGGGCCAGAAGGTCGGCGGCGATCCAGTCCGGGTTGTTATCCTTGTCTGCGATTACCAGCACTTCCGACGGGCCGGCGATCATGTCGATGCCGACCGTGCCGAAGACCTGGCGCTTGGCGGCGGCAACATAGGCGTTGCCCGGGCCGGTGATCTTTGCGACCGGTGCGATCGTCTCCGTGCCGTAGGCGAGCGCGGCAATAGCCTGCGCACCGCTGACACGGTAGATCTCCGAAACACCGGCAAGCTTGGCCGCAGCAAGTACGGCCGGATTGACCTCACCGCCCGTTGCCGGCACCGCAATGACGATGCGCTCGACGCCTGCGACCTTTGCCGGCACCGCATTCATCAGCACCGAGCTCGGATAGCTTGCTGTGCCGCCCGGCACGTAGAGGCCGACTGCCTCGATCGCCGTCCAGCGCGAGCCGAGCCCGACGCCCATGGCGTCCTCGTAGATATCGTCCTTCGGCAGCTGGCGGCGATGATGGGATTCGATACGGACAGCCGCAACCTTCAGCGCGCCGAGCACTTCGGAAGGCACTGCTTCCACCGCGGCATCGATTTCCGCTTCGGTCACGCGCATCGGCACATCGGCAAAATCGATGCCGTCGAATTTCTTGCAATATTCGGCGAGCGCTTCATCACCGCGGGCGCGCACGTCGTCGATGATCGTGCGCACGGCCGCGTTCACGTCTTCTGAAACTTCACGCTTGGTTGTCAAAAACGCGGCGAAGCGCTGCTCGAAACCGTCCGATGTCTGATCCAGCCAGATTGCCAACGCAGATATTCCTTCTCAATTCGACACGGGGACGTCTTCACGCACCGGGGTGGCGGGGCTTGGAGGCGGTTTCCCATGCCCCACCGATATCCGCAAGCTGCACTTCGATGCATTCGACGTCGAGGACGATCTCGGCGGCGCCGGCAAGCGTCAGCTCGATCGTGCCATCCGGCCCCTCGCCCTTCTGTTCGAAGCCGACGGACAGCAGGGACAGTACATCGTCCCGCCGCTCGCGGTCGATCCCGGTGGAGCGGACGGCCAGAACGCGCTTGAAGATCAGCACCGCCCGGTGGCGCTCAAAGCCCTTGCGCTTGTTGAGGGCATCTTCCCAGACAAAGCGGTTGGCGGCTATCGAAAACTGTCCGTCCCGCGGCGACCAGGCCATGTCCCCGACCTTGAAGACGCTGTCCTGCATATGGGCGGAGACCACGGAAAGGTCTTCGCTATCGAGCGCAAGAAGCTTCAAATCGGTCATGCAGGCAAAACCCCTGGGTCCATCGCGCACCGCCGGGATGGCGATGCGTTCGACAAGGGAAATAGGATGCCGCGGCTAAATGCGCAACCGGAATAAAGGGCGTAGAACCGCCCTTGCCTATTCGCTGACGCGCTCGACGATCGCGCCGCAGCGGGTGAGCTTTTCTTCCAGCCGCTCGAAGCCGCGATCGAGGTGATAGACGCGCGACACCATGGTCTCGCCTTCGGCGGCAAGACCGGCGATCACCAGCGAAACGGAAGCACGAAGGTCCGTTGCCATCACCGGAGCGCCCTTCAGCCGCGGCACGCCCTCGATCTTCGCCGTCTGGCCGGAAAGCGAAATCTTCGCGCCGAGGCGGGCAAGCTCCTGCACATGCATGAAGCGGTTTTCGAAGATGGTTTCCGTCACATGCGAAATGCCGGAGGAGCGCGTCATCAGTGCCATGAACTGCGCCTGCAGATCCGTCGGGAAGCCGGGGAACGGATCGGTCACGACATCGACCGGCCTGATGCCGGCACCATTGCGCCTGACGCGCACGCCGTTGTTGGTCGGCGAGATTTCCGCACCGGCACGGCGGAGGGTCTCGAATGCCGTTTCGAGCAGAGCTGCATCGGTGTTTTCCAGAACGACGTCGCCACCGGTCATCGCGACGGCCATGGCATAGGTGCCGGTCTCGATGCGGTCCGGCAGGACGCGGTGGCGCGCGCCGGAAAGCGACTGCACGCCTTCGATGGTGATCGTCGAGGTGCCCTGGCCGGAAATCTTCGCGCCCATGGCGTTCAGGCAGTTGGCGAGGTCGACGACTTCCGGTTCGCGGGCGGCATTGCCGATGACCGTGGTGCCCCGGGCGAGCGTTGCCGCCATCATCATTACATGGGTCGCACCGACGGAAACTTTCGGGAAAGTGTAGCGCGTGCCGATCAGGCCTCCGTTCGGCGCCGTCGCGTTGATATAGCCGCTGTCGATTTCGAGGTTTGCGCCGAGCGCTGCAAGTCCTTCGAGAAAGAGATCCACCGGACGCGTGCCGATGGCGCAGCCGCCCGGCAAAGAGACGCGGCAGTGGCCTTCGCGCGCGAGCAGCGGTCCGATGACCCAGAAGGAAGCGCGCATCTTCGAGACCAGCTCATAGGGCGCGGTCGTATCGACGATGGTGCGGCAGGTGAAGTGGATCGTGCGTGCATAGGAGTCTTCCTGGCGCTCGCGGCGGCCGTTGACGGCAACGTCGACACCATGATTGCCGAGGATGCGCATCAAAAGTTCGACATCTGCCAGATGAGGGACGTTTTCGAGCGTCAAGGTATCGCTGGTCAAAAGCGAGGCGATCATCAGCGGCAAGGCAGCATTCTTGGCGCCGGAAATCGGAATGATGCCATTGAGCTCATTACCGCCGACAATTCTGATACGATCCATATGGGCTTACGGGCTGTGCCCGCCTTTCTGAAAGTTCTGCCTTTAAAAGGGATGGGGGTCTTTAGACGAATTCCGGGCACGCTTCAATTCGCCGTGAAACGAACATTACGATTCGTCCATTTTTGCGGCAGGAAGCCCATTTGTCTCGTCCGCCTGGCCGGAGCGGCGCGCCCGTGTCTGCTGTTTGCGGCGGGCGAGATTTTCGCGAAGCTTTTCGGCAGCGCGTTCGCGGCGCAGTTTCGCCTGTTCTTCGATCACCGCCTTGCGGCCCTTTGCGGCATTTTCGATCTTGTCGTCCATGCTTGATGTTTAGCGGATTCCGCCTCACGCAAAAAGGGCCTTGGCCTTAATACATGCGAAGTTGGAATTTGCGGCTTGCGCTTATCAAGAAGCTGTGGCAATAGGCCCCCCGTTCACGCAATGCAGCCGTCCGGCTCATGCGTCCTGGTCCTGCTGCCGTAGCTCAGTGGTAGAGCACACCCTTGGTAAGGGTGAGGTCGGTGGTTCAATCCCACTCGGCAGCACCAGTTTTCCGGTAAAGAGCCATTTTCGTGATTCGTCTCATGGTGATGCGTGGTCACAGCTTTCGCTCAACTCCTTGTGATCGAACCATCTCCCGCGGACTGCGGTTCTATGAACAGACAATGGAGGATGCCCTCATGTTTATTCGTTTTATCGCGAGTTCGATCGTGGCGGTTGCCGTCGCAACCACTGCTCTCGCACAATCGACCGGCACCCAAGGAGGGTCCGGTGGCGGAACCACGATAGCTCCCACTCCCAACAATACCGGCTCGGGCACGACCCGCACGGATCCCGGCATCACCAACAGCACGATCAATTCCGGTGCCGTCGATCTGAACAGGAGCGGCAGCACGATCAACCCAAGCGGCGTCAACCCCGCGATCCCGTTATCGCCTGACTGCACGAATGCAACGGGGCAGCAGGACGACGCGGCAACCGGGACCTCCGGGCTCGGCTGCCCGCCACTTCCTCGATAAGGTCGCGAGACGTCCATCTGGCTTTAAGAGCGCCCTGACTGCAAAGAGCGAGCGGTCACCTGGCAGGTGTGACCGGCTCGCCGGCATCATTTCTGCCAAAAAATTCAATCCTCCGTCGCATCTTGCGCATCTGCCGATCAACCCGATTGCCGGCGACAAATATCCCGCTAATATATCCGTGTGCACGGTCCTTGTAAGGGGAACGCAACGGGCTGGATGCGCGTTTTGGCGTAAACACTGGAGGAATACGCCTATGGCAACGGAAAGATGGGGAAATCCGGTCAAAGTCGGCTTCGAAAACGCCGATGCGCGAACCGTGAACGGCCCGTTCGATGCATTGAAATGTCTTACCGATCTTTGGCCCGCAAACCGCGGGCTTCGTTATCTTAAGGCCCGCAGTGCCTGCCGCGCGGCGCTCGATGGACGCAAGACCGCCGAGGAGGCCCGCGCCGAGTTTCTGGCGGCGGCGGAAGAAGCCAAGCTGAAGCTGCACTGACGGGTGCCCAAAGGGCCGACTGTAATCGGAATTGCTGCCCTGTGCCGTTTAGGCATGGTTGTTCATTTTCATTTAACTGTTGAAGCAGGATAGGCTGGAAACCCGTTTCCAAAGGCGTTGCACGCGAGCGCTGGCTACCCATGAAATACCGCAGCCATCATGATTGGTCAGAGGCTCGTTCCCTCAGCCATGCGCAGGCGAGCCTTGTCCGGGCAGAATCCCCATAGTCTGCTTTCAGCAGTTGCTGTCGCTTTCTATCTCGAGATAGCCGACGCCGATGATGGTGCCGTCCGGAGCACGGATGAAGGATGGCAGATAATGCGCGTCGGCCGGCTCACAGGCAGGCGCGGCGGTATATTCATTGAGCGCAATCTGATCCTGCGGCAATGCCGAATAATAATCGATATCGGTTTTGAGTGAGGCGGATGCAGGTGTGGCAAATGCGGCGGATGCAACAAGAAGGGCGGCAGCGCCCAGACGGAATGTCGTCCTCATAACAGTCTCCGGCGTTGAATTCAGACGATCAAACACGTGAGATGCAGTTTTTGTTCCCACTTTTTCTTGCGCATTCTCGCGAGAATCTTTTGGAACTTTTCTTTCGCTTGAAAAAGTTTAATTGAATCGTCCCAAATCACGTTATCCGAAGTAGAAATTTCCATGAGAACACTGATGCTTGTCATTATTGCAGCGATGATCGCCTCGATTCTCAGTATCCTGGTGGTCAAACCTTTCGACAAGGGCGGGGGAAATGACGACACGCCACCGAAGACGATCCAGCAGCCAGAACCGAACTGACCGGTCGCCACCGCAGCAGTGGCTTTGACGCTCCAAAGCGGTTTTCCGTTGCATAACGGCACGCCAAGCTGATGGGCAATCAAGCATTGTCTTTGAAACCACCCTTGGCGTTCGGTAGCAGGTGGCCCATATGCAACGGATCGACAGCCGGGGTGGTTCAATGAAAGTGATCATTTCGGCAATTCTCGCGGCGGTCATGCTGTGCGCCTGCACATCCTCCGGCGCATCGGAGCCCACGCCCATTCCCGGCAGCTTGACCTATGGCGGGCAGCCGCGAACCAAACTGACAAAATCACCCGTCGGCAGCGCCGTTTACAACAATTTCTTCAATTCAAGCGGCAACCGGGTGCGGGAAACCTACATTCTCCAGCCAGATCGGAGCTTGAAACTCATGCGGCAGGAAGTGGTGTCCGCCGTTCACTAAAGCTTGCGCTTGACAGGAATCATTATCGAGAACATTCAAGGAACGCCTAATCTGTCCGCGCCGTCATTGCGTGCGGGCGCCAACCGGATGGCTGGATGTATCTCGAAAAGCTCAATCCACAGCAGCGCATGGCAGTCGAACACGGCACGCTTGCCGGCGGTAGCCAAGTTGCAGGTCCGCTTCTGGTGATCGCCGGCGCGGGTTCCGGCAAGACCAATACGCTGGCGCACCGCGTTGCGCATCTGATCGTCAAGGGTGCGGATCCGCGCCGCATCCTGCTGATGACCTTCTCCCGCCGGGCGGCCTTTGAGATGGCGCGCCGCGTCGAGCGGATTTGCGCTGAGGTTCTTGGCAGGAATTCCGGCATCATGGCCGATGCGCTGGCCTGGAGCGGTACCTTCCATGGGATCGGCGCGCGGCTGCTTCGCGATTATGCCGAGCAGATCGGGGTTGACCCCACCTTCACCATCCATGACCGGGAAGACAGCGCCGATCTGATGAACCTCGTTCGTCACGATCTCGGCTTCTCGAAAATGGAGAGCCGCTTCCCGACCAAGGGTACCTGCCTTGCGATTTATTCACGGGCCGTGAATTCGCAGACGGAACTGCCCCTGGTCCTGCGTAACGCCTTCCCCTGGTGTGCCGCATGGGAAAAGCAGCTCCGCGAACTTTTCGCCGCCTATGTCGAGGCCAAGCAGAC
Source organism: Rhizobium sp. 007 (assembly GCF_015353075.1). Classification (NCBI taxonomy): domain Bacteria; kingdom Pseudomonadati; phylum Pseudomonadota; class Alphaproteobacteria; order Hyphomicrobiales; family Rhizobiaceae; genus Rhizobium; species Rhizobium sp. 007. The sequence continues at coordinate 266,910 of NZ_CP064187.1, read as the reverse complement.
CCAGAACGTCCTCGACTATGACGACCTGCTCCTCTACTGGGCGCAGATGGTTGCCGAACCGCTGATCGCCGAGGATATCGGCGGCCGCTTCGATCATGTGCTCGTCGACGAATATCAGGATACGAACCGCCTGCAAGCCTCCATCCTGCTTGCTTTGAAGCCTGAGGGACAGGGGCTGACCGTCGTCGGGGACGATGCGCAGTCGATCTATTCCTTCCGCGCCGCCACAGTCCGCAACATCCTCGATTTCCCAGCCTCATTCAGCCCGCCGGCCGATATTGTCACGCTCGATCGCAACTATCGTTCGACGCAACCCATTCTCGCCGCGGCCAATGCCGTCATTGATCTTGCCTCGGAGCGCTTCACCAAGAACCTATGGACGGAGCGGCAATCGGGCGAGCGCCCGCGCCTCGTCACGGTGCGCGACGAGGCCGACCAGGCCCGGTATGTTGCCGACAAGGTGCTGGAAAACCGCGAAGAGGGCACGCGGCTGAAGAACCAGGCGGTGCTTTTCCGCGCCTCGCACCACAGCGGCGCGCTGGAAGTCGAGCTCACCCGCCGCAACATTCCCTTCGTGAAATTCGGCGGCCTGAAATTTCTCGACAGCGCGCATGTCAAGGACATGCTGGCCGTCCTGCGCTTTGCGCTCAATCCGCGCGACCGGGTCGCCGGCTTCCGGCTGATGCAGATCCTGCCGGGCGTCGGACCTTCGACGGCCCAGCGGGCACTCGACCAGATGGCGGAGGATCCAAGTCCCTTGCAGGCCCTCGCGGACATGCCCGCCCCGCCGCGCGCCGGCGAGGATTGGACCTCCTTCGTTTCGGTCATGCAGGAGCTGAGATCCGGGAAAGCCGGCTGGCCCGCCGAAATCGGCCTGGTCCGAGAATGGTATCAGCCGCATCTCGAGCGGCTGCACGAGGATGCCGCAACTCGTCAGGCCGATCTCCTGCAGCTCGAGCAAATCGCCGGCGGCTATCCGTCGCGCGAACGCTTCCTGACCGAACTGACGCTCGATCCGCCTGATGCGACCAGCGACCAGGCGGGCGTGCCGTTGCTCGACGAGGACTATCTGATCCTCTCGACAATCCATTCGGCCAAGGGTCAGGAGTGGACCAAGGTCTTCATGTTGAACGTTGTCGACGGCTGCATTCCGTCGGATCTCGGCGTTGGCACCAGCGCGGAAATAGAGGAGGAGCGGCGCCTGCTTTATGTCGCGATGACGCGCGCTAGGGACAATCTCGATCTCGTCGTCCCGCAGCGCTTCTTCACGCACGGGCAGAATGCGCAGGGCGACCGGCACGTCTATGCCTCGCGCACCCGCTTCATCCCGGCGACGTTGCTGCAATTTTTCGAGGTCTGCGGCTGGCCGCAGGTCAAGAGCGAAAGCGCCTCCGCGCAACAGGCGCGCCAAGTCCGCATCGATGTCGGCGCCCGCATGCGCGGAATGTGGCGCTAGAGGGCAAGAGGGCGATCGGCCGGTTTGAAGAACGGCGCGAGCACCTCTGCGTTTACCGCCTCGATGGTCGAAGGCGACCATTTCGGATTTCGATCCTTGTCGACCACCGCCGCCCGCACGCCCTCATAAAAATCCGCGGATTTCAATATCTGCATACAGGCCCCTAACTCACGGTTCAGGCAGGCGGCGAGATTGACGCTCTGCCGTCCTTCCCTCAGCAGACGCAGAGTCAATTTCAGGCTCGTCGGCGAGCGCATCTGCAGGGTCTTCCGTGTCTTGGCGGCGAATTCGCCTTCGTCAGCGGCGAGCGCTTCCAGAACCTCTTCGACGCGATCGAAACAGAAGGCATGGTCGATCAACGGCCGAACGACCTGCAGGCGGCTTTCGGTCGCCTTGCCGGCAACATGCTTCAGCAGAGCCTCGCAAGCTACCGGCGATGACCCGACCGGCAGCCGAGCCAACGCGTCGATGACATCCGGCAGCCGCGACGACGGGATCTCAAAATCGGCAAGGCCGGCATAGATAGCATCCGCCGCATTCAGCTCCTGGCCGGTCAATCCTGCCCATGTTCCCGTCTCGCCGGGCATGCGCGGCAGCAGCCAGGTCGCTCCGACATCCGGGAAATAGCCGATGCCGGTTTCCGGCATCGCAAGCCTCGTCCGCTCCGTCACGATGCGGTGCCGCCCATGCGCGGAAAGGCCGACGCCACCGCCCATGGTGATACCATCCATCAGGGCGACATAGGGTTTAGCGTAGCTTGCGATGCGGTGGTTGAGGGTGAACTCCTCGCGCCAGAAGGTCTCCGCAAGCTCAGAACCCGAGCGCCCGCTTTCGTGAAGTGCACGGATATCGCCGCCGGCGCAGAAGCCGCGGTCGCCCTCACCCGTCACCACCACGCTTGCAACGCCGTCATCATAGGCGAATTCGTCGAGCGCCGCGTCGATCATGCGCACCATGCCGAGCGTCAGGCTGTTCAGCGCCTTCGGCCGATTGAGGCGGATGATCCCCGCCGTGCCGCGTCGTTCGATAATGACTTCCCGTTCGTGATTGTTCTGCATGTCCGCCGTCCACCCTCGATTGACCTCCCATCAATAAACAGAGGAAGCGCTTCGTTCCAGTGGACTTTGCGTCAAAAAACAGACGTGATCGCGTTTAGAAGGAAGCCGCGGCAAGGGCGCGGTGCACTCCCTGCAGCTCCCCGACCCTGCGGTTGATCAGCGCCAGCTCCCAGTCCAGTGCGCTGCGAACGATCGTCTCCAGGGAATCGTATTTCGGCGTCCAGTCCAGCACGCGATGCGCCAAGGTGGCGTCGGCGACGACACTTGCGGCATCGCCCGGGCGGCGTGGCGCCATATGAATCTTGAACGCGTAGCCGTGCAGGCGCACCACCATGTTCAGCACGTCGAGCACCGTATAGCCGGAACCATAGCCACAATTCGCGACCAACGATCCCTTGCCCTTGCGCAGATGCTGCAGCGCCTTGAGATGAGCCTCGGCAAGGTCAGTGACATGGATATAGTCGCGCACGCCGGTGCCGTCATGCGTCGGATAGTCGATGCCGTAGACATGCACGCTGTCGCGCTTGCCGAGGGCTGCCTCGCAGGCGACCTTGATGAGGTGCGTCGCGCCGCTCGTGGATTGTCCGGCGCGGCCGTGCGGATCGGCACCTGCAACGTTGAAGTAGCGGAGCGCCACATAGTCGAAATCATAGGCCGCAGCAGCGTCGCGCAGCATGAGCTCCGTCATCAGCTTCGACTGGCCATAAGGATTTTCCGGGTTGAGCGGCGCTGTTTCCTTGACCGGACCGGAAGTCTTCTGCGGGCCGTAGACCGCCGCCGTCGACGAGAAGACGAAATGGCGCACACCGGCAGCGATCGCCGCGCTCAGGAGCGCACGCGTCTTGCCGGAATTGTTGTCGTAATAGGAAAGCGGATCGGCAACCGAAGCCGGAACGACCGCGGAGCCCGCAAAATGGATGATCGCCTCGATGTCGTTCTCGATGAAGATCGTCTTCAGGACCTCGGCATCGGCGATATCCCCCAAGTAGAAGCGCGCAGCAGGCGCGACCGCCCAGCGAAAGCCGGTGGAAAGGCTATCGAGCACGACGACGTTCTCGCCTGCATCGAGCAGTGCCCAAACCATGTGACTGCCGATGTAGCCGGCGCCGCCTGTCACCAAAATTGCCATGTCCCGTTCCCTGTTTAATCGGACAGGGCATCTGACGCGGTTTTTCCTTTCAGATCTTCTTATCAGGCACCCGTTCGGACGCCTTTGAACCGGTAAGTTTGCTGCTGTGGTTAGAGGCTGATTTCCGGCTTTGCTACAATTTTAGCGAACCACCGTTTCTGACGTCAAAAAGGGTCCGGCTGCGACGGCCGGGCCTTGAGCGTCAAAGTTTCAGAATGTAATCGCAGAGCTTGTCGGCTGCTGCCTTGACCTGTAGCGGATCGCGCAGGAAACAGGCTCGCAGGAAAAGCTCGCCGCCTGCGCCGAAGGCGGTTCCGGGCGCCAGGCCGACGCCCGTCTTGTCGACGATATCCAGCGCTGCTTTGCGGCTGTCGGTGACGCCGTCGATCTTCAAAAAGGCGTAGAGCGCACCGTCCGGCTTCAACGTCTCGACGCGGTTTGTGGCAATCAGCGCATCGCAGAGGATGTCGCGCGAAAGAGCCGCCTTCTGGATATTGGCCTCGACAAACCCATCGCCCTCGTTGAGGGCTGCCACCGCACCCTTCTGCATGAATTGCGCAACGCCCGAGGTCGAATATTGGATCAGGTTTTCAAGCACCTGCCCGGTTTCCGGTGGCGCCACGATCCAGCCGACACGCCAGCCGGTCATCGACCAGTTCTTCGAGAAGGAATTGACGAACATGACCTTGTCGCCCGGTACCATGATATCAAGGAAAGAAGGCGCACGGGTGCCGGCGTAGAAATATCGGGCGTAAATTTCATCCGCCATGATCCAGAGATCGCGCTTGCGGGCAAGTTCAAGGATGTCCGCGAGATCCCTCTTCGTTGCGGTCCACCCTGTCGGATTGGATGGCGTATTGATGAACAGCGCTCTTGTCTTCGGGGTGATTGCTGCTTCGATGCGATCGAGATCGACCGCCCATTTGCCGCCCTCGAACTGAAGCTCAACCCCGACGGAGCGGGCACCGGCAATTTCCAGCGCAGCGGCGATATTCGGCCAGGCGGGCGTCAGATAGACCATTTCGTCGCCCGGCGACGTCAATGCCTGCACCGCAATCTGGATCGCCTGCATGCCTGAGCCGGTGACATAGAAATGCTCCGCCGGCAGGCTGATGCCGAAATGCCGGGCGTAATAGTCAGATAGTGCCTGACGAAGCTCCGGAATGCCGCGCTGCCAGGTATAGAAGGTCTCTCCCGCTGCCAGCGCGTCCATTGCCGCCCGGCTGATAAAATCCGGTGTCGGAAGATCGCCCTCGCCGACCCAGAGCGGCAGCAGGCCATCGCGGCCCCGGGCATAATTGACGACTTCGACGATCCCGCTTTCTGGCGCCGAAACGGCGCGCGGGCTGAGGCTGTTCATAATCGACATGCAGATCTCCGGTTTTCGCTTTCATAAAACAAAACCGGGCGCAAATCCCATGAGAATGCGTGATGCCGTATCGATTTTCGTTATGAATCAACCTCGCAAAATACGGGGCTGCGATGCCTTGATCAGACCGCCGGACGCCTGGCCAGCAGATCGCGGATTTCCGTGAGGAGCGCGACATCGGCCGGCGGCGGCGCCTCTTCCGCTGCCTTTTGCTCGTTGCGCTCGACCTGCCTGCGCAGCATATTCACGCCCTTGATCATCAGGAAGATGATCCAGGCAAGGATCAGGAAATTGATGACCACGGTGATGAAATTGCCATAGGCGAAGACAGCACCCTGCGCGCGGGCTGCGGCAAGCGTCGGCGCGTTGACCGCAGACGAAAGACCGAAGAAGTAGTTGGAAAAATCGAAACCACCGAAAAGGGCACCGACGATCGGCATGATGATATCGTCGACCAGCGATTTGACGATGCCGCCAAAAGCACCGCCGATGATGACGCCGACGGCAAGGTCCATGACGTTGCCTCGGGCGATAAAGGCCTTGAATTCATTGAGCATCCGATCTGCCTCCCTCTGATGCGCTCTCACGGACAGTCCGTTGTTTTTATTAGCTACATCTCTTGATTGATTATTCAATTGCAAATTTTGAAACAACCAGGACCTTCCTGCGCCTTGGACTTAATGCCTAGATCATCGCAATTTCCAAGACAGACGATTTCCCTTAGTCTTGATGTCTTTTGGGAGAACCGGCGGATGGCGCGCCGGTGGAGGGTCGATGCTTCAAGGCTGGGTCATCATCGCGTTTGCCTTCGGCTATCTGCTGCTGCTCTTTGCGGTCGCAAGCTATGGCGACCGTAGAAGCCAGAGGCTGGGCATACCGGACGGCGGCTGGCCGATCGTCTATGCGCTGAGCCTTGCGATCTACTGCACCTCCTGGACCTATTTCGGCGGCGTCGGGCTCGCCTCGCAGCGCGGCCTTGAATTTGCCGGGATCTATATCGGCCCGATCCTCGTCTTCACGCTCGGCATGCCGGTGCTGCGGCGGATCATCGAACTTGCCAAGGCCGAAAAGCTTACCTCCGTCGCGGACTTCCTCGCCGCCCGCTATGGGAAGAATCCCACGGTCGCAACGATCGTGGCGCTGATCTCGCTGATCGGCACAATTCCTTATATCGCACTGCAGCTGAAGGCGATCAGCAGCACGGTGACCGCGATGGTCAATCCTTCGGATTATGGCATCGGCAGCGGCAACCTCTACTTCCTCGATCTGCCGCTGATCGCAACCCTGGTGCTGGCCTGCTTCGCTGTCATGTTCGGCACGCGGCATACCGATGCGACAGAGCACCAGGACGGTCTGATCCTCGCCGTTTCGATGGAATCGCTGGTCAAGCTCGTCGCCTTCCTGACCGCCGGCATCTGCGTCATCTGGTTTCTGTTCGATGGGCCTGCCGACCTTTGGCGGAAAAGCGTGGACAACCAGTTGGTCAACGCAACCCTCGACTACAAGACGCCGATCAGCCGCTGGATCACGCTGATACTGCTGTCGGCCATTGCGATCATCATGCTACCGCGCCAGTTTCACGTCACCGTCGTCGAAAACCGCTCGGCAAAACAGCTGCGGCTCGCCGGCTATCTCTTTCCGCTCTATCTCATCGCCATCAATCTCTTCGTGCTGCCGGTGGCGATCGGCGGCCTGCTGACCTTCGGCGGCGCAGGCAATGCCGACTTTTACGTGTTGTCCCTGCCGCTTGCGGGGCAGATGCAGATCGTTTCGCTGATCACCTTCATCGGCGGCTTTTCGGCGGCGACCGCAATGGTCATCGTCGATTCCGTTGCGCTTTCGATCATGGTGTCGAACGACATCATCATGCCGATCTTCCTGCGCCGGAAGCTTGCCGGACGCACCGGCCAGCGCGATGACTTCGCGAAAAGCCTGCTCAACATCCGCCGCAGCGCGATCTTCGCCGTCCTGCTGCTCGGCTATGCCTATTACCGCTCGACCGACAGCACGGCCGGCCTTGCCTCGATCGGCCTTTTGTCCTTCGCCGCGATCGCACAGATCGCACCCGCCTTCTTCGGCGGTCTTATCTGGCGGCGGGCGAATGCACGCGGCGCCATTCTCGGCCTTACGTCGGGTTTCGTCATCTGGTTCTACCTGCTCTTTCTGCCTTCGCTCGGCGGGCCGGATTATTCCTATGTCGCGACCGCCTTCCTCAGCTTCATCTTTCCGGGCACGGCGCTTTTTGCTGCAGCCGATGCCGATCCGCTCGTCAACGCCACAGCGATGAGCCTGCTTATCAATACCGGCTTCTTCATCGTCGGCTCGATGACGCGCAACGCCCGTCCGCTGGAGCGCATCCAGGCAGGCATCTTCGTGAAGGGGCAGTCGCGCTCGCAATTTGCGACCCGCGGATGGAAGACCCGCATCAGCGTCGGCGACCTGAAAACGGCAATCTCGCGCTATCTCGGCGAAGAGCGCATGCAGCGATCGCTTGCGACATACGAGCAGAATTCCGGGCGCAAGCTGGAGGACGACCAGCCGGCCGACATGGCGCTCATCCACTTCACCGAACAACTGCTCGGCAGCGCCATCGGATCCTCCTCCGCGCGGTTGGTGCTTTCGCTGATCCTGCAGAAGACCGAGGACGCTTCCGCCGACACGGCATGGCTGCTCGACCAGGCAAGCGAGGCGCTGCAGTATAACCAGGACATGCTGCAGACGGCGCTTTCGCAGATGGACCAGGGCATTGCCGTCTTCGACAGCTCCAACCAGCTGACGATCTGGAACCGGCGCTTCCGCCAGCTTCTCGACCTGCCGGAGGATGTCGGCCGTGTCGGCTTTCCGCTTTCGGAAATCGTGGCGATCTTGAGCCAGCGCGGTGACGTTCCAGCCGCCGAACTCAGCCAGACGGTGCGGCATTTCCTGACGCTCGACAAACCCTTCTCGCTCGTTCTCGGCGGCGGCGAACGGATCATCGAAGTGCGGTCCAACGCTATGCCGGACAAGGGCATCGTGGCGACCTTTACCGACATTACCCAGCGTGTTGCGGCCGACCAGGCGCTGAAGCAGGCAAACGAGACGCTGGAGCAGCGCGTTGCCGAGCGTACGGCGGAGCTGACGCGGGTGAACCGCGAACTCGGCGAGGCGCGAGCGGCCGCCGATGAAGCGAACATCGGCAAGACCCGCTTCTTTGCCGCCGCCGGCCACGACATCCTGCAGCCGCTGAATGCGGCGCGGCTTTACTCCTCCGCCCTCGTCGAGCGTATCGCACAGTCCGAAAACGGGCCGATCGTGCGCAATATCGATTCTGCACTGGAATCGGTCGAAACCATTCTGGGGGCCGTTCTCGACATCTCGCGGCTTGATACGGGTGCGATGCGGCCGCGCCTGACATCCGTGCCGCTGGCCGGCCTGCTGGAGCGCATCGAGACCGATTTTGCGCCGATTGCCCGGGCGAAGAAGCTGAAACTCGTCGTGATGCCGACATCGCTGCGGGTCCGCTCCGATCCCAACCTGCTGCGGCGCCTCGTGCAGAACCTTGTTTCCAACGCCATCAAATATACGTTGACAGGCAAGGTGCTGGTCGGCGCCCGGCGGCGGGGAAACCAGGTGGTGATCCAGGTGATGGATTCCGGCATCGGCATTCCGCCCTCGAAATTCCGCACCGTCTTCAAGGAATTCGCGCGCCTCGACGAAGGCGCGAAAACGGCCTCCGGCCTCGGCCTCGGCCTTTCGATCGTCGACCGCATCGCCCGCGTCCTCAACCATCCGGTCGAGCTGCATTCGACGCACGGCAAGGGCACGGATTTCCGCATCGTCATGCCACTCGATGTTTCCAGGTCCGGCGCGGCACCGTCCTCCGCAGCGCCGACCGATCGGTTGCCGCAGCCGCTCAAGGGATTAAGGATTCTTTGCATCGACAACGAGCCGAAGATCCTCGAAGGCATGCGGCTCTTGATTTCCGGCTGGGGTTGCGAGGTGGAGGCTATCGACTCCCTGGCCGCGGCTTCGGGTTTCCACACGCGTCAGCCCGCGCCCGATCTCATCATCGCGGACTATCATCTCGGCGACGGGACGGGGATTTCCGCGATCCTGAATTTGCGGGAGTGCTTCGGGACCGATCTCCCGGCGCTGCTGGTGACCGCCGACAGGACGCCGGAGGTCAGGGTGGAGGCGGAGCGCCACGGCATCGCCATCCAGCACAAGCCGGTGCGCCCGGCCGCCCTTCGCGCCTTCATCACGCAGATTTCCGGGCTGAAGCGAGCAGCGGCGGAGTGATATCCAAGACGCTTGGCGCAAACGAAAAAAGGCCGGGCTAACCCGACCTTCCTGCCATCTCGACGAAACGTGCCAGTACATCCGTGGTCACGTTCCGGAGATGATATTCTCAAGCCTGCGCGGCTCAGGCCGCCTGAAGACGGTCTGCCGACATCTTGCCCGAACGCTTGTCGGAAACGAGCTCGTAGGAAAGCTTCTGGCCTTCCTGGAGGTCGCGCATTCCGGCGCGCTCGACAGCAGAGATGTGGACGAAAACGTCGGCTGCGCCGTCATCCGGCTGAATGAAGCCGAAGCCCTTGGTTGCGTTGAACCACTTAACGGTACCTGTGTTCATGACGATATCCTTTAAAATCGTACGTAGAAGATAACGCACCGGCCAAAGCCAACGCGCGATGAAGACCGATTTTGGAGGAAGTTCGCCAGGAACGGCACAAATGGCCGAAACAAAGTCCATCTAGCAAGATCGATGTGCGGGCTTCTACGCGAATATTGTCTCCAGTGCAAGACGGAACGAGAAGGTGCGCAATTTTCGTTCCTTATGGGCAGTCATACGATATCGGCGTTCCTCACCCGTCCGGCACTTTATGCGAAGGTTTCCTCATCCTCCGCATCGCGCAGACGGCTTTTGCTGATCTACGCATGACGGTGCAAGCGGCCCCTCATATTGCTGCGGCCCCTGCAGCAGGCGGCAATCGCGCCAGTCGCCCAGCCAGCTCGCAAAATCGCGCGCATCGGCCAGACATCATTTCACCCGGATTTCCATCTTCGCCTCGTGTTCGTGAAGACACAGCTTCGCCGGCCGCGGCGCGTTGCGAAATTTGACCGAAGGCTCGTTTTATCTCGCAGGCACGATGCAGAACTGATTGCCCTGCGGGTCCTTCATCACCGTATAGCCTGGTTCCCTTCGCTGGACGCTGCCGCCAAGCGCGGTGATGCGTTCGATTGCGGCTGGAACATCATCGACGGCAATATCCAGATGGACCCGGTTGTTGCTGTAATCGCGCAGCGGGACGCGCTGGAAACAGAGCGACGGGCCGGGGCCGTCCACCATCACGGTCGGGTCCGTCTCCGGCGTAAACCCACGCTTCGCCAGCCGGCTGATTTCGGCGTCGTCATAGGGACGGACCTGATAGCCATCGAGAATTGCCGCCCAGAAGGCGGCGAGGCGCGAGGGGGTTTCAGCTTCGACGACGATTTCGGCGATAGTGGCCATGAAAATCTCCTGCGCAGGCGCGCGCCCCTGGGCGTGGCCCCTTGCTCCGTCACCTTGAGGCTTAACAAACTAAACACAACCATTGAGGCGGCCTCACGCCACCTCCTTCTCCTTTGCATAGGGATCAAACCGGCCATAAAACGTCTCGCCCTTCGCGGCCATGTCCTTCAGCAGCGACGTCGGCTTGAAATGCAATCCGTAAGAAGCGGCTAACGTTTCGCACAATTCCACGAACTTTTTGGCGCCCATGCCGTCGATGTAGCTGAGCGCGCCGCCAGTATACGGCGCGAAGCCGAAGCCGAGGATGGAGCCGACGTCGGCTTCGCGGGGGTCGGTGACGATGCCTTCTTCGACCGTGCGGGCGGCTTCGAGCGCGATGGTGACCAGGAAGCGCTGCTTGAGGGTGTTGACGTCCACGCCCTCTGCCTTCTTCTGCGGGTAGAAGGACTTGAGTTCGGGCCAGAGGGACTTCTTGGCGGGCTTCGCAGGGTAATCGTAGAAGCCCTTGGAGTTCTTGCGACCGAAGCGGCCTTCCTTTTCCACCATGCGGGAGACGAGCTCCATGTGGCGGGGGTCGATCGCCTTTTCGCCCAGGTCCGCTACCGTGGCCTTGAGGATCTTCAGCGACAGGTCGATGGCGACCTCGTCGTTCAGCGCCAAGGGGCCGACCGGCATGCCGGCCATCTTCGCGGCGTTCTCGATCATCGCGGGCGGCACGCCTTCGATGAGCATGTCATAGCTTTCGGCCATGTAGCGCAGCACGCAGCGATTGACGAAGAAACCGCGGGTGTCGTTGACGACGATCGGCGTCTTCTTGATGGCGGCGACATAATCCAGCGCCACGGCGAGCGTATTGTCGCCGGTTTCCTTGCCGAGTATGACTTCGGTAAGCATCATCTTTTCCACCGGCGAGAAGAAGTGGATGCCGATGAAATTTTCCGGGCGTTTGGAATTTTTCGCCAGGCCGGTGATCGGCAGGGTCGAGGTGTTGGAGGCGAAAATCGCGCCTTCAGGGAGCACTTCCTCGACGGCTTCGATGACGTCCTTCTTGACCTCGCGATCTTCGAAGACGGCTTCGATGACGAGATTGGCGTCCTTCAGGTCGGCGTAATCGGCAGACGGGGTGATGCGGGAGAGGATGGCGGCACCCTCTTCCTGTATAAGACGTCCCTTACCGATGGACTCCTTCACCAGGCCTTCGCCGGTCGCCTTGCCCTTGTTGGCCGCGTCCATATCGCGATCGATCAGGATGACGTCGATACCGGCGGCGGCCGTAACGTAGGCGATCGAGGCGCCCATGAAGCCGGCGCCGACGACGCCGACTTTCTTCAGGTCGGTCCTGGGCACACCTGCCGGGCGGCGGGCCCCCTTGCCAAGCTCCTGCATCGAGATGAAGAGCGAGCGGATCATCGAAAAGGCTTCGGTGGTCTGCAGCACCTGCGTGAAATAGCGCTGCTCGATCTTCAGTGCCGTATCGAAAGGCACCTGCAGGCCTTCATAGACGCATTTGAGGATGGCAAGCGCGCCCGGATAATTCCCGGCGGTCTCGCGGCGCAGGATCGCGGGAGCGGCCGGCCAGAGCTGTGCGGAGGCAGGCGTCCAGATGCCGCCGCCGGGCGCCTTGAAGCCTTTCTCATCCCAAGGAGCGACGGGCTTCAGGCCGTCCTTGATCATCTGCTTGGCAGCCGGGATGAGCTGGTCCGGCTCGACCACCTGATGCACGAGATTCATGGCCTTGGCGCGGGAGGCAGAGAGCGACTGGCCGGTTGTCATCATCTGCAGGGCGGACTGGGCATCGGCCAGGCGCGCGACGCGCTGCGTGCCGCCGGCCCCCGGGAAGATGCCGACCTTGACCTCGGGCAGCGCGATCTTCACCGACTTGGCATTGGAGGCGACGCGGCCATGGCAGGCGAGCGACATTTCCAAGGCACCGCCCATGCAGGTGCCGTTGATCGCCGAGACCCAGGGCTTGCCGCAGGTTTCGAGCTTGCGGAAGAGGCCGGTCATGCGACCGACGAGATCGAAGAGTTTCTGCGCAGCGGTCTGCGGGTTTGCGGCCTTCTCCTGCTGGTAGAGGGTAAACATCGACTTGATCATCGACAGGTCCGCGCCGCCGGAGAAGGTGGACTTGCCGGAGGTGATGACGACGCCCTTGACGGCGGTATCGGCAACCGTGGCGTCGACGACGGCGTTCAGCTCGTCCATCACCTCTTCGGTGAAGACGTTCATGGACTTGCCGGGCATATCCCAGGTGACGAGCGCAATGCCGTCGGCGTCGGTTCTAACGGTGAAGTTCTTGTAGGTATTCATGGCGGGACTCCTCTCCCTTGAAATCTCTTCCAGCAGTGCGACCTTGTACGGCCCCTTTCTTTTCCGTCATGGTCGGGCTTGACCCGACCATCCAGCCCTTAGGCGGTGGATCCTCGGGTCAAGCCCGAGGATGACGGACATAAGCGAGCAGGCCGCCCCAAAGCTTTCCGCGACTAAACTCTCTCGATCACCGTCGCCGTGCCCATGCCGGCGCCGATGCACAGCGTGACGAGCGCGGTATTGAGATCGCGGCGTTCGAGCTCGTCCAACACGGTGCCGAGGATCATCGCGCCGGTGGCGCCGAGCGGGTGGCCCATGGCGATGGCGCCGCCATTGACGTTCATCCGGTCGTGCGAAATGTCGAAAGCCTGCATGTAGCGCAGCACGACGGCGGCGAAGGCTTCGTTGAGTTCGAAGAGATCGATGTCGGAAAGCTGCATGCCGGTGCGCTTCAGCAGCTTTTCCGTGACGTCGACGGGGCCGGTCAGCATCAGCGCCGGGTCGGAGCCGATATTGGCGAAGGCCTTGATGCGGCCGCGGGGTTTGAGGCCCATCGTTTCGCCGCCGGCCTTGGAGCCGAGCAGCACGGCAGCGGCGCCATCGACGATACCCGAGGAATTGCCGGCGTGATGGACGTAGTTGATGCGCTCGACCTCCGGATGGGCCTGGATGCCGACAGCCTCGAAGCCGCCCATTTCGCCTGGCATCTGGAAGGACGGATTGAGGGAGGCCAACGCCTGCATATCGGTGCCGGGGCGCATGTGCTCGTCATGGGCAAGGATCGTCAGGCCGTTCTGGTCCTTCACCGGAATGACCGAATTCTTGAAGTAGCCCTTTTCCCAGGCATTGGCGGCGCGCTTCTGGCTTTCGACGGCATAGGCGTCGACGTCGTCGCGGGAGAAGCCGTATTTGGTGGCGATGAGATCGGCCGAGACGCCCTGCGGCATGAAATAGGCGGGGAAATTGACCGACGGGTCCATGAACCAGGCGCCGCCGGACATGCCGAGGCCGACGCGTGACATGCTTTCGACGCCGCCGGAAATCACGATGTCATCGGCCCCTTGCGAAATCTTGCCGGCCGCAAGGTTTACGGCATCGAGGCCGGAGGCGCAGAAGCGGGAGATCTGGATGCCGGGGGCGTGCGTCGAATAGCCGGCCTCGAAGGCTGCGGCCTTGGGGATGACGGCGCCGGCATCCATCACCGGGTCGACGCAGCCCATGATGATGTCGTCGACCGTCTTCGTGTCGAGCCCGTTGCGGTCGCGGATCGCCTCCAGCGTCTTGGCGGCGAGGCGGACGGAGGGCACTTCGTGCAGCGAGCCATCCTTCTTGCCGCGGCCGCGCGGCGTGCGGACGTGATCATAAATGAAAACCTCGGTCATTGTCTCATCTCCCTATCGGCCGGGTGGCCGTTGAATTCCGTGTCTTCCCTTCCCCCCAAGCAGGGAGAAGTATCGAACAAAGCGAGGCGATAAGGGTCTCCGGCAAAGCCGGAGCCAGAAGAAAGCCACGCCTGAGGCGCGCTCCCTTGTCCGGCCCTTCGGGCTACCATCTCCCCGGCGGGGAGAAGGGGCAACCCAAATTAAAACGCCTCGGCGGGCAAGGTCATCATCGTCTCGGCGCCTGTCTCGATGCGGGCCTTGCGCAGCGCGGTTTCCGGCATGATGCGCTCCATGAAGAAGCGGGCGGTCACAAGCTTGTTCCTGAAATAGCTCTCGCGCGGCGAATCGCCGCTCGCCAGGCCATCCTCTGCGGCTTTCGCCATCTTCGCCCACATATAGCCCAGAACGACGAGGCCGAAGAGATGCATGTAATCCGTCGAGCCGGCGCCGGCATTGTCGGGCTTTGCCATCGCATGCTGCATGAACCACATGGTCGCCGCCTGCACGTCGTTCAAGCCCTTCTTCAGGTTCTTGGTGAAGAAGGTCATCTTCTCGTCGTTGCGATTCTCCTCGCAGAAATCGCCGATCTCCTTGAAGAGCGCCATGACGGCGCGGCCGCCGTTGAGACCCAGCTTGCGGCCGACGAGATCGAGCGCCTGGATGCCGTTGGCACCTTCGTAGATCATCGCGATGCGGGCGTCGCGCACGTACTGGCTCATGCCATGCTCTTCGATATAGCCGTGACCGCCGAAGATCTGCTGGGCCATGACGGCGTGATCGAAGCCCTTGTCGGTCATCACGCCCTTGAGGATCGGGGTGACGAGGCCGAGGATGTCATCCGCCGTCTGGCGCTCGGCATCGCTCGCGGAGCGGTGGGCGATGTCGGATTTCAGCGCTGTCCAGAGGAGAAACGCACGGCCGGCCTCGTTGAAGGCGCGGATGGTCATCAGCGTGCGGCGGATATCCGGATGGACGATGATCGGATCGGCCTTCTTGTCCGGCGCCTTCGGGCCGGAGAGCGAACGGCCCTGGATGCGCTCGCGGGCGTAGTTCACGGCGTTCTGATAGGCGATTTCCGAGATCGAGAGGCCCTGTAGGCCGACGCCGAGGCGAGCCTCGTTCATCATCACGAACATGGCGTTCAGGCCGCGGTTTTCCGCGCCGATCAGGAAGCCGGTCGCCTCGTCGTAATTCATGACGCAGGTGGCATTGCCGTGAATGCCCATCTTGTGCTCGATCGCGCCGCAGGAGACGGCGTTGCGGTCGCCCGACGTGCCGTCGGCATTGACCAAGAACTTCGGCACGATGAAGAGCGAGATGCCCTTGGTGCCTTCCGGCGCACCCTCGATGCGGGCGAGCACCAGATGGACGATATTGTCCGTCATGTCGTGCTCGCCGGCGGAGATGAAGATCTTCTGGCCGGAAATCTTGTAGCTGCCGTCACCCTGCGGCACGGCCTTGGTGCGGAGCAGGCCGAGATCGGTGCCGCAATGCGGTTCGGTGAGGTTCATGGTGCCCGACCATTCGCCGGCAACCATCTTTGGCAGATAGGCCTGCTTCTGCTCGTCCGACCCGTGGACGACGATCGCCGCAATGGCGCCTTGCGTCAGCCCCGGATACATCATCAGCGACATGTTCGCCGCGGAGGTATATTCGCCAACTGCGGCATGCAGCGTGTAGGGAAGGCCCTGGCCGCCGAATTCCTCCGGTACGGCAAGACCGATCCAGCCCCCTTCGCAATAGGTCTTGTAGGCTTCCCTGAAGCCCTTCGGCGTCGTGACCGAGCCGTCGTCCGCCCGCCTGCAGCCTTCCTGATCGCCGGAATAATTCAGCGGGAAGAGCACTTCCTCTGCCACCTTTGCCGCCTCGCCCAGAATGGCCTCGATCATATCCGGCGTCGCATCGGCAAAACCCGGCAGATTATTGTAGCGCTCGATGCCCAGCACGTCGTTCAGCACGAAGAGCGTATCATTCACCGGAGCCTTGTAGACTGGCATTGTTCGAATTCCTCCAATTCGGCAACCGGACGGGACCGGCATTCGAGAGTCTCTTACAAAATATTGACGTTTGCGTAAACGTCAAATCTTGCATGCAGGCAAATTTGTGGGAAAGAATCTTTACGCCTGTCGGATGACCTCCGCTTGAAACGTCCTTGGGCTGTCAACCATTGTCAGCAAATAGACGCGGAGACTATCCATGACCAAGGTCAGCACGAATATCTGGTTCGAAAAGGACGCAAAGGAAGCCGTCGAATTTTATGTCTCGATGGTGCCTAATTCTTCCATCCGGCGCACGACCGTGGTTCCCGCGGATACGCCGAGCGGGCCGGAGGGCAGCTGCAAGGTGATCGAGTTCAGGCTTGGCGATCAGGAGTTCACGGCGCTGGAGGCCGGGCCGCTCGATCCGCTCAATCATTCCTTTTCGATCGTCGTCGCATGCGAGACGCAGGCCGAGATCGACCGGCTCTGGGATGGCTTCCTGCAGAACGGCGGCGTGGAGGAGGCATGCGGCTGGCTGAAGGACCGCTGGGGGCTTTCCTGGCAGGTCGTGCCGCGCGTGCTCGGCGAGATGATGGCCGACCCGGACCGGGCCAAGGCGCGACGCATGACCGAAGTCATGCTGCAGATGGTCAAGCTCGATATCGCCAAGCTTGAAGCGGCATTCCGCGGCTAAGCGGGATGCCGGATGGTTCAGGCGGAGCCGTAGTTCCGCCTGCTGCTCTATCGCGCAAATTTCTTCGCGCCCGCAACGCAGGCCACGACGGCCAGCGTGACGGCAAACATGCTTGGGCTCACCTTCTCATGAAGCAGCACAGCCGCAAGTGCCAGGCTGAAGAAGGGCTGCAGCAATTGCAGCTGGCCGACGGCTGCGATACCGCCGAGCGCAAGGCCGCGATACCAGAATATGAAGCCGATCAGCATGCTGAAGAGAGAGACATAAGCAAGACCGATCCAAGACGTGCTTGCTGCATCCGGGAAGGACGGCGGCATGACGACGAGTGACAGCACGAGCATGACCGGCAGCGAGAGAACGAGCGCCCAGGAAATAACCTGCCAGCCGCCCAGCTTGCGCGACAGCCGCCCCCCTTCCGCATATCCCAGCCCACAGACGATGATCGCCGCGAGCATCAAGAGATCGCCGACCGAGGATGCGGCATCCTCGCGCATCAGTGCAAAGCCCGCGACGATGGCGCTGCCGAGGCAGGAAAACAGCCAGAAGACCGGACGTGGGCGCTCGCCGCCGCGCAGCACGCCAAAGACGGCGGTCGCCAGTGGCAGAAGGCCGATGAAAACTGTCGAGTGAGCCGAAGTGATATGCTTCAGCGCAAATGCGGTGAGCAGCGGAAAGCCGATAACTACGCCCAGCGACACCACAAGGAGCGAGAGAAGATCGGCGCGGCCAGGACGCTTTTCGCGAAAGGCGAGCAGCAAGCATAAGGCAAGTATGCCAGCGATCGCGGCGCGGGCGACGGTAAGGAACAGCGGATCGAAATTTGCGACCGCAACGCGCGTCGCCGGAAGCGATCCGCTGAAGATCAACACTCCCAGAAAACCGTTGATCCAGCCGCCTGTCCGGTCCATCGCCATGCTCCTGCGTTTTCATCGCTATCGACCGCAAGGCCTGGAACTGCCAGAGACAGTGCTATACAATCAGAACAAACTGTTATGGATACGGATACAGTACAGATGGATCAACAGTCGACGAAGCGCGAGAGCGGCGGCAAGCGCATAGAAGGCGTCATGGCGGAAATCCGCGGCCGGATCGCAGCTCGCGGGCTCGTGCCGGGATCCCGCCTGCCCTCGGTGCGCGCCTTCGCCAAGACGATGCAGGTCTCGCCTTCGACTGTCGTGGAAGCCTATGAACGGCTGGCCGGCGAAGGCCTGATCCGCTCACGGCCGGGTTCCGGCTTCTACGTTTCGAGCCCGCTTGCGCCGCTTGCGCTTTCCGAGATCGGGCCGAAGCTCGCTCGGGCGATCGATCCATTGTGGGTCTACCGACAGTCGCTGGAAGACGCGCCCGAACTGCTGAAGCCCGGATGCGGCTGGCTGCCGGCAAGCTGGATGCCACAGGTAGCAATACGGAAGGCGCTTCGCGCGATCTCCCGCGGCGAAGGGCGGGTACTTGCAGATTATGGAACGCCGCTTGGGCTGCCACAGCTAAGGCAACTGCTCTCGCGCCGCATGGGCGAGCGCGGCATTGCAGCAGCTCCCGACCACATCATTCTTACGGAGTCGGGCACGCAGGCGATCGACCTTCTGTGCCGCTTTCTGATCGAGCCAGGTGATGGCGTATTGGTGGACGACCCCTGCTATTTCAATTTCCATGCACTGTTGCGCGCTCACCGGGCGAACGCCATTGGCGTTCCAATGACGCCCAGCGGGCCGGATATCGAGGCATTCGAGCGGGCGATCGATGAGCACCGGCCGCGGCTCTACATCACCAACTCATCAATCCATAACCCGACAGGCGCGACGTGTTCACCTGTTGTGGCACACCGCCTGCTGAAGCTTGCCGAGCGCGCCGGCCTGACAATCATCGAAGACGATATCTTCGCCGATCTCGAGGATGAGCCGGCTCCTCGTCTCGCCGCGTTCGACGGGCTGGAGCGTGTGGTCCATATCGGCAGCTTCTCCAAGACGCTTTCTGCCTCTGTCCGTTGCGGCTTCATAGCCGCGAGACCGGACTGGATCGAGCCGCTCACCGACCTCAAGATGGCGACAAGCATCGGCGGCGGGCGGCTCTCGTCCGAACTGATCCTGCTGCTCTTGAAGGATGGCAGCTACCGCAAACATCTGGAGGCACTGCGCGTTCGCCTTTCAAGAGCGATGGACGAGACGGCAGCGCGGCTTGCGCCGCTCGGCATCACGCCATGGATAAGGCCGCAAGCGGGCATGTTTGTCTGGTGCAAGTTGCCGGACGGCATAGACGCTGCCGATATCGCGCAAGCCTGCCTTGCCGACAACGTCGTCTTAGCGCCGGGCAATGCCTTCAGTCTGTCGCAGACAGCACGCGGTTTCCTTCGCTTCAATGTCGCCCAGTCGGATGATCCGAGGATATTCCAGTCGCTGGAGAGAGCGCTGAAGAATGCGGCGCGCAGCCTGGCCTGCTGACTGGCAATCGCTGACTGGCAATCGCTGACTGAAAGCAGCGTTTGCTTCTGCGGGTGAACACGCTACATTTCGCTGGCTAACCGAAGAGAGCCCTGGGAGGAGCGATTTCATGAGACGGATGTGGCCTGAGGAGTTCAATTCCATCCTGGACGGCGCAGAGGAAGTGACGCTGACGCTGCCGGCGGTCGTCCACGAGGACGGATCGCGGAGCGAGGCGATCAGCAGGCAGGCTCTGAAAGTCCGCATTCCGATGGAGGATTACGAGCGCATCTGGCCATTGGCGGAAGCCCGCTACCGGCTCGGCGGAAAATTCGCCGGCAAGGCGATCACGCTGATCACCACCAATCCGCATTACCATGCCTGGCACCCGGCTGACGGCGGCAGTATCGAGAATACCTCCGATAGCGGCAGGCGCTACAGGACGAATTACATCGTCGCGCATTTTCTGCTCGATGATGTGCGGGAGACGGCGGCGGCCTGAGGCCGCCTGCCCTTACGCTTCGTCCAGAGCGAGCGCCAGATCGGCGATCAGATCGTCGGGATGCTCGATGCCGATCGACAGCCGTATGGTCGATTCCAGAACGCCGATGCGCTGGCGCACATCTGCCGGAACGCCGGAATGGGTCATCGCAGCCGGATGGCTGGCGAGCGATTCCGTGCCGCCGAGGCTGACGGCAAGCTTGAAGATCTTCAGCGCGTTCAGGAACTTGAAGGAGGCCGGCTGGCCGCCCTTGATATCGAAAGAGAAGGTGGAGCCGGCGCCTGTGCACTGCGTGGCAAAGGTCCGGCCGACCGGCGATTCCGGATCATGGTAGGGCAGATAGTGGATGTTCTCGACCTTCGGGTGATCGCGGAGGAAATCGGCAACGGCGCGCGCATTGCTGTTGGCCCGCTCCATACGGATCTGCAGCGTTTCCAGCGAGCGCCCGAGCATCCAGCAGGAATGCGGATCGAGCTGCGTGCCGATCGAGCCGCGAAGTGCCTTCACCTGTTTGATCACCGCTTTGGGGCCGAGGACGGCGCCGGCGATGAGATCCGAATGGCCGCCGACATATTTGGTCAGCGAATAGAGCGAGATATCCGCGCCATGTTCGATCGGGCGCTGGAAGACCGGGCCGAGCAGCGTGTTGTCGCAGACGACGATCGGCGTGTGGTCCTGCGTTTTTCCGATCGCATCGGCGATGCGGCGGATCATGGCGACATCGACGAGGCTGTTCGTCGGATTGGCGGGCGTTTCGACGAGGATGACCGAGACCCGGCCTTTCGACATAGCTTCTTCTGCAGCCGCTTTTACCGAAGCCTCGCTGACGCCATCGGCGAAGCCGACGGCGGAAACGCTAAGATTGAGGAAGGTCTTCGCCAGCAGCGTCTCGGTGCCGCCATAGAGCGGCTGCGAATGAAGGATCGCATCGCCCGGCCGGACGAAGGCAAGCAGCGTGGTTGCGATCGCCGCCATGCCGGAGGAGAAGAGCGCGCCGCTTTCCGTCCGCTCATAGACGGCGAGCCTGTCTTCGACGATCTCGCTGTTCGGGTGGTTGAAGCGCGAATAGACGAGGCCGGCACCCTTGCCTGCCGGCGGTTCGCGGCGGCCCGACACATAATCGAAGAAATCGCGGCCATCCTCGGCGGTGTTGAAGACGAAGGTCGAGGTCAGGAAGACCGGCGGCTTGACCGCGCCTTCGGAAAGTTCCGGATCGTACCCGTAGTTCAGCATTAGCGTTTCCGGATGCAGCGCGTGATTGCCGATATGGGTTCTCGAAGGGTGCGGCGCGGTCATTGACGGTCTCCTCAGGCCGATGGATTGGAACTGAAACAGCAAATTATATCAAATGCGGAGGCACGTTCTTGCTATTTGGCGCAGGAGGATGTCTTTGGAAGCAACTTCCTGCGGAGCAATCTGAAATATGGCGCAGAAAATTGCCGATGAGACGGACCGGCGAATCCTGAAGGAACTGACGGCCGATGCGCGGATCACCAACAACGAGCTTGCCGAGCGCGTGGGGCTTTCAGCTTCCGCATGCCTTCGCCGGCTGCGGCGGCTGGAGGAGACGGGCGTCATAAAGGGCTACACGGCGCTCGTCGATCCGACCGCGGAAGGCTTTACGATGACGGCAATCGCCTCCGTACGGCTCAGCCGCCAGCACGAGGACGAGATCCAGATGTTCGAGACTGCCGTGCGCAGCTGGGACGAAGTGCTCGAGTGCCATCTCGTCACCGGTTCGCGCGACTACGTCCTGAAGGTGATGAGCGCGGGGCTGGATCAATACGAGCGCTTCATCAAGGAGAAGATCGCGCGGTTGAAATGCGTCGATACGATCGAGACCAGCTTTGTGATGAACACCATCAAGGAGCGGCGCATCTAGCTCAAAATGTGTGCCGATTTACCGAAACATTAAAAAATTTTCACGGACATTAACGGCTTGTTTACCACGTTTCGTGAAAGGTGCGGGGTGAGCAGTGGTGATCCGCATTCCTTTTTCAAGTCTCGCGTTTACTTGGAGTGCCGCTACGCCGTTCAAGTTGAGAAAAGTCTAATAAACTGCTCTCCGGTGAACGGTCTCTCAAGCCAATGGCCTGGCCCTGACGAGGGTCCCGAGCAGACGAAGCGAGCAGGAAGATGAACGGATCGCGATCCAATATTCCCCGGCATTCCGACAGGGCATCGCTCGATGCGCTAAACCGCACGATCGAGGGGCTTGAGGCACGCATCGAAGGGCTGATGGGCAAGGGAAGCCGCGAGCCGAGGCAGCAGCCGGCCGCAGCGGAGCGCGAAAGCTACGGGAGAGCTTACGAACCGGCTTATATAAGGCCGGAAGCCCGGCCTGATCCGCTCGCAGAAATCCGCGAGCGCCAGCGCACGCTCGATGCCGGTCGTGAACGCGCAGCCGCCGAACGTGCAGCTTACCGCGAACCGGCATCGGCCCCGCGTATGCCGGCACCGCAGGCCGCACCTGCTTATGGCGCCTCGCCCGACACGATGACCGAGATTGCCCAGGCGCTCGTCAACCTGCGCCAGGACCTGAAGCGCGACATTTCGGACGGTGTAGCGCGCGAGATGGATGCGCTGCGCACGGAACTGCGCGAGATCAAGACGAGCGCGCAGGACCGGCATTTCGCCGACGACATCCGCGAAGACATGGGCCGGCTCGCCCAGAGCATCAACCAGCTCTCCAGCCGTTCGGCTGGCCCGGAGACTGCGGGCCTGCGAAACGAATTCGAAGAACTGCGCTCACTGATGGACGGGCTTGCCCGCGAGGATTCCATCCGCCACATGGAACGCCGCTGGGACGGCTTCGAAAACCAGCTGCATGCGCTGGACACAGCAGGCCTGCAGGAAGAGCTGGTGTCGCTCGCCTATCGGCTCGACGATATCAAGCGCCATATCGGCGGCATGGGCGAAAGCCCGGCAGTGCGCGCACTGGAAGACAAGCTGATTGCGATCGCGACCGCGATGGAGCAATTCGGCAGCATGATCCAGCCGCATGACCGCGCCATGGCCGAGCAGTTTGCCGCGATGGATATGCGCCTTGACGAGATCAGCCGTGCGATCGCGGCGAGCGGGCGCAGCGCGGCAAGCGGCGACCCGGCGCTGATGCATCGCCTCGAAGGCCGGCTGAATGCGCTGGCCGAGCAGATCGATATGGTGGGCCGCAGTGCGGAAAGCCACGCCCTGCCCGCCGAGGGCCTTGCCGACCGGCTGGAAATGCTGACGCGGCGCGTGGAGGAACTCGCCAATACCAAAGCGACGGCACGCCTCGACGAGCGGCTCGAGCAGCTTTCCTTCATGCTCGAGCGTGCCCAGAAGACGGTTCCGCAGGCAGATCTCAACGGCACGCTCGCCGACATCTCCCGCAAGATCGACGCACTGGAAAGCGGCGCAGTCAACGACGCGCTGGCGGAACGGCTGGACTATCTTGCGCGCCGCATCGACCAGATGGACGTGCAGCCTGGCCCTGGCGCGGCTACCGATGACGGTGCATTCCGCCGCATCGAGGGGCGCCTCAGCGACATCGCGGCACGCCTCGAGGAAAGCACGGCGGCGCCCCCGACGGATTCGAGAGCCCTGAAGAACCTCGAAGACCAGATTGCCGGTCTTTCAGCGCTGATGAACACGCCGCGCGCCGGCGGTGACGGCATTCCCGTCGAGCTCGACCGCCGCATGGGCGCGATCGAAGACTATATGGCGACCAGCGACGAATACATCATCGAGGCGGCCCGCCAGGCGGCCGAAGCCGTCGTCGAAGCCTATTCCCGCAACGGCGGTCTTCAGGTCGGCGCAGTCCCAGCCGCCGATATGTCGGCGCTAAATGCACTCGCCGAAGATCTGCGGCATCTCGAAGAGCTCAGCCGCAGCAGCGATGAACGCACGCACAAGACGTTCCAGGCGCTGCACGAGACGCTGGTGCAGATCGCCGACCGGCTGGACGACATGGAAACCCGCAGCCGGCCGGCCGCACGAATGCCCGCCGCAAATGCCGATTTCGAGATCGATCCTTACGCGCTGGTCCCCGCCGGTGCCGAGGAAAGCGAGACGCAGGCCGTGTTCGGCCAGAAGGGTGCCTCGCCGCTCCTGCGCACAGCGGAAAGCGTCAGCGAGCCTGTCGTGCCTGAGCATGTTCCGCCCACAGCCGATACGAGCGTGAGCGCGATCGAAGCCGCAACCAATCCCGCTCGAGCTGCCACGCCCGCAAAAGGCAGCCTGCTTGCAGCACTCGGCAAGCGGCTGATTCCGGGCAAGAAGACGGAGAAGGCGAAGGCTGTCGAGCGGACCGTCATCGATCCCGCGCCGTCGATCGATCCGGTCGACCTGATGCCTGGCGAGGAAGCATCGAACGAGCCGCTGGAGCCGGGCTCGGGCGCACCGGATGTGAAGAAGATCCTGGAGCGGGTACGCGCCAGCCAGGTCGCGGCACGCAACAATCCGAAACCGGCAACGGAAAACGAGCGCGCCGACTATATCGCCGCCGCCCGTCGCGCAGCCCAGGCCGCCGCCATGGAAGCCGATCCAAAGGCCCAGCCGGTCAAGGGGGAGAAGAAAACCAAGGCGCCAAAGCCTGCCGGCGGCGCCAGCGCCTTCAGCCGCTTCCGCCGTCCGCTTCTGCTTGCTGCAGGCGCCGTGCTGCTCGCCATCATGGCCTTCCCCCTTGCCCGCACGCTGACCGGCGGCGAACAGGCGCCTCCGGCCGAAGTCTCGGTGCTTTCGGATGCCGCGCAGAACCCCGTTGCAGCCAATAGTTCGGCCATGCCGGAACAGAGTGCGGAAGCAACCGCAGCCGTCACTCCGACGGAATCTGCAGAACCCGAGGCCCCAGCACCGCTCGCCTTAGGGACGGCGCAGACCGAGCCCGAAGCGATGCAGCCCGCACCACCCGGCCACCTGACCGACGCCGTACCGCTTGACGGCGAAGGTGCCTCGACGCTGACGCCAGGCGCACCGGCACAGGATGCTGCAGCGTTTTCGCCCAAGGATGTTGCGGCTTCCACGAATGCCTCGCCCGCGGCACCTTCCATATCCGTGCCCGACACCATTCAGCCGCAGGCGCTTGCAGACGCCGCCCGCAACGGCGACCAGCTTGCGCTCTTCGAGATCGGCGCACGCTATACCGAAGGCCGCAACGGTCTGGCGGCCGACCAGGCGCAGGCCGCAAACTGGTATCAGCTTGCCGCCAACAAGGGCTTTGCTCCGGCGCAATACCGTCTCGGCAGCATGTACGAGAAGGGGACCGGCGTCGCACGCGATATCGGCAAGGCCAAGGCCTTCTACGAGCAGGCTGCCAATCAGGGCAATGCCAGCGCCATGCACAATCTGGCCGTGCTCTACGCCTCGGGCGCGCTCGGCGAGCAGGACTACACGACCGCGGCAAACTGGTTCACCAAGGCCGCCGATCTCGGCATCACCGACAGCCAATTCAACCTGGCGATCCTTTGCGCCCGCGGCAACGGCGTGGCGCAGGACCTCGGCGAAAGCTACAAGTGGTTCGCCATCGCTGCCCAGGGCGGCGACAAAGACGCCGGCGCCAAGCGCGACGAAGTGGCAAAGGCGATGAAGCCCGCCGACCTTGAAAAGGCACGGGCTGCAACGAGTGCCTGGAAGCCGCAGCCGCTCGACAACAAGGCCAACGGCATCGAAATCCCGGACGGCTGGGCGAGCAACGGCACGAAGACCTCGACCGTCGATATGAAGAAGGCGATCCGCAACATTCAGGCGATCCTCAACAACAACGGCTTCGACGCCGGCCCGCCGGACGGCGAGATGGGCGCGAAGACGACCGCCGCGATCAAGAGCTTCCAGAAGTCGGTCGGCCAGGAGCCGAGCGGCAGGATCAACGACGACACGGTAAAGGCGCTCCTGGAGCGCAACGCCAAGAACACGACCAAGGCTTGAGGGAAGGACAACGAACGCGTTCGAAACTGATTGGGATTGAGCACTGCTTCTACTTCCGTCAGCTCACGGGCCGTCGATTGCGAGCTGATACGCGTCAGATTTTCGCCTGAACAAATCCGGCTGAGGCAACCGGACGTTAACAGGGCTCTCCCGGACGGACGTAAGCGAGAACCGCTCATCTTGTGGCATTTGCCCCGCATATGTGGAACGGCCCGCATGGCAAGAGCTTTTTCAGTCGATTTCACACTTTGGGAGCGGTGCGGTCATATGTCCGGCCTTTGGACGCGGCGTATAACCGCTGGCCTCGATGAAGTCCGCGACACGAGGGGCTCATCAATTTTACGCGCTTCGAACGCATTGCGCTAAGCGGCCTCACTCGTTGCGGGATTTCGTCCCATCTGTTTATCGTCTATTTGTGCACCTTGCCTCTGCCGGCATGCGCCGATCAGATCGTCTTGACGGTCTCGGTCTTCAGGCGGCCACAGTCATCATCAGCGGCTCAACACGCCGATATATCCCGCCCTTCTTCAGAAGCGCCCAAATGATCCGCGCCGTCTTGTTGGCGAGGGCGACGGCTGCGACCTTGGAGGGCCGTCTGGTGAGAAGCGCGCTCAACCACGGCCGCGTCCGGGGTCGTTGCGAGCGATCCGCAGGGCGGATGTCGCGCCTAGAACCAGAAGAGTGCGCAGCTCCCGATTGCCCATCTTCGATATTCGTCCCAGCCGCTCCTTGCCGCCACTCGAATGAGCCTTTGGGGTCAGTCCCCAGCCAGGCCGCAAAATGACGGCCCGATTTGAACCCACCGGGATCGGGAACCAGCGCCTTAATAGTGGCCGCCGTGATCGCGCCCACGCCCGGAATCGTGGTCAGGCGGCGCATGTCCTCGTCGCGTCTTGCCTCAGTGATGATAGCGCGCTCGAGCCTGTCGATCTGCTCAGGGCGTCGACCTGATCGGCCATCGCAACTAATGCGAAGCGAGCCGCCGCGGGTAGACGAGCATCTGTTTCGTCTCGTACGATCGCAACCAACGCCTCAACCTTCGTCAGGCGGGCAGCGGCGATGATGCCCAATTCGGCCAGATGTGCGCGCAGGGCGTTGATGGCCTGCGTTCTCTGCCGCACCACAAGAGCGCGGGTCTTCAGCACCATCGCGGCAGCCTGCTGCTCGGCCGTCTTGATCGGGACGAAGCGCATGGTCTTGCCGGTCACCGCCTCACTGATCACCTCTGCGTCGGCAGCATCCGTCTTGCCGCGCTTGACAAAGGGCTTCACATAGGCCGGCGGGATAAGCCGCACCTCATGACCGAACTTGCCGATCTCGCGCGCCCAATAATGGCGCTGCCGCATGCTTCCATCCCGACCAGGCAGGGCGGCAGCCTTTCGAAGAGCCGCAGCACGTCGCCGCGACGTAGTTTTCGGTTGAAGATTGGCGAGCCATCGCCGTCTGCGCCGTGAACCTGGAAAACGTGTTTGGCCAAATCGAGCCCGATGGTGCTAACATCCTTCGTGGAACGGTTCCTCCTATTGTGGCGTTCGAACAACGGCCACCCTAGCACATCGATGCTGTTGGAGCGGGCCGTTCCACCATCAATTTTGAACGACCCTTTGCGTCCGCCGCAAAAGGGTCGTTTTGCTTGTGGAATTTCCCGGCGTGACTTGATCACCGATGGGGGATTCGTGAATATTCAGCGGGCCGACGTGCCCTATTTCAGCCAATGGGAAACGCCCGAGATGACGCTGCCGGTCGCGGCGGAGGGTTCTGCGGCGCTCATGCGCGATCCGCTGTGGCGGCATTCCGGCGCGCAGACGATCGAGGAATATGCCCGCTGGGGCGTCAATGTCTGCGGTATGGCCTGCCTGAAGATGATCCTAGCCGCGCGCGGTGAATTCCATCCGACGCTCGATCTTGCCCGCGGCTGCGCGGCCTACGGCGGCTATGTCGTCAATGAGGCCGATGCCTCGATCAAGGGGCTGATCTATGCGCCTTTCGTCAAGTTCGTCACCGAACGTTTCGGGCTAGGCGCGGAGACAGTGACGAATGTCGAAACGGCCGCCATTCCCGAACTTCTTTCGAAGCGGCAGTTTTTCATCGCCTCGGTGCATCACGCAATCCGCTGGCCAGAGCGTGAGCCGCCATCGAAGGGCGGCCACCTGGTGCTGGTGACGGCGGCCTCGCCCGAGACCATCCGCTTCCACAATCCTTCAGGACACAATCCGGAAAGCCAGGCGCATGTGACGCTGCCGCTTGCCGTCTTCGACCGCTTCTTCGCCAACCGCGGCATCGCCGTCGGCTTCTAAGTCTTTTCAACACCAAGTCATTCCGGAGATTTTACATGATTGCTGCATCAAACCGACTGCGCATTGCCGTGCTCTTCGGCGGACGCTCGACCGAGCACGATGTCTCCGTGCTTTCGGCTACGAATGTGATGCGCGCGCTGGAGCCTCAAAAATACGACGCCATTCCGGTGTTCGTCACCCGCGAAGGACAATGGCTGTTGAGCAGCTTCGAGGACGGCACGCTTGCGAAACCGGAAAAGGGAGCCGAGGTCTGCCTCGTGCCGGGCGGACGCGGACGTATGTTTGCAATTCCCGCTGGCGGATCGCCTTACGCACTGCCAACGATCGACATCCTCTTTCCGGTCCTTCACGGCCTGCATGGCGAGGACGGCTCCGTGCAGGGCCTTGCGGAGGTTGCCCGCGTGCCGCTTGCCGGCTGCGGCATTCTCGGATCGGCGACCGCGCTGGACAAGGACATCGCCAAGCAACTCATGAAGGCGGCCGGGGTGCCGATCGCGCGCTCCGTGACAATTCATGGGGGCGCACAGCCTCCCTTCGCCGCGCTGGAAAATGAACTCGGCCTGCCGCTCTTCATCAAGCCGGCGCGGCAGGGCTCATCGGTCGGCGTCAGGAAGGTCCATGCCAGCCAGGAATTCGACGGGGCGCTTGCGGAAGGCTTCCGGCACGACCGCAAGCTGCTTGCGGAGGAGTTCGTTCGTGGGCGCGAGATCGAATTCAGCGTGCTGGAGGACACGGCAGGCAACCTCTTCGTTTCACGGCCGGGCGAGATCGTGCCGGCGGAGAGCCATGGCTTCTACAGCTACAATGCGAAATATATCGACGAGAACGGTGCAGCGCTGAAAATACCGGCAGAATTGCCGCCGGAGGTCGAGGCCGGCATGCGGGATATGGCCGCAAGGGCTTTCAGGGCCGTCGGCTGCGACAGCATGGCGCGTGTCGACTTTTTCCTGACACCGGACATGCAATTCCTCGTCAACGAGATCAACACCATCCCCGGCTTCACCGATATCAGCATGTATTCCAAGGCAATGGCGGCAAGCGGCGTGAGTTATGCCGAAGTCATCGACCGGCTCGTGGCGCACGGGCTGGCACGGGCCGGGCAGTGACGATGCGATAGCCCTCAGGCGCGGTCCTCGACTTGCCTTGCAAGCTGCTCGATACCCGTGCACCCAGCCATCGTGGAGCCCACTTCGGCGTGCATGTTGCGGTCGGCGCTGTCTGAAGCACGAGAGAGCCATGTCGAACGGCTCCGCGAGGTCGCTGATGCTGGCCGGGCTTCGCCTAAACGGCCGAGCACTGCACGGCGCGTCGGGTCCGCAAACGCGAGAAAGATGCCGCTCAGCTGTTCTGAATACTGATCCATGAGGCTAAGTATCGCGGGAGAATACTTAGCGAAATGGCTAAGTATTTTCCGGCGAACAAGACTCCTCGCGTGCCGTCGTCACAAAATCTGAAAAAAGCCCAATTAATCGGAACTTATCGCTCGCGTAATGCGCGGATCGCATGTCGTTTATCGAAAGCCTCTGGCAACGATTTCACCGTATGATGCGCCATTCGAACGGGACGCAAGATACCTGCCCGGCGGGGGCAGTTCATAATTCGGGGTCGGCTGTGACAATCTATCTGCCCATCGCAGAATTGTCGGTGAACATCTTCATCATCCTCGGCATGGGTGCGGCCGTCGGCTTCCTGTCCGGCATGTTCGGCGTCGGCGGCGGCTTTCTGATCACGCCGCTTCTCATTTTCTATAACATTCCGCCCGTGGTTGCCGTCGCGACCGGCGCCAACCAGGTGGTCGCTTCCTCGATCTCCGGCGCGATCACGCATTTCAGGCGCGGGACGCTGGACGTGAAGCTCGGGACCGTATTGCTTGTCGGCGGTCTTGCGGGCGCGACGATCGGCATCTGGATCTTCTCCCTGTTGAGACGGGTCGGTCAGCTCGATCTCATCATCTCGCTGATGTACGTCATCTTCCTCGGCACCGTCGGCGGGCTGATGCTGCTTGAGAGCATCAACGCCATGCGGCGGGCGGCCAAGAACGT
This sequence comes from Rhizobium sp. 007, assembly GCF_015353075.1. NCBI lineage: Bacteria > Pseudomonadati > Pseudomonadota > Alphaproteobacteria > Hyphomicrobiales > Rhizobiaceae > Rhizobium > Rhizobium sp. 007. The sequence goes on along the minus strand of NZ_CP064187.1, from coordinate 236,880 downwards.
GCCGCCGACACCGCGCAGGCCCGGACATCACCACTGGGTCCACCGCTTGCCGCTGAAGGTGCGGTTCAAGAAATCGAAGATTTTCCTCAGCGTCATCCCGATCGTCGCGCTCGGCTTTGGGATCGGCATCCTGACCTCCATCATGGGCGTCGGCGGCGGCTTCATCATGGTGCCGGCGATGATCTACCTGCTGCGCATCCCGACCAATGTCGTCGTCGGCACATCACTGTTCCAGATCATCTTCGTGACCGCCTACACAACCGTGGTGCAGGCTGCGACGAACTTCTCCGTCGATATCGTACTTGCCTTCATCCTGATGGTGGCCGGCGTCGTCGGCGCGCAATACGGCGTGCGCGTCGGCCAGAAACTGCGCGGCGAACAATTGCGGGCGCTGCTCGGGCTGCTCGTTCTCGCCGTCGGCATCCGCCTGGCGGTGGCGCTGGTCGTGACGCCCGCGGACATCTATTCCGTCGTGATGGGGGCGTACTGATGAAGCGCCTGCGCCTTTGCCTTTGCCTTTTCGGTCTCTTCTGCCTGCTGCCGGGGATTGCCGCAGCGCAGATGCTGCTGCCGGGACAGAATTCCGAAGAGGAGCGCGAGGGCCTGGAGATCGGCACGTCCAGCAGCGAAATCGCCATCACGTCCGATTTCCGCGGCGCGGACCTGACGATCTTCGGGGCGTTGACCAATACCGACAACCTTTTGCTTGCCGTCGGCCAATACGACGTCGTCGTCGTTCTGGAGGGGCCGCGCGAAGATGCGACGGTGCGCAAGAAGGAACGCGTCTTCGGCATCTGGATCAATACCGACTCGATGACCTTCGAGGGCGTGCCGCATTCCTATTCCATGTCGAGCTCGCGCTCGATCGACGACGTCGTGACACCGCTCGACCTTACCGATCAGGGGATCGGCATCGACCATATTCCACTGACGCCCGTCGGCTTCGTCGGAGACGGCAGCAGCCTCGGCGAGTTCCGCACCGCCTTCCGGCGGCTGCAGCAGACCGGCGGGCTCTACGAGCGCGACCCCACCGGCGTGCGCTTCGTCAGTTCCAATCTTTTCAAGGCAAGCCTTCGCCTGCCGGCCAACATTCCGAACGGCGTGCATACGGTGCGTGCCTATCTCTTCAAGAGCGGTGTGTTCGTGACGCAAAAGTCGGTGCCGCTGCGCGTCATCAAGACCGGTATCGAGCAGATGCTCACCGATGCGGCTCATGAACAGCCGATTCCCTACGGCATGTTTGCCGTGTTCCTGGCGATCGTGACCGGCTGGGGCGCAAGCATCGTCTTCCGCAAGGATTGATCAGGCGGACTTTTTCTTTTTCGCAAGGACGTCGAGATAGGCTTCGGTCAGACGGCCTAGCACCGAGGGCGTTCCGGGTGGCAGTTGCTTGCCCAGGTGTTTGGCCCGCAATTCATCCATGAAATCTTCCCAAAGCCGCAGGCCGCCATTTTCCAACAACTCGGCGCGAATGGAGAGCTCTTCCGACACCGGCAGATGCCTGCGGCCCCACGCGCCCATATGGGCAAAGAGCGGCACGAGGTCGATCGCCATTTCGGTGAGACTATAGATGGCTTTCTGCTTATGCGTGGGATCGTCCTTCCTGGTCAGCAAGCCCTTGTCCACGAGGCGGCGCAGGCGGTCGGCAAGGATGTTCGAGGCGATGCCCTCCTCAGAATTCTGCAGCAGCTCGCGGAAGTGACGGCGATTGCCGAACATGATGTCGCGAATGACGATCAGGCTCCATCGGTCGCCGAGGATTTCCAGCGTCAGATTGATCGGGCAGCCGGAGCGGTGACGGTCGTCCATTTTTCATTCTCCAAAAACCACTTGCATTTTGCCATCGGTTTATCTAGTTTTCAACCAGTTGCTTGTTGCAACCGGTTCTGTTGTGGTATGGATTGACTATCGGATGGAGGAAATCGACATGAGAAAGCTTGTTGTCTGGAATCTGATGACGCTCGACGGCTACTTCGAAGGCAAAAAGCCCTGGGACATCGACTTCCACAATCTGGTCTGGGGGCCGGAACTGCAGAAATACTCCGAACAATTGGGCGAAGAAGGCGACCTGCTCGTCTTCGGCCGGAAGACCTACGAGGGCATGGCCGCCTATTGGCCGACGGCGGAAGAGAATGACAAGATCAAGCAATACATGAACAACACCGCAAAGATCGCCGTGTCGCGGACGATGAAAGAGCCGGGCTGGAACAATGCCCGCATCGTCAGCGATCCGGTTTCCGAGCTTCAAAAGCTCAAGGGGCAGGACGGCAAAACGATTTTCATCTTCGGCAGCGCCGAACTCTGCGACGCGATGCTGAAGGCCGGTCTTGTCGACGAGATCCGCATCTGCCTGGTGCCGGTGGTTCTCGGCGCGGGCAATCCGCACTTCAAGACGGCGACGGCGCAGCGACCGCTGAAGCTGCTGGAAGCGACACCGTTGAAGACCGGCGCGGTGATCTTGCGTTACGAACCGGCGAGCGCAGCGTGACGCCGACATTCGCGACAGTGTGATGCAGATCAAGGTGTTAGGCTGGTTCCTCCGTCAATATGCGAGCGTTGAAGGAGGAGCCAGCCCATGCACAAACACATTCTCATCCCGACCGAAGGTTCGCAGCTTTCCAACCGATGCGCTTGAAAAGGCGCTTGCCTTTGCAAAGGAGATCGGCGCCAAGGCAACGGTCCTGACCGTCGTCGAACCGGCCCATATCTTTTCCACGAATATCGATCAGCTGGAATCGGCGCGCGAAGAATATGACCGGCACAGCCAGCAAGTGGCAGACCGGGTCCTGGCGAATGCGGGTGCCCGGGCCAGAACGCATGGCCTCGATTGCGATACGACCCAGGTGACCAACCACGAACCCGCGAAGGCCATCGTCGACACAGCCGCGCAGCGCGGCTGCGACCTGATCGCCATGGCATCGCACGGACGCGAAGGCTTCACCGCATTCATGGTCGGCAGCGTGACGATGAAGATGCTCGCCCATTCAGAGATTCCCGGTTCTGGTCTACCGCTGATGTGACCCGGCGCTTGCGGCAGCGGGGCAAGCCTCGGTGCGTTGTGCATGTTCACCTTTGACTAAAAACCGAGTGTTAAGATTTACGAGTTAGTAATCTCTCGAAAACGAGAGGTTCTGTTTTGCGTACCCGTACTCTTCTCGTCCTGGTGCTGCTGGCGCTCGCCGCCGGCTGCGCCACGGCGCCTCGTCAGACCAGAAACATCTGCGCCGTCTTCGAACAGCGCAACGGCTTCTTCAGCAACTGGCAGCACGCGGCCGAGCGCGCCGAGAAGAAATACGCCGTGCCGGTGCCGATCCTGATGGCGACGATGTATGTGGAATCCGGTTTCCAGCCGAACGCCCGCCCGCCGCGCACGAAGCTTTTTGGCTTCATTCCCTGGACGCGTCCGTCGACCGCCTACGGCTATTCGCAGGCGCTCGACGGCACCTGGGACCACTATCAGTCGGCGACCGGCAATTGGGCTGCGCGGCGCACCAATTTTGCCGACGCGATCGACTTCATCGGCTGGTACCACTACAGCAACAGCCAGGCGACGGGCATCCAGCTCAACGACGCCTACAGGCTCTACATCGCTTACTATTCGGGGCCGAAGGGTTACAAGCGCGGCGACTGGCGCTCGAATGCGCAATTGCAGAAGACGGCACAGAGGTTTGCCGATATGGCAGCGACCTATCAGCGGCAGTTGCAGGGCTGTAATTGAGCTCCGATTTCTATGGCGTGGTGGCCATTCTCGTCTTTCGAGGCTTCGCCCTTGGAGCAAGCGCAGCGTTGTCTATCGAAAAGCAACGGCGGCGAGAGCCCTCATCTGGAGGTGCCAGAAGGGACTCAATGGACGAGGGCGGGCGCTCAACTTCAGCTGCGCAAATTCCCGAATCTCACCGAATAAATCCGATCCCGCCCCAGAAGATGAGCGACCAGGGACGACCTGTCGAACAGGCCCGTCAACGCCTTGTGTCCGAGATCCAGTCCGCCGGTCATGACGCCGAAGGCGGGCATGAGGAGGCGGGCGCCGTCGGTGGCGAAGCAGGGGCGGCGGACGGCTTTTTCCCGGCGGCGGACGGTGGCCGCGGGGTGCAGGTGACCGGCGATTTCACCGCTTTGCCGCCCACCTTTCGGCTCGTGACGGAAGGTCAGGCCGGCGTAATGCATTTCATCGACCGAAGAGCCGGGCAGATCGACCGTGCCGTCAGGGTCGTGATTGCCGTTGATCCAGATCCATTCGCGGCCGCGGGCCATATTGTCGATCAGGGAGCGGAAGGTCTCCGGTAGATGCGCCGAGCCGACGCGGTCGTGGAAATTGTCGCCGAGGGAGACGACAAGCTTCGGATTGTAGCGGGTGATGACGGCGCACAGCACCGTCAGCGTCGCCAGCGTGTCGTAAGGCGGCAACAACATGCCGCGACGGGCGAAGGCGGCGCCCTTTTCGAGATGAAGGTCGGAAACGACGAGGACGCCGGCATCCGGCAGGTAGAGCGCGCCGAGCGGATCGCAGACGGCCGCAACGCCATGAACACCGGTTTCGACGCCCGGCATCGGGACCAATCCGTTCAATTCACGCGCAAGCGCCAGGCGGTTCATCAATTTCGTCTATCCTGCATTATCAAGCCATGGCTTCGGCGATCAGATCCCCGGCCGCTTCGGCGAGCACGGCATCGTGGCCCTCGCCGTGAACAGGCTCCTTGCCGATCTCCAGCATCACCGGCACTGCGAGCGGGGAAATATGATCCAGCGCGCGATGCGTAATGTGGCCCTTGATTCGTCTCAGCATATCGCCAAGCCGGGAAATATCCAAAAGGCCGCTCGCTGCATCCTGGCGCGTCGCCTGTAGCAGGATATGGTCCGGCTCGTGGCTGCGCAGCACGTCGTAGATCAGATCGGCGGACACGGTGACCTGCCGTCCGGTCTTTTCCTTGCCAGGGTGACGGCGCTCGATCAAGCCTGCAATCACGGCACAATTGCGGAAGGTGCGCTTCAGCAGGAAAGATTCGTCGAGCCAGGCTTCGAGATCGTCACCGAGCATATCCTCATCGAAGAGATCGGAAAGGCCGAGACGGTCGTTGCGGATCATCAGGCCCATGTCTTCCAGCCCCCAGATGCCGAGCGAATAATCTGTTGCGACGAAACCGAGCGGCTTGGCGCCGGCCCGCTCCAGGCGCCGGGTAAGCAGCATGCCGAGCGTCTGATGCGCGAGGCGGCCCTCGAATGGATAGGCCACCATGTAGGCGCGGCTGCCGCGCGGAAAAGTCTCGATCAGCAGTTCGTCGCGCTTCGGGAGCATCGACTTGTCCTTCTGCAGCGACAGCCAGTCGCGGACCTGATCCGGCAGACGGTGCCAACGGTCGGGATCGGCGAGCATCGATCGCACCTGGTCGGCAAGATAGGTCGAAAGCGGAAACTTGCCGCCGGCATAGGACGGGATTTTCGGATCAAAGGAGAAGGCCTGGGAGACAAGCGCCTCGTTTTCGCGGATGCCTTCGAAGCGGAGTACCTTGCCTGAGAAGATGAAGGTGTCTCCCGCAGAAAGCTGTTCGAGAAAATATTCCTCCACCTTGCCGAGGGTTCCGCCGCCGCGGCCAATCTTGCCTGTCTCGCCGCGCTTCACCATCCGGATGTTCAGCATGGGGCTTTCGACGATGGTGCCGAGATTCAAGCGGTACTGCTGGGCAACCTGCGGATTGGAGACACGCCAGAGGCCCTCCTTCGTTTTGCGGATGCGCGCATATCGTTCGTAGGTGCGCAGCGCATAGCCGCCGGTTGCGACGAAATCGACGATCTGCTCGAAGGTTTCCCAGGAGAGATCGGCATAGGGCGAGGCGCTCCTCACCTCATCGTAGAGTTCCAGCATATCGAAGGGTTCGGCGCAGGCCATGCCGAGCACGTGCTGGGCAAGCGCATCGAGCGCGCCGCGGCCGACGGGCGGGGTGTCCTGTGCGCCGATATAGTTGGCGTCGAGGGCTGCCTGGCATTCCATGACCTCGAAACGGTTGGCGGGAACGAGGATCGCCTTGGAGGGCTCGTCCATGCGGTGATTGGCACGGCCGATGCGCTGGGCAAGGCGCGAGGCACCCTTCGGCGCACCGACATGGATGACGAGATCGACATCGCCCCAGTCGATCCCGAGATCGAGCGTCGAGGTGGCGACGACAGCGCGCAGCCTGTTAGCCGCCATCGCGGCCTCCACCTTGCGGCGCTGGGCGACATCGAGCGAGCCGTGATGCAAAGCGATCGGCAGGTTTTCCTCGTTGACCGTCCAGAGTTCCTGGAAAAGCATCTCGGCCTGCGATCGCGTGTTGACGAAAAGCAGCGTCGTTTGATGCTCGGTCAGCTGCCTGTAGATATCGGGGATTGCGTATCTGGCGGAATGGCCGGCCCAGGGGATGTGCTCATCCGTCGAAAGGATCGAGATATCCGGCTTGGCGCCGCCTTCGACGGTCACGAGACCTGCGTGCCGTTCCCTGCCCTCCTCCTGCGCAACCAGCCATTTCTGCAGGTCGATCGGTTCGGCAACCGTGGCGGAGAGGCCGATGGTGCTGAGGCCTGGCGCAAGGCGGCGTAGCCGGGCAAGACCAAGGGAGAGCATGTGGCCACGCTTCGACGTGACCAGAGAATGGAGCTCGTCGAAAACGACATACTTCAAGTCCTTGAAGAAGCGTTCGGCTTCCTTGTTGGCGAGCAAAAGCGCTACCTGCTCCGGCGTCGTCAGCAGGATATCGGGCGGATTGAGCTTCTGGCGCTGTCGCTTGGCGTTCGGCGTATCGCCGGTGCGGTTCTCCACGGTGACGGGCAGTCCCATCTCCCCTACCGGCTTCATGAGGTTGCGCTCGATATCGACGGCAAGTGCCTTCAGCGGCGAAACATAGAGCGTGTGGATGCCTTTAAAGGCGGCACCCGGCCGGCGCTTGCCGCGGCGGGTGAGATCGGTCAGCGCCGGCAGGAAACCGGCAAGCGTCTTGCCGGCGCCGGTCGGCGCGATCAGCAGCGTGCTTTCGCCTGCTTCGGCGCGGGCCAGCAATTCCAGCTGATGAGCGCGCGGCCGCCAACCCTTTTCCGCGAACCAGCGGATGAAGGGGGCGGGCAAGGCGGCGCGGGCTTCGGTATCGATCTGGTCCACGGGACAAAGGTAATGAAACCGACGTGAAATAGAAGAGCGGCCGCGCTTCACATGGCGATATAGCGGTCCTTGCGATGGTTGATGGCGAGCGTGAGGTTGAGCACCACGGCGCCGAGCACCGAGCAGGCGATGATGAAGGGGCTGGCGACGAAGAAGGAGAGCGCCAGGACGAGGCCATCGAAACCGAGCTGAACGAAGCCTGCGCGCCAGCCGAAGCGATCCTGGATGTAAAGCGCCAGGATGCCGATACCGCCGAGGCTTGCGCGATGGCGGAACAGCGCCAGCATGCCCGCGCCGATGACCAGGCCGCCGAAGAGAGCACCGGCGACGGGATCGACGTGCGAGAGCCCGATGAAACGCGGCGCGATTTCCGAAAGCACGGAGGTAAGTGCAATCGCCACAAAAGTCTTGACTGTGAAGGCGGGGCCGAGGCGGCGGAAGGCGAGATAATAAAACGGCAGGTTCACCGCAAAGAAGCAGAGGCCGAAGCTCCAGCCCGTCGCATAGTGCAGCAGGAATGCCATGCCCGCCGTGCCGCCTGCCAGAAGGCCGGCGCTGGAGAGAAGCGAGACGCCGAGCACAGCGAGCATGCTGCCCGCCACAAGTCCCTGTGCGTCATCGAAAAGCGAGTGTCTGTCCGACGACGAGTTCACAAGTCCGGCGAGAGCGGCTTTTTCTGCCATTGTTTTCCCCTTGGTATTTTCGGTTGTTCTATCCAGCCGTTCGGGCTTGGCAAGCAGGATTTCGATCGGTTGTTGACACATCGACAATTCATGGATATTTTTTATCCATGAATTGAAGAGGACCCCGCATGAAAATGGGTGACGGCGTCGAACAGGCGATCCACAGCGTCGCGATGCTTTCCGGGCTTTCGGAAGGCGGCGTGCTGTCGGCGGCTGCGATCGCAGAGTTTCATGGCGTTTCGACGAGTTACCTGCTGAAGCACCTGCAGGCGCTGTCCGGCGCGGGCATTCTCGACACGGTGCCGGGACCGAAGGGCGGATACAAGCTTGCGAAAGTTCCAGAGGGTATTTCCCTGCTCGATATCGTGCTTGCCGTCGAAGGACCGGCACCAGCGTTCCGCTGTGGGGAAATCCGCCAGCGCGGGCCAAACCCGCTGCCGCAGCGCTATTTCGCCAAGCCCTGCCAGATCAGCGCTGCGATGCAGAAAGCCGAGCGCGCCTACCGCACCGAACTCGCCAAGATCAGTATCGCCGACATCCTGATCGAGCTTTCCGCCGCAGATGATGGCGGGATCGCCGCACGCGGCTGCGCATTCCTTGAGACCCACGAACGCAAAAAGGCTCGCTGAGCCATAACCCAAAGGAGAAAGATTATGCAGGCACGTTTCAACTTCGCAAAGGCCTCGCCGGAAGCCTACAAGGCGGTTGCCGCCCTGGAGCAATATGTCCAGAGCTCCGGCCTCGAGCGCCGCTTCATCCACCTCATCAAGCTGCGCGCCTCGCAGATCAACGGCTGCGCTTACTGCGTCGACATGCACGTCAAGGAAGCCCGCCATGACGGCCTTGGCGAACAGTGGATCAACCTGATCTGCACCTGGAAGGAATCGCCAGTCTATGACGCGAAGGAACGCGCCCTGCTCGGCTGGGTCGATGCTGTCACGAAGATCGCGGAGACCGGCGCACCCGATGCGGACTTCGAAGCCCTCAAAGCGCATTTCAGCGAGGAGGAAGTCACCAAAATTACGGTGGCGATCGGCACGATCAACGTCTGGAACCGGCTGGCCGTCGGCTTCCGCAGCCAGCATCCGATCGATCAGCCGGCGAAGGCTGCTTGAATTTTTCGCGCAGCAAAAAGCCTGAGGCACAGCTTGAAGCGACCGACCCGATGAAAATCGGGTCGGCAAAAATGTCGATCAGTTGCTACGGGCACCTGATCCATCGAAGTTATTGATAATCTCACGGATGACTTGGGCGATCTTTTCCGCTGAGGAGCCCTTGGCGTACTCCTCGTTCATGCGGCGTCTGATAAGCTTTTCCAACTCTGACATGTCTTCACCTCATCTATCCGGCGCGGGGCGAGTGTCGCTCCCAGCCTGAGAGCAGGCAAGTTACGATTTGTTTATGATTGAACTGCCGCTTCGGGAACTTACAGCGCGATATAACGATCCGCGCGGTGGTTGATGGTCAGGAAGAGATTGAGGACGACCGCGCCGAGAACGGAATAGATGACCACCGGCGGCGTAGTGACGAAAAAGGCGGCGGCAAGCACGCACATGTCGACGGAAAGCTGCACGAGACCGGCGCGGATGCCGAAACGCTCCTGCATGTAGATGCCGAGAATGCCAACGCCGCCGAGACTGGCGCGGTGGCGGTAAAGTGCAAGTAGGCCGAAGCCGAGCAGCAGGCCGCCGAGTAGCGCTGCCCAGGCCGGATGGATGCTGGAAATCTCAAAAAAACGCGACTGCACATCGGCAAGCACCGACGTGAGACCGATGGCGACAAAGGTCTTTATCGTGAAGGCGATGCCGAGACGCTTCCAGGAGAGATAGAAAAACGGCAGGTTGAGCAGGAAGAAGGCAAGGCCGAAATTCACGCCAAAAGTATAGTGCAGCAGGAAGGCGATGCCGGCCGTACTGCCGGTGAGAAGCCCGGCGCTGGCGAGCACATAAAGGCCGAGTGCAGACACGAGGCTGCCGGAGAATATGCCCTGCACATCTTCGAGCGGCGTATGGCGCGTTGCGCTGGTGTTCCAGAAACCGAGGGCACCGATGCGTTGAGCCATGGCGGCAATCTCCAACAGCAGAAGAGGAAAGCGCCGGAGAAGTCCCCGCGCGACGGATCGTATGGTGAACAGGCTGAGGCGTTCCTGCTTGTTCTTCCGCGGCGCCGGTCAGCTATGATGGGAATTATCGAGCTTTTCGCCGTTGCGAGCAAGCGAAATATGTAAGTAATGCTGACCTATTTTCAACTCGCAACATTTTTGCGCAAAAGGCTATCGCCGTGCAAGGAACAGAATGCCGGCGACCGGTTTGCCGCCATCCTTTCGAATCGTGGTTTTGACGGTGTCGATGATTTCGAAACCGTAACGGCGACAAAGGCTGCGAACATAGGCTTCCGTGTGAGCGTAGCGCAGCGACGGCGCGAGATGAAAACCGTCTCCCTCGCCCGCGTCTTCGACCGAAAAGGCGAAATCCGCACCGGATGTGGCGAGGCGATCGACGATTGCGAAGGTGCTTTCGAGATTGCCGAGATACATGAGCACATCGGCAGCCGCGATCAGATCAGCGCGGTATTCTGCGCCATCCGCAAAGACGCCTGAGCCTTCTGGCGCAAGAGAAAGGTCGGCCTGGGCCAGGTGATCGTAGATTGCCTTCTCCTCGGCCTTGGCGAGCATGTTCTGCGAGAGGTCGTAGCCTTCAAGCCGCCCGGCACGGGCGCAAATTTCCGGACCAAGCAGGCCGGTGCCGCAGCCGAGATCAACGGCCAGCGAATATTTGCGGCCGGTGGCAGCGACAAGTGCTGCGAGTTTCTGCGGAACGGTATAATCCAGCTTTTCGACGAGCGAGCTTTCGAAACGGGCGGCATAATCATCGAACAGCCGCTCGACATAGCGGCTCGGAGGCCGGTCCGGCGTTTCGGAATCACCGAGCAGGGCGAGCTTGAGGCTTGCACCGAAGATATCCTCGGGATCGAGCGCCAGCGTCTTGCGATAGGCTTCGATCGCGGATTGCACTTTGCCGGCCTTCTCCCGGTAGGTCGCGAGGCGATACCAGCCGGCAGCCCAGACGGGCGTCAGTTCCAGCGCCTGCTCCATCAGTTCGGCGGCCGCATCCGGCTCGCCGCCCTCGTTAAGCATCTTCGCATAGTCGGCGCGGCGGTCGGCGATGACGTCGCCGGAGGAAAGCTGGCTTTGCTGCATGATGTGGCCCGTTGAATGCCTGCGCATTTGGCGGCGGCCACAAAAAAACTCAAGTCCTATTTCAGAGGCGGAACGGCCGGTTCCGGAAAAGGCTTGCGGGCGACGCGCCGCAACCGTATTTCAGGGCAAACAGGAGATGGCGCATGTCCGATCAGGTAAACAAATTTCTGGGCGACTCGCTCGGCCGCACATTGGTGAAGCTCTTAGTCGTTTCGCTGATTGTCGGTTTCGTGATGACCGTTTTCGGATGGGCGCCGCTGGACCTCGTCTATAGCATCCGCGATTTCATCCGCGAGATCTGGTACCGGGGTTTTTCGGCTCTCGGCCGCATCGGTGATTATCTGCTGCTTGGTGCAACGGTCGTCATTCCGATCTTCATTATCATCCGACTTTTCAACTTCCGCCGGTAAACATGACATCCATCGATCTTTCCAGGCGCAATCTGCTGCGCATCTCAGGCCTTGTCCTCCTGACGGGCGTCGCAAGCTGCACGACCGCACCCAGAATGTCCTCCACGCCTTCGGACGGGGACGACGAGACGGCAGCGGCGCTGCCGCTCGTCAACCAGCTTCGTGCCAAAAACGGCCTGACGGCGCTTCGCGTCGATCCGGCGGCAAGCGCTGCGGCAATCTACCAGGCCAAGCGAATGGCAAGCGCCGGCAAGATGACGCATCTGATGGGCATGGCCGACAGTTTCGGCGCGCGCGTGACGAAAAGTGGCGTGCAGCTTCCAGCGGCCGAAAACATCGCCGCCGGCCAGCAGAGCGTCGACGCGGCGGTGACGGCCTGGATCAACTCGCAGCACCATCTCGAAAACATGCTGGGACGCTATAACGGGCTCGGCGTGGCCGTTGCGCACAATACGTCTTCCCGGAACATACCTTATTGGGCCATGGTTCTTTCTAGCTGAGGCGATTCTGCCTCTCACGACCGAGGCAGAAATGGATACCGGAACCCGCGAAAACCGGCTGGCATTCGATGTGACGCACCGGCTGGTGCCCTCGATCGTTGTGCCATTTTCCATTTGCCAATCCTATCGCGCCCCTTTGCGGCGGCACCCTGTCGTTTCGACGTTCTGAGATCATCTGGTCATCGTGCAGGCGACCCGCCGAAGGGCCATGCTGGACGCGCGTTCGTCAGATTGGTCATCTCATTGAGGCGCGCATTTCGGTTCAGTAGGAAATCTGCCCGTCCACGATCTGTCCTCCGCCCGGAGAAAGCTCCCGCTTCAAGAGCTCGCGCTTCAAGACCTCGCGCGCCTCCGGATTGATGACCGCGACGGGAGCCGCAACGGCTACGCGCGCTGCCGAACCGGCGAAATTGGCCGCAGTCATTCCGATCTGGTTCGTAACGCTTGCCTTTCCGCCATCCAGGCTCTGTCCCGCCAGCCGCCGCCCGAGCAGGCGCACGATCTCGGGAGTGTCGGCGAAGGCATTGTGGCCGAGCGGATCGCTCGTTGCGATGGCGGTCGTGTCGATGACAGAAACGCCGAGTTCTTCGAGCAACGGTGCATAGGGCCTGAGATCGGATCCACCGACGCGGTCGACCCCGCCAGACAGCCAACTGGAGACCTCCAGGGCCTTGTCGCGTGTCGACGTCAGGATTGCAAAATGCGGCCGTTTTGGCCCCATTTCAACGAATTGACGACGAAACACGTCGATATCGATGTCCGGCGAGGCCAGTATGACATTCTTGACCTTCGCCGGGATTGATTTTTCGCGCATGGCGACGCCGCGCAACGCCTCTGCCGCAAGCCAGCCTCCCATGGAATGAGCGAGAACCGTCACGTCTTGAACATCAGGACTTCTTGCGGCCTGAAGGATGAGATCCTCCAGCGCCCGACGCGAGTAGTTGGCGCTCTCCTTGTCATAGAGGTAGTCGAACGCGCGCCCCCGCGACGGCCAGGTGAAGAGGATCGGCGCGGCGTCGGTTCCGGAGTCATGGACAATCTGCGCGAAGCGGAAGACCGCGTCGGCATAGGTGTTGTTGAATCCATGTACGAAAATGATGACCTGACGCTTGGAGTTTCGATTCCTGCGGTACCAGTCCAGGGCCTGGCCTTCGGACCGGACTTTCGCGACTTCCGTGACCGCAAACTCCCTTTCCGGCTTGGGCGGCATGCGTGAAGGCCACTGCACCTCCCCGATCTTGCGGTTGCGGTCGGGAGGTATGGACACATCGACGCTGTTGAGGGAAATCGCCGTCCCGCGGTCGCCGGAATAGAGTTTGCCAGGATCCTGCGACGGTTTGCGCGTCGTGGCGACCAGCATGGTGACCCGGTTCGTGTCCGTCGGGGCTACGGCGAGAGGCTGAAGAACATCCTGCACCCGGTTGGCGCAACCCGATGCAACGAGACATAGGATTAGAAGAAGCGGGACGGTTCGCCCGATGCACGCGCGATGGATGGCAGCGATCGTCTGAACGAACCCAAGCAGGGTGAGCCCCTGGGCAGTGCGCCCAGGGAGCAAGAAGGATGTTGTCATCTCAGGGCTGCTCGATTTCACGGGGTATCCGGAACCAGGCAACGTAGAGCGCCGGCAAGAAGAGGAGCGTTAGTGCCGTGCCCACGACGATACCCCCCATCATCGCATAGGCCATGGGTCCCCAGAATATCTCGTGCGAGATCGGGATTAGCGCCAGGGTCGCGGCTGCGGCGGTGAGCATGATGGGCCGCATGCGGTGTTCGGTCGCCTCCACCACCGCCTTCCAGGGCGACCTTCCCGCGGCTCGCAATTCCTCGATCTCCACGATCAGGATCACGGAGTTGCGGATGAGGATGCCGACGAGCGCGAGCACGCCCAGGAGTGCGACGAAGCCGAGCGGCGCATGGCTGGTAAGCAGCGCAACGACGACGCCGATCAGCGCCAGCGGGGCAACCGAGAAGACCAGGAAGAGCCTGTGGAAGCTCTGGAGCTGGATCATCAGGAGCGTCGCCATGATGACGAACATGGCCGGTGCCGCGTTTGCAATGGGACCCTGGGACTTGGCGCTTTCCTCGACCGCGCCGCCGACTGCAACGGAATACCCAACCGGCAGCGTCTTTTCGAAGGCCGCAACCTTGTCGGAGAGCGCCTTCACGACGGTCGCCGGCTGGGTTGCATCGCCGATCCCGGCCTTGATCGTGATGGTCGGAACTCTGTCGCGCCGCCAGATCGTCGGCTGTTCGAGCTCATAGTGGAAGGTTGCGACCGATGACAGTGGGACGGATTGACCACTGCTGCTCTGCAGTTGCAGATCAAGCAGGGTGTCGATCGAGCCGCGCTCCTTTTCTGCGGCACGGCCGATGACATCCACCAGATAGATGTTGTCCCGGACCTGCGTCACCGCGTTTCCCTGTACGACGGTGTTGAGCGCCATTGCGATATCCTGGGACGAGACGCCGAGCTGTCGGGCCTTGTCCTGTAGCACGTCCATCTTCACGACGCGGGCCGGCTCGTTCCAGTCGAAGGCAAGGTTCCTTAGGGAAGGATCAGTGCCGACGATCGATCCAAGCTTCTGTGCCAGGTCGCGCACCGTCTGCAGATTTTCGCCGGACACACGGTACTGAATCGGCTTGCCGACCGGCGGTCCGATTTCCAGCAGCTTCACATAGGCATCCGTTCCGGGAAAGGTCTTCTGAAGATAGGCTTCCGCTTCTTGCTTCAGCTTGTCGCGGGCGTCGAGTCCCTTGGCAACGATGATCGTCTGACCGAAGGAAACGTCAGCCGGCTGCACGTCGAAGGAAAGGATGAAGCGCGGCGCGCCTCTCCCGACATATGTCGACCAGTGCTCGACCGTAGGATTGCCGGCCAGCATCTCGTGTTCGAACTGAGCCATTTGGCGGCTCGTTTCGGCAATTGAGCTGTTCTGCGGCAGATTCCAGTCAACGATCAGTTCCGGCCGATCCGAACTCGGGAAGAACTGCTGTTGCACCATCGTCAGGCCGACGATCGATCCTGCGAAGAGAACGACTGTTGCGACGATCGTCATCCAGCGCCAGCGCAGGCAGAATTGCAGCATGCTGGAGAATGCTTTCGCAAACCGGCCCTTGTGCTCGGCATGCTTCTTCATCGTCTTCGGCAGCAAGGTCACGCCGATGAGAGGCGTGAACAGGACGGCAACGATCCAGGAGACGACAAGCGATACGGCGATAACGACGAAGAGGGTGAAGGTGAACTCGCCCGCGCTGCTCTTGTTGAATGCGACGGGGATGAATCCCGCGACAGTCACGAGCGTGCCGGTCAGCATCGGAAAGGCGGTGGACGTGTAGACGTAAGTGGCGGCCTTCCTGAGACTGTCACCCATTTCCAGCCGTGCCACCATCATCTCGACGGCGATCATGGCGTCGTCGACGAGGAGGCCGAGCGCAATGATCAGCGCTCCGAGCGAGATACGCTGCAGGGATATGCCTGTATAGAGCATCACCATAAAGGTGATGCCGAGAACGAGCGGGATCGCGATTGCCACGACGAGGCCGGCCCTGAACCCGAGACTGATGAAACTGATCGCGAGCACGATCGCGACCGCCTCGAACAGGGCCTTCGTGAAGCCACCCACTGCCTCGTCAACCACTTTCGGCTGGTCGGAGACCTGTTCAACGGAGACGCCGACCGGAAGATCCTGTACGATCTTGCTCATCGTCTTTTCGAGCGTTTCGCCGAAGGCAAGCAGATTGCCGCCCGTCTTCATACCAATCGCAAGCCCGATGGCCGGCTTTCCGTTGAAGCGGAAGAGCGACGTCGCCGGATCGACGTAGCCGCGGGTGATCGTTGCGACGTCGGTCAGCGGGAAGAAGCGGTCGTTTACCCGAAGATTGATCCCACGCAAGGTCTCTTCGGAGATGAAGCGTCCGCCGACCCGCAAAGCGACCCGCTCCGGCCCGGTTTCGACAAAACCGGACTGGGTGACGGCGTTTTGCGCCTGCAGCGTGGCAATGATGGCGGCGCGGTCGATGCCGAGGGCGGCGATCTTGCGGGTGGAGAACTCGAGATAGATCACCTCATCCTGCGCACCGACGATGTCGACCTTGCCGACGTCCTGGATCTTGAGAATCTGCGTTCGGGCACCTTCGGCGAAATCGCGCAGTTCCCTCTGACTAAGGCCGTCGCCCGTGAAGGCAAAGATATTGCCATAGACGTCGCCGAACTGATCGTCGAAGAAGGGTCCGACCACGCCTTGGGGGAATTCGTGCTTGATATCGTCGATCAAGTTGCGGACACGCGACCAGGTGGGCTTTACGTCCCGCGCGTTTGTATCCGGCAACAAGTCGACGAAGACGATCGTCTGACCAGCGGTCGTGATACTGCGGGTATGTTCCAGCTTGTCGAGTTCCTGGAGCTTCTTTTCGATGCGGTCCGTAACCTGCTGTGTCACTTCTTCGGCAGAAGCGCCGGGCCATTGGGCCTGGATCACCATCGTCTTGATCGTGAAGGATGGATCTTCCTCGCGGCCGAGCGCCAGATAGGCAAAGGCGCCCGCCACTGCGAACATGATCATGAAATACCAGACGAGAGAACGATGCTCGAGCGCCCAGTCAGAAAGATTGAATTTATTCACGGGCGTGGCTCCTGTTCGAGTTTCACCTTCTGTCCATCGGCAAGTTCATTGACTCCGGCGATGACGACTTCTTCTCCCTCCCGCAGACCGGACAGAACCCGGACGGAGCGGGCGTCGGACGCCCGGCCATCGAGCTGAACCGGCCTCGGGGTGACTGTGGCTAGCGACCGATCCACCACCCATACGTGGCTGGCACCGCCTTCGCTGCGGATAGCGGAGACTGGCAGCGCGATCGCCTGCTTCCTTTCTTCGGCAAACGGTGTTGCGGTGACCACTGCGCCGAGACGGAAGATGTCCGGCGCACGATCGATGGCGACCTTCAGCCGATAGGTGCGGGTATTCGGATCGGCCTGAGGCGCGATCTCGCGGACGACACCAATGGCTCGAATCCTGCTGTCAAGCTGAAGGGCGACATTAAAGCGGTCGTCCAGGCGAATATTGCTGAACTGCGCCTCCGGAACGTCGACGACCACGTCGCGCTGCTCCAGGCGTGCCAGCTTCAAGACAGGCTGGCCCGCCGAGACGGTCTGGCCCATTTCTCCGAACGTGGCGGTGACGACGCCATCGAACTCGGCCCTCAGCTCGGAGTAGCCAAGCTGCTCATGCGCCTTGGCAAGGCTGGCCGTTGCTTTCGCAGCATTGGCTGCAGCCGACTTGAGCTGCTGTTCGGCAAGATCGTGATCGGCAATGCTGGCTGCATTGCTCTGGACGAGCCTTCGCTTGCGCATTTCGGTCGTCGCGGCGTTCTCCAACTGGGCCTGGGCGTTGCGCAGATCGGCTTCCGCGCTCTTGACCACGAGCTGCAGACTGAGAGGATCGATCTCCGCAAGGACATCGCCCTTGTGGACCAGGTCGCCAACATCGACCTTGCGAGACACCATCCGCCCGAGAGTCCGGAACGCCAGATCGGTCTCGATGCGGGCTCGCACGACGCCAGGCAAGCTTGCCGCTTGGTCCCGTTCGGCCGCAGCGATGACAACTTTGACAGGACGGGGACCTGCCTGCTCTCCTGCAACCGAGCTTTGGTCGCAGCCGACAAGCAGGGAGACTGATAGAATAAGTGGAAGAGAGGTGCATATGCGGTTGAGGGTCATCTCACTTGCCTTCCCAGGCGACTGCCTGGCCTTCCTTGAGGAACTTTCCGCCTTCGGTGACGATCAGGTCGTGCGGCGCGACGCCGCTGGTCACGACGAAATTGCTTTGGCGGTAACGGCCGACCGATATCTTGCGGAGCGAAACGGAGCGGTTTTCGGGGTTGACCAGCCATACGGCTGGTTCGCCTTTGGCGGACGCGATCGCGGTATAGGGCAAAGCGATCCCCTGGCGCGGCGGTGAACGGAGCTTGCCTACCACCGGCGTGCCGAGCGGCCATAGCGCGGCCTCCTGGAGCCCCACCTTGATCCGGATTGTGCCGGCTTTTGCGTCTATCACGGGAGAGACCTCCCGAATCTTGGCGTGCACGTCGAGCGCGCGGTCCGTCACTCGCGCGACATCCACGTCGGTCAGCGGCGGGCCATCCAGAAAGAATGCCTCGAAGACATCAAATACCGCGTCTCGCGGGCCGTCGTGGGCGAGCGTAAAGGCGGACTGTGCTGCAGACACCACCTGCCCTTCTTCTATGCTGCGCGCCGTGATGATTCCGTCTGCGGCGGACTTCAACTCCGTGTAGGACAGCGCGTCCTCGGCCGTCGCGAGCGCGGCCTCGGCGACCTCCAAGGAAGCCTGCGCACTCAGCAGTTCCTTTTGGGCATCATCAAAGATCGCCCGCGGAACTGCCTGTGACCGCAGGAGCGACCTTGATCGCTCGAAAGCCAATGTCTTTTGTCTGACAACGGCCTGCGCCGATTCCAGTGCCGCGCGGGAGACGCGCACGTCCGCCTGTTGTTCCGTGTCGTTGAGCCGGGCAAGGACGTCGCCGGCGCGAACATGCGATCCAACGTCGACCTTTCTCTCAAGAACCCGACCACTGACGCGAAAGGAGAGTTCACTCTGAACTCTCGCCTTCACCTCACCGGTGATTTCCGCACCCTGTTGATACTGAGCCTCGGCAGCCGCAACGACGCGCACTTGCTGCGGCGGCGGCGCCACTTCGGCTTTGTCTTCGCAAGCAGCCAGACATGCACAGGCGAGACCAATTCCCAGCAATCGAAAGGACTGCATTTTTTTCTCCGGTACGGTTTGCGACCAAAAGAGAGCTGCGCTGTTCGTCGCAGTCTCCAATCTGATGCGTGTAATGGGCCATCGCCCGATGTTGACATCGCCCACTTAAGGGTTAGAGTGGGCATTGTCAACATCGTTTGCGTAAAAAGTTGACACGCGCAACTTATAAACCTAAATGGACGATCATGACCAAAGACATGTCCAGCACAGAGACGCGCCCCTACCACCATGGTGACCTGCACAGGGCGATCGTCGGGGCCGCACTCGATGTCCTCAGCGAATCCCAAAGCACAGAGTTCTCGCTTCGGGAGCTCGCCCGTCGCGCGGGCGTCAGTCATAACGCCCCTTACAAACATTTCGCCGACAAGCGTGAATTGCTGGCGGCCGTCTCGGCGGTAGGGTTCGAGCTCCTTGCAAAGCAGATGACCGCCGCGACGAAAGAACTCGACAGTCCGCGCGAGCGGCTGGCAGCTATAGCGCGCGCTTACGTTTCCGGCGGCGTCAACAATCCTGCGCTCTACAGATTGATGTTCGGCGGCTATCTTACCGGTCAGGACAATGGGCGCCCTGCTGTCGAAAGAACTGCGGCAGAGAACATGAAAGCGCTTCTGGTGGACGCGATAAGCGACGGGGCGCTCGGGCGGCTCATTCCGAACACGGCCGCAAATACGCGGAAGATTGACGGTGCTATTCTAATTTTCTGGTCGCAAATGCATGGTCTCACTTTGCTGCTGGTAGACCGCCTCGTCGGCCCCAACGACAAGATGGAGGCGCTGACGGAGAGCGTCTTGCAAGGCATGCTCGACGGATTGGCGAATAGTATCCCCGCGATACCAGCGGGCGTGTGGGTAGGACCTCGGCCCGCCGAATAAAACGTCCCAAGCCTCGCGCTCGGTAACCAGCTGACATTTTGGCGAGGATGCTTGTATTGGGGCTGATGTTTTGCTGGCGACCGAGCGGGTGATTTCCGCACTCAAATCAAATTGCCCGGGATTGGGGTGCTGCGCTCGTAGACCTGGGAAATATCCGACCGACCTTAGCCTTAAGCCGCTGCTGTCAACATATCTCCGACCTGGGTATACGACGACTTGGCCTTCGCAGCCTTCTCCCTCAAAGCAGCCAGCTCTTCAGCAAGCAGTTCCACGGCGATCTTCTGGACGGCTGCCTTCAACCGATCCTCGACTTCGAAACTGTCCAGCATGTAACTGGTTATTGCGTCTTTCATCAGTTCTTCGATGGCAGGATCATTTTGCTCCAGCATATCAGTCATACTGTGCTTCCTTTGGTTGCGGGCATTTCCCTTCAGTTGGCACCTTTGAAGCTAGTCCCAAGCGTTATCTCGGTCCATAATACTTGCGGAAGACTTTCTGAATTCTAGGCATGCTCATTTCCGCCTTTGGTTTAACCCGCTCCACCAGATTGCCGGAATCTATCGCGCTTAAACTTCCTCGGTGGGGGGATTACAGATGCGCAGGAAGCCTTATCCTGCGAGGCTTTGGCGGAGGTCGCAGTGGCTATTCCAGTTTGGAGACCCGGCTGATAGGATTGGAAAGATGAAAGTCAGCGCCGAAGGCAACGGTGGGAGTGTTTGGATCGGCTGGTTTTTCCTCCCTGTTCTGAAGTCATTTGCAACGATTTCGGCCGATCCGCGCCAGCGCTTGTTGACGAGCCGAGGCATTGGGAACCTTGAGTTCCCGCCAGTTGTTCGACCTAGCAGCTTTATTGACACAAAGATGGATTGGCGACGTACCGTATCGGTTTCGATAACTCAGAGGGGATCGGTCGAGGAGTGGGGGCCGTCATACTGGACGAAAGACCGATGGCGGACAGAAATGTGCGGCTTAGTGAAGACGGGGACACGCACGACATCCGCGTCATAGTGGGTTAGCAATCATGCCCGAAATCATGTCGACCGACCGCGCCTTCGACCGTTTGCCAACCGACCAGGATCTGGGGCGGCTGCAATTCACCACCTTGCTTTACTATCTCCAATGCACGAACCCGGACAACGGTCTGGTTCGCGACAAAACCGAACCGAATGCCCCGGCAAGCATCGCGGCAATTGGCATGGCCCTGGCGACAATCCCCGTTGTTGTCGAGCGCGGGGTAATCATCCGCGAATTCGCTGCAAAGATCACCCGCAAGCGAATGCGGTTTTTGATGGAATGCCCGCAGGGGCCAGAGCCCGACGCATCCGGGTACATGGGCTTTTTTTATCATTTTCTGGACATCGAAACGGGCCGCCGGGCCTGGCAATGCGAATTGTCCACCATCGATTCGGCTTTCCTGTTCGCCGGAGCCCTGACCGCAGCGACCTATTTTGACGGCGATACGGTCGATGAGGCAGAAATCCGCCAGCTTGCGACGGCGCTTTACGAGCGAGCCGACTGGATGTGGGCTTGCGATGGCGGCCCCACTTTGACGCATGGCTGGCACCCGGAAAGCGGGTTTATTCCCTATCGTTGGCGCGGTTACGATGAGGGTCTGCTGCTGTACATTCTCGGGTTGGGATCGCCAACCCATCCACTGCCTCCGGAGAGTTACGCCGCCTACACCGCGAGCTATGAATGGAGAAACATCTATGGTCGCGAATTGCTTTATTCGGGGCCGCTTTTTACCCACCAGTTGTCGCACATGTGGGTAGACTTTCGAGGCATTCGTGACGAGTTCATGCGCCAGCACCACAGCGACTACTTTGAAAACAGCCGGCAGGCATCATTCGTGCAGCAGGAATATGCAATTCGCAACCCAATGCGTTTTGCGGGCTACGGGGAATATTGTTGGGGGTTTACCGCCTGCGACGGACCAGGTTGGGGTAAGCGGGCGATCAATGGCGTCGACCGGGAGTTCTTCGACTACATCGCCCGTGGCGCGCCCTTCGGACCTGACGATGGCACCGTCGCGCCATGGGCCGTTGTCGCCTCGCTGCCGTTCGCGCCGGAGATCGTCGTGCCGACTGTTCGCAACTTTGCGCGAATGAAGCTCGGCATGACGCGCCTTTACGGTTTCAAACCGTCGTTCAACCAGACCTATGCCGTGGAAAACAGTCCGACCGGATGGTGGGTGAGTCCCTATCACTTTGGCATTGACCAAGGCCCGGTGGTGCTGATGATCGAAAACTATCGAACCGGTTTGCTCTGGAACATCATGCGTCGATGCAAGCCTCTGGTGATCGGATTGCGACATGCAGGATTTTCAGGGGGGTGGCTTTAGGTTGGATGCGCTTTGATCCCTAGCGTTCCCGCCCCCGCCAGTTGGTACCGCCTCTCGCCTGAGTTTTCTTGACCTGCTGCGGCGGATCGAAGCCCAGAGGTCGTGGTTACGTCGAAGCCGTTGGACCCCGGATTGAAGTGGAGGTGCAGCGCGCTTTGCCTAGGAGTGGTCTTTGCGACCTCATGAACCGCTTTCGCCCTCGCTACTGAGAGCCAGCGCAGAACGGATGCAATCAAGCAAAACCTGTTCGCCAAACGGTTTTGTCAGGCAGCCGACGATGTCCGCGCCCAACGCAGACGCGCGCACATTCTTTTCCGGAAAGGCGGTGATCAGAACAGTCGGAATGCTCTTGCCCAGCGCGACGAGCCGGCGGTGCAGATCGAGCCCGCTCATTCCGGGCATGTTGATGTCCGTCACAAGGCAGGCCGTGCGGCGGATATGGGGGAATCTCAAGAAATCATCCGCGGATGAAAAGGTCTCGGCGTCAAATCCCATCGACCTCATGAGCCCCTTGATAGCCTCGCGCATCGACTCGTCGTCATCGACGATCGCAATCAGAGGTTTCTTGGTAGACACTGCCGCCTCCCGACTTCGCCGATCGGCGTCGTACCGAATGAGCGTTGTGGCGCGCTTGACTGGATGGATTTAGTATCTAACGGCGACAAAGGCATCGCAAGCTATACGATCGTATAGATTGTGTGAGGCTTGCGGCAACGAGTGCGGTATCTGCCCAGGAGCGCCCGCAACATGGGGATGAGACAGTCGATGTAATTTTGAGATCGACGCGCCCTGCGAAAGCGGCGCCAGGCGCGCGTCGGGCTAGTCGGCGGTGCGAGGAAGGTCTCGACTGTGACGCGCGGAAGGGTGGCGAAATGGCCGGACAGCCGCGCGGCCACCAGGAGCTTTGGCTGCGGCTTGGCCAGGTGCGGCGACTGGTCGAACTCAATCGCTGACGTCTCATCAATCAATGCCGGATTCACTCGGCACAGCGTCGCTAGTGCTTGAGGTTTGCTTGCCTCACGCCGCCCTGATACTTGCGGCACCCCGCGCGTCCCCTTGTGACGGCAGACGCCGGCCATGTGGCGCATCGGCGCGCCATGGCAGACCGCAGGACGCCCAAGCGCTCTCTTGGGCAGCCCGCATTTAGCCTTGTGGCCGAGGTAATTAGCGCGCATTCTGGTGTGTGAAAAAACTCCGTTTCGGCAGCGACGAAGGAGAGAGGAGGAGTGTTCTCATCGCGTCATTGGCGCTCTGCTGGTTGGGATTTGCCCGCTGCTGCTGCAGTGGGTGCAGATCCTGTACGTCCTAAAGCTTCGGTTGACTTTGGGGGGCGCTGGCAATGACCGAGGCAACCGTCATTGTCATCGATGATGACCCGGATATCCGCGAGGCGCTTGGCAGTCTGCTGCGTTCCGTCGGTTTTGACGTGAAACTCCTCACCTCTGTGGACGACTTCCTCAGGTCTGGACGACCCAACGGACCGACCTGTCTCGTGCTCGATGTCCGGCTTCCGGGACAAAGCGGTCTTGATTTTCAGCTCGAGCTGTCACGAGAAAATATTCAGCTGCCGATCGTCTTCATCACCGGGCACGGCGACATTCCCATGTCTGTCCAGGCGATGAAGGGGGGCGCGGTCGAGTTCCTGACGAAACCGTTCCGAGACCAGGATTTGCTCGACGCCGTTCACGTCGGCCTGGCGCGCGACCGCGTGTGGCTTGAAAATGAAAAGGCATTGGCGACGGTGCGCGCGCGTTTCGATAGCCTGACCCCGCGGGAGCGCGAGGTGATGGCTTTGGTGGTGACCGGACGACTCAACAAGCAGATTGCCGGCGACCTAGGCGTGAGCGAGATTACCGTGAAGGTTCACCGCAGCCAGGTCATGCAGAAGATGGGTACCAGGTCCTTGCCCGAACTGGCGCGTATGGCTGACAAGCTGATGCTCGCGCCGGGAAAGCCGCAAACGCACTCATAAAGGTCTTGCCGCGCGTATAGGTCACCCCCTCCTCATTGGTAATCGATCCTTCCTGGTGGCCAATAGCCCGGGCGGGAGCCCTCCTCTATGGTACGGGTTCCTTCCTCCTCCCAGGCCGTATCGCCCCCGATCGGCCCGCCTTGAGCCTCCCAACCCCCGGGAGGCTTCTTTTTGGACCTCTCGCATGGCAGACAAGGTCGCGCGCTCAAGACCGACCGAATGGAACGGCATGTGGGTTTGCCGGGGTTCACGGTTACAAGTGCTCTCTGCCAAGTTTGGGTTGTTGAAGACAAGCCTGAAGGAACAGATGGCAGGCGAATGATCAACAATGGCGATGTCGGGGGACAATGGCCGTGCGATTCGGGGGACCAACCCTTGTCAAAAAGTACGGGCGGCGGGATGGGATATGAGCGCACCAATGTGGTCGGCATGAGCGCAGAGGTGCCGGAGCGCCATCGCTAGTGCAGCTTCGGCCAAAACGGAGTCGCCACAGCTGAACTATCTTTTTGTTTTATGCAATTCCGGGCCGAAAAGCGATCCGTACTATTCCTGGATTTGCTCTAGGCGGTCGGGGCTCCGTGCTGACGACGAACGCGATCTTTGTCTGCGGCGTCTCGATCATACGAGACGCCGCATGGGGTGGCAGCTGAGCTCAAGGTGTCTATAGTGAGAAGGAATCCCGCGCCATGATGCGTTGGAGGCTTCTTCGATGCATACAAAGCGTGCGCGCAGTGCGCGATACGTTCGCCCCGCACATGGCGTAAATTCTCTTAATATGCTCGATGCGAACGGCCTCGGGCCGCGAAATCGTATCGGGTATCGGCACCGAATCGAGATTTCGTCCGAGCAGCACGGCCAGCACGACATCGACCTCCATCGGTTTCGGCAAAACGTCACTGGCTCCCTCTCTGACGGCACGGACCGCCGTGCTGATATTGCAGTAGATACTTTGGACCACGACGCGTGTAGTGCCTAGATTTGCCAACGCTTCGACAATCTCAAAACCATTGCCGTCAACGTATTTGAGTTCAATCAGTGCGAAATCGGGCACGTCGTTTTCAAGCTGCGCCTTGGCTCCTGCAACGCTCGTGGCCAGCCGAACCGCCAGTCCCTCAGAAAGGAGACGTGTAACAAGAGGGGAAAAAACGTCGATCTCCGGATCCGCGACCAACACACTGGCTTTCCTGGTGTTGGATGCCGAGGACGCGTGGGGGACAAAGTATGGGAATACCATCATGACCGCTCCCTGTTTCAGGATCGCTTCGAGTCTAAGACAAGGCGGCTGGAGACGACATTATACGCTTGGATAGTTTTCAATAGCCGATGGTTGTTGACAGTGCCTGCTTCAGCTGGCTAACGCGCCTGGAGCGACGGTGGTATTGCCGATCGATGAACATGTCACTCGCTGAGCACGTTCGCGGATGGGCTCGATGCTGGTATTCCAAAGTATCGCAAGGAGAAACCACCGTATAATTTTCCGTCGTCTTTTTGATCGCTAGTCTCTAGTCGTTGCCTCACGACAGGCAGGTAGCGAATTTCCCCCTTGCTACCAACAAGCTTCGCCGGCTCCTCCCTCCGAAGCTCTGCGGGGGGCGGGTATAGCCGCTCGGTTGATCCGCTGGGACGAACAGGCGAGATGTGGTAAGAAGGCAGGTGTTACGGTTCATCATATGTGCTCGCTTTGGCCAATGTGATTGGACAGATCTCCGAAACGAGAGTGGCAGTGCCAAATGAGACAGGCGAGGTGACGAAGTCGGCAAATAAGCACATCCTCGTTCTTCGGCGTTGGTGGAGATAGCAGTTTGGAGGTTCTTTGGGAGGATGGTGATCGCGTGTTCCACCGGGAACGGCGCAGGAGCGCCGACGGCAAGTGGAACCCGGTACTGGTCGTGCTTCCGGCCCTCGAGCACCCGACACTTTCAAGCCTCGAACGCCTCGACCATGAATATGGATTGAAGGATGAGCTCGATAGCGCATGGGCGGTGCGACCGCTTGAGTTGGTGCGCGAAGGCGGTCGGACCATGCTGGTGCTTGAAGATCCGGGCGGCGAGCCGCTCGCCCGGCGGCTCGGAACGGCAATGGAACCGGAGCTTTTCCTGCGCCTCGCGATCGGCATCGCCGCTGCGCTCGGCAGGGCCCACCAGCGCGGCCTCGTCCACAAGGATATCAAACCGGCCAATATCCTGGTAACGGGCTCAGGCGCCGAGGTGCGGCTCACCGGCTTCGGCATCGCCTCGCGCCTCTCCCGCGAACGGCAGGCGCCCGAGCCACCCGAAGTGGTCGCCGGAACGCTTGCCTATATGGCGCCGGAGCAGACCGGGCGCATGAACCGCTCGATCGATGCCCGCAGCGACCTCTATGCCCTTGGTGTGACCTTTTATCAAATGCTCACCGGCGTACTGCCGTTTACGGCTGCCGATCCGATGGAATGGGTGCACTGCCATATCGCACGGCAGCCGGTGCCGCCCACCGAGCGGCTGAAAGAAATCCCCGCCGCCGTCTCGGCCATCGTCATGAAGCTGCTCGCCAAGACGGCCGAGGAACGATACCAGACGGCAGGCGGCGTCGAGCACGATCTGAGCCGCTGTCTCAGCCAATGGGAAGTGCAGTGCCGGATTGATGCATTCCCGCTCGGCGAACGCGATATCCCGGACCGCGTGCTGATTCCCGAGAAGCTATACGGGCGGGAGCGCGAGGTCGAGACCTTGCTCACTGCCTTCGACCGCGTGGTGCTGAGCGGGGCGCCGGAATTGGTGCTGGTCTCTGGCTATTCCGGCATCGGCAAGTCGGCGGTGGTCAATGAACTCCACAAGGTCCTGGTGCCGCCGCGCGGGCTGTTCGCGTCCGGCAAATTCGACCAGTATAAGCACGACATCCCTTATGCGACCCTGGCGCAGGCCTTTCAGGGCCTGCTCAAGGGGCTCCTCGCCAAGAGCGAGGCCGATTTGGCACCGTGGCGCGAGGCGCTGAGCGAAACGCTGGGGCCGAACGGACAGCTGATGGTCGATCTCGTCCCCGAACTGAAGCTCATCATCGGCGACCAGCCGCCGGTCGCTGAACTTCCGCCACAGGACGCGCAACGGCGATTCCAGCTGATATTCCGGCGGTTCATCAGCGTCTTTGCCCGGCCCGAACATCCGCTAGCGCTGTTCCTCGACGATCTCCAATGGCTCGACGCGGCGACACTCGACCTGCTGGAGGATCTGCTGACCCGGTCGGATCTGCAGCAGCTCATCCTGATCGGTGCCTATCGCGACAACGAAGTCACCGCCGCCCATCCTTTGATGCGGAAGCTTGACGCGATCAAGACCGCCGGCGGCAAGGTCGCGGAAATCACGCTTGCGCCGCTTACTCAAGACCATCTCCGGCAGTTGATTGCGGATGCGCTCCACTGTCAGCCCGAGCGTGCAGCCCCGCTCGCACAGATGATGCTCGACAAGACCGGCGGCAATCCGTTCTTCGTCCGTCAGTTCCTGTTTTCGCTCGCCGAAGAGGGAATGCTCACCTTCGATCACGACGCGGCATGCTGGTCCTGGGATCTCGAGCGCATTCACGCCAAGGGATACACCGACAACATCGTGGACCTCATGGTCGGCAAGCTCGCGCGCCTGCCGCCCGAAACGCGGGAGGCGTTGCAGCGGTTCGCCTGTCTCGGAAACATCGCAGATACCACGATGCTTTCACTCGTCCTCGAAACCCCGGAGGAGCAAGTCCCCGAGGCCCTGTGGCCTGCCGTCGCTCATGAACTGCTCGAGCGTCTGGCAGGCGCCTACCGGTTCGTCCACGATCGCGTTCAGGAAGCTGCCTATTCGCTGATCCCGGAGGAGCGGCGCGGCGAGTTGCACCTTCGCATAGGGAGACTGCTTGCGGCGAACACTGCGCCGGAGCTGATTGACGATTATGTTTTCGAGATTGTCAGCCAGCTCAATCGCGGGTCCGCACTGATCACCTCAGCTGAGGAGCGCGAGCAACTGGCGAAGTTCAATCTGCTGGCCGGCAGGCGCGCCAGGGCCTCGACGGCATACGCCTCGGCGCTCAACTATTTTGTTGCCGGCACGACACTGCTGCCGGAAGACGCCTGGGAGCGCCAGCACCAACTGGCGTTCGCGCTTGAGCTGAACCGAGCCGAATGCGAGTTCCTCATTGGCACGCTGGCGGACGCGGAGGAGCGGTTAGCACAGCTTTCCAATTGTGCTGTCTGCTCCGACGACAAGGCTGCTGTCGCCTGCCTGCGCATCGATCTCTATGCTGCGCTCGGTCAGACCAGTCGCTCCGCCGCCGTCGGTCTCGACTACCTGAGGCAGCATCTCGGCATCGACTGGTCGCCGCATCCGGCCGACGAGGAGGTGCAACGAGAATACGGCCGGATCTGGTCGCAGCTCGGGAGCCGCGCAATCGAGGAGCTCATTGATCTGCCGTTGATGAGCGACCCAGCATCCTCCGCGACGCTGGATATCCTCACCCGGCTCGTTGGGGCGGTATGGCATACCGATGCGAATCTTGCATGCATGGCGATCTGCCTGGCTGTTAATCTGAGCCTCGAGCGAGGCAACAGCGATGGTTCCTGCTACCACTATGTGTCGCTTGGCTATATTGCCGGACCGCGCTTCGGCGACTATGCGGCCGGATTTCGATTCGGTCGGCTTGGCTGCCAACTGGTCGAAGAGCGCGAACTGAAGCGCTTCCAAGCCAGGACTTATAAAGACTTCGGGGCCCACGTCATACCGTGGACGAGACATGTCCGAACCGCCCGCGACATCTTGCGGCGAGCGCTTGAAATTGCCAACCAGAGCGGCGACCTCACCTTTGCCGGATACAGCTATGCCAGTTTGAATTCGAACCTGCTGGCGGCGGGAGATCCGCTTACGGAAGTGCAACGCCAAGCGGAGATTGGCCTTACGTTTGCGCAGAAGGTGCGGTTCCAGTTCGTCATAGACCTCGCTAGCGCGCAACTCGGCCTCGTCCGGACGCTGCGCGGGTTGACCCGGAAATTCGGCTCTTTCGACGACGACGGATTTGACGAACTTGAGATCGAACGCCGGTTTTCCGACGATCCGAATTTGATTCTTGCGGAAACCTGCTACTTCGTCAGAAAACTCCAGGCGCGGTTCTTTGCGGGCGACTATGAGGCGGCCGTCGATGCGTCATTGCGGGCGCAGAGGCTACCATGGACATCGGTGTCGCATTTCGAAGAAACGCCGGAACATCATTTCTATGGCGCCTTGGCCCGCGCCGCATGCTGCGACTCTGCTGCGGCTGACCAGCGGGCGCGGCATACGGAGGCTCTGGTCGCCCACCACCGACAGCTTCAGATCTATGCGAAGAATTGCCCGGAGAACTTCGAGAACCGAGCCGCGCTGGTCGGCGCCGAGATAGCACGCCTTGAGGGCCGCGAAATCGACGCCGTGCGGCTTTACGAACAAGCGATCCGCTCGGCGCGTGCCAACGGCTTCATTCATCATGAAGCCCTCGCATATGAACTCGCCGCCCGCTTTTATGCGCAGGGAGGTTTCGAGGACTTCACTCGTCTCTATCTCCGCAACGCACGTGGCTGCTATCTGCGCTGGGGCGCCGACGGTAAGGTGCGGCAACTCGACCAACTTTATCCTGACCTGAGAGGGGA
The DNA here is from genome assembly GCF_015353075.1 of Rhizobium sp. 007. Taxonomy (NCBI): domain Bacteria; kingdom Pseudomonadati; phylum Pseudomonadota; class Alphaproteobacteria; order Hyphomicrobiales; family Rhizobiaceae; genus Rhizobium; species Rhizobium sp. 007. Next base: position 207,366 of record NZ_CP064187.1, on the reverse strand, counting down.
AGAACGCGCTCCTGCTCCAACCAGCACCATTGGTGCACCGATCGAGCAACTCGATCTCGCAACCGTTATCAAGATCTCGCAAGCCGTGTCGGGCGAGATTGTCCTTCAAAAGCTGATCGACACGGTCTTGCGCACCGCCGTTGAGCAGGCGGGGGCCGAGCGCGGCCTGTTGATCCTGCCGCGTGGCGGTGAGTCACGGATCACGGCGGAGGCCACGACCGGCGGCGACACGGTCGCGGTGCAGCTGCGTGATGAGATCGTGACCGCGATCACGCTGCCGGAATCGCTCCTTCATTATGTCTTGCGCACAAACGAAAGCGTGGTTCTCGGCGACGCCATAGCTCAGAATCCATTTTCCGCGGACCCCTACATCTGTCAGCACCATGCTCGTTCCATTCTCTGCGTGCCGTTGCTCAACCAGGGCCAACTGACCGGAGTACTCTATCTTGAGAACAACCTCGCCCCTCGGGTCTTCGCGCCGGCCCGGATCGCGGTGCTGAAGCTGCTCGCCTCTCAGGCGGCGATCTCACTGGAGAATAACCGGTTGTACCGCGATCTCGCTGAACGCGAAGCCAAGATCCGTCGCCTCGTCAAGGCCAACATCATCGGGATCGTCATCTGGGATATCGAAGGTCGCATTCTTGAGGCCAACGACGCGTTCCTCCGCATGGTGGGATACGACCGGGAGGATCTTGCCTCGGGTCGGCTATGCTGGACGGACCTGACGCCGGCCGAATGGCGCGACCGCGACGCACGGACCGTCGCAGAGCTGAAGCTGATCGGGGCAGTCCAACCGTTCGAGAAGGAGTACTTTCGGAAAGATGGCAGCCGACTGCCCGTGTTGATCGGCGGTGCACTGTTGGAAGGAAGCAGGAACGAAGGTGTCTCTTTCGTCCTCGATTTGACGGAGCGCCGGCAGGCGGAAGAGGCGTTACGCGAGAGCGAGGAAGCCTTGCGCGAGGCGCAGGGGCAACTGGCCCACGCAAACCGCGTCGCCACCATGGGGCAGCTCACAGCCTCCATCGCCCATGAAGTCAATCAGCCGCTCGCCGCGTCGCTTACCAACGCCCAGGCGGCCTTGCGCTGGCTCGGTACCTATCCGCCGAATCTGGAGGAGGTGGCTCAGGCGCTCGGCCGGATCGTCGAGAACGCCAATCGGGCCGGCGATGTCATTGGCCGGATCCGCGTTTTGGTCAAGAAGGAGCCCCCTCGCAAGGGGCAGTTCGACCTCAATGAAGCCATTCGTCACGTGATTGCCTTGACCGGCAGTGAAGTGCTCCGGCAAGGCGTCACGCTGCAGACCGAATTCGCGACGAGCCTCCCGTCCGTGGAAGGGGATCGCGTCCAGCTACAACAGGTGATCCTAAACCTGATCATGAACGCCATTGAGGCGATGAGCGGCATTAATGAGGAAGAGCGCGAGTTGCTGATCAGCACCGAGGCAGAGGCCTCAGGAGGCGTCGTCGTCGGGGTGCGCGACTCGGGTCCAGGCCTGGATCCGCAAAGTATGGACCGCGTTTTTGAGGCCTTCTACACGACCAAATCCACCGGTATGGGTATGGGCCTGGCGATCTGCCGTTCGATCATCGAGGCTCACGGGGGCCAGCTATGGGCCACCGCGAATAAACCTCGTGGGGCGGTGTTTCTGTTCACCCTGCCTCTCGAACGAGACGAGCCCGCTGGCGCAAAGCATGCCGACGAAATGGCAATGTTGGGAAACTAATCGGGCGAACGGCTGGCTGAAGCTCTCGCAGCTAGTGCAGGTCTCTGCGAAGAGTGAAGGCCGTCGGCCTGGCCCCTCTCCACCGCAAGACCGACTGAGGCGTGGCCGAAGCTGAATTCATCTTCATGACGCGCCATTGTTGTCGGGCGAAATGAACGGAAGATGAAGCCGGATCATATGCGGTTCCATTCCGGCTGGCCGGCGCAGCCAACGTATGAGATGAGTTTTGGACGCGATGGCTTGGGAGCGGGCTTAGCCTTGACCTTGCGGGCTTTTGCCTTCAGCTTCTTGGGCTTGCCGGCTTTAACGGGATTGATTGATCCCTTCGCCCTGCCCTTGCGCGCGATAATGACGACTTCGCAGTCTTCCGGCCTCGCATAGCATCGGAACGCCGTCTTGCCGTTGTAGCCTTCGCCCTTCAGCATCTGGGCCAAGCCCATGTCGCGAAGCTGGTAGTAGAGATAATAGATCGAGCGGCGATGACGGTAGCCGAGATCCGTAGCTGCGTCTTCGATGCTAAAGGCTATGTCCGTGCCGATTGGCCCCCATGACGACATATAAGCAAGGAAGGTTTCCTGAGCTTCTGTTATTCTCAAAGGCGCGGTCATGATCACGCTCCCTGGTTCGGAACGAATAGGCAAAGCGTAGGGTCGCCTAGCTCAAAGTTGGCGCCCTTCGCACATTGGTGGAATTCAGCATCGGGCGATTGCTCAATACGTTTGTCATTGTAAGGATGGTTCGTGCGTGGTGGCGACGTACCAGCCGGTAGGTCGTCGGGACGCCGATCGCTGGGCTTAATGCCATGGTCACGGAACTCACTGAAGGGCAAAGATCCTCGAAGTCCTCTACAAGGCGGACAAGCCCGAGCGAGTAGCACAAAAGACCGAACCGCGTCCCAGACACGTACAGGGTAAAGGCAGATTTCCGGGCGTGCAAAGCTTGTCCCCCGGGAGGGTGATTGTTTCGCGTGGTATGACGGAAAACATCATCAAATGAGCCTCAAAGGCAGTATTCGGCCCTGATTGACCATCTGGCGGCATCCGGAGCGGAGAGCCCGGCACCTGGGCCCAGCCTGCCGATATGCGCTGGGAAAACAGCGTCAACGGGACCATATCGATTTCGATGCGGTTGAGGTCTTGTGTCATGGTGACAATCCTTAAAAGGAGCGCGGAGGAACGAACAGGCAAATGGTGCGACCCGTGGGCTCGCCGGCCACCGTGCATTGGTGAAACTGCCCGTCCGGACTGTTCTTGATGCGAGTATCCAGTGGCGTTATGAGCTCCCCAGTGAGCTTGATGACATATCCGCGGGGGCCTTCGAGGACCAATTGATCGTGGATCTCGCGGCAATCCATCCCGCTGCAGCACGAAAACGGATATGTCCATCCGTGCGGCTGTGCCGCCGTTGGCGTCGCATCATGCGCCACTGCCGGAGCGGCGATCACGACTGCAAAGAAAATAGCCGCTGGCTTGCTCATGATCCGCACCTCGATTCGAAGCTTTCCCTTCGATCGAGTTCCGCTACGAATAGCGTCTCCGTCTGTCCGGGCGGCTCCACGTCCCGAAGTGCCCTTTCATAGTTTGCGGCCCTGCGGGAGGATGTACCCCGACCGTAGCAGGACGCTGCCCGACCTGCCTATTGATCGGGAGGAAGGATCGGGTAGCGAAGAGGAGGGGATGACTTATACGGGGGTTTAGAAGTCCTTGATCCGAGGCCGGCAACCCGCGTGATGTTTCCGCTAGAAAGTCGACCATCACCCGCTCCTTCGCGTTTGGATGCCGCCGGCCGGGATAGACGACCATGACGCCGATATCGACCATGCAGTAGCTAGGCAATACCCGGACAAGCCGCTTCTCGCGCAGATCGTCGCCGAATGCGGGTTTCGGTATTTCGCGGAGAGGAATTCCATTAAATCCCAGACAGTCTTTTGGCGATAAAGAGATCGACTCTCGCACGCGCCGTCTTGCCATTCTGGACCCCGATTTGAAAGGGGTGCGGTGAATGGCGAGACGGAAGCAGGCGAGGCTTACGAGTGTGAAGGACATTCGATCGATATTGAGACTGACGCACGAACAGGGCCTTTCCGTTCGTGCGATATCGGAACGGCTGAAGATCAGCAAAACGACCATTTCAACCTACCTGTTGCGGGCGCGTGAGGCCGGGCTGACGGGCTGACCGTTGCCGCCTGGGCTTGACGGGGACGCTGTTTTGCAGCGTCGCCTGTTTCCATCGTCGCGGCCGCCCCAGGACATGCACGGGCCCGACTGGGCCAAGATCGCCAGTGAACTGAAGCGAAAGGGCGTGGCTGACGCTGTTGTGGCAGGAATATCGCGGACGGCACGCCATGCACCTGGTGGAACCAGTTGAGTCACTCCGCGCGCATGGTCGCCCCGCGAAAGGAGAAATGGGCGGTCCCTTTTCAGCCGCCCTAAACCGGTTCCTGAGCGGCGAACCAAGCGGAGATCTCGGGCATATTGCGTTCAAATCCACCGGGTATGAAAAGATTGAGCAGCCTGGCGGTCGTCTCTCCGGGGTTTCGGAAATCGTGGACGACGCCGGCCGGTATTCGCAGGAAAGTGCCCGGTGTGCACCGCCGCCAGCAGTCGCCGACGAGGATTTCGGGCACACCTTCAAGCACGTAGAAAACCTCGTCATTTGCTGCATGGCTGTGTCCGCCGACACCTTTCAGACCAGTCTCGAGAATCCACTCGGACACGGAATAGGCGGCCTCCGTCTCGACTTCATCGGCCTTGAACACGCCCGTGAGCGGGCCGAGCTCGTAGCGCCGCCCCTCTCCCGGCTCGAGAAGGATCACGTCACAGCAGCGGTGCGACGGACTGCCATCCCCCGCTCGGCCGCCTCCTTCATTTCGATTTCCGTCGGCCGCGTTCACGCCCCGGTCTCCTCGTCCCAGCGGCGCTGCATTTCTTCAGGCGCCACAACTTCGATCTTCTGCGAGAGCATCCACCGGTGACCGAATGGATCGACGACCATGGCGACGCGCTCGCCATAGGGCTGATCTGCGGCGGCACGCAGAACGACGGCTCCCGCTCCGACGGCCCGGGCAAGATTTGCGTCGACCGTCAAAGTTGCGAGGTGGAAGGTTACGGGAGAGCCCCCGATCGTATCGGGGCTCAGTGCGCCGAAGTCTGGATACTCGTCGGCGATCATGACCGTGTTTTCGCCGAGCTTGAGCTCGGCGTGGCCGATCCGACCGTCATGCGGGTCGGTCAGCCGGAAAAGCTCCTCGGCCCCGAAGGCGCGGCCATAGAAAGCAATCGCTTCGCGAGCATTCTTGACGATGAGATAAGGCGTCAGAGATTGGATCGAGGTGGACATGGCCGGCCCCTTGCCGCTGGCATATGATTACGTTACGTTACGTTTCATAACTAATTGAGTCAAGAGCACATGAGCCCACCGAAACGGCGTGGAAGACCGCCAAGCCAATTGGCCCGGGCGAGAATCGTGAAAGCCGCGCACGACATACTGATCGAGGATGGATTCGGCCGTCTCACCGTCGAGGCGGTTGCCTCGAAGTCCGGCGTAGGCAAGCCGACGATCTATAGGCAATGGGCGAACGCCTGCGAACTCGCTATGGCTGCGCTGATGTCCGGAGATTCGGGCGCCATCGAAGAAGACGGCATAAATTTGCGATCGGCGCTGACGGCGCAAATGCAATCGCTGATCCAGGCTTTTGCGACCACCAGAGGGCGCCAAATCGCCATGACGCTCGCGGCCGCCGACCCCGAAAGCGAATTCACCAAGGCCTTCCGCAACCAGGTCATTCTCTCAAGCCGCGAGACGGGTCGCGCCTTGTTGATCGAGGCAGCCGCTCGAGGAGAAATTATGCTGCCGCAAAACCTCGAGGTGCTGCTCGATATGATGTACGGACCTGTTTTCTACCGGTTGCTGGTCGGACATCGCCCACTCGACGCGAGCTTCGCCGAAAACATCGTCGCGATCGCGCTGAAAGTTGTAGCGAGCCCGTAGCGACGGATAAGAGTTACCGGCCGACGGCCGATGTTCCCGTTGATACATTATCGACTTTCGAGCATAGAACGGGAATATCTCCCTGGTTCGCGCCAAGGCCCGCGTCGGGCGGCTCCTCTCGACACGTTACGCACGACCGATCTGGCCCGAAGCGGAATCTCGACGCGTGAACATCCCCCGGATGCCCGATACGCAAATGAAGCCCGGCCAGCCGCGATGGACGGCCAACGCCTTTTCCGGTCCCTGGGAGCTTGACCCGTTGAGCGCATGACCGCGTTGATGTCTTCGAATATGCCTTGCATTGCACTGCACGGTGCAGTATATCACTTGCCATGCACTTGATAGTGCAACAGATAGAAGTTGAAAAGGTATCGGCATGAAAGTTTGCAATGGTCCAGACGAGGCCGTCCTGAAGGCCCGGCGCCGTGCAATCGCCTCGGATCCGTCCGTCGATCGCGGGTCGTTGCCGCGGTGGCCGGCGCTGACGACGATGATCTTACGGAATGCTGTTCAGACCACTACGCTCGGCGTTTTTGTGGAATTTTCCGGGTTGCCGATAGGCCGAGCAGAGGAATCGGTTCCACCGTCCAACACGAAGCTGAAGCGGCTCCTGGCGGAAGCCATGCTCGACAATGCTGCTTTGAAGGACCTACCGGTTCCCGCCGTCCAGGCCGGCGATCAGCGATGAAGACGCCATGAAACGTACCTTCAGGTATGACATGATGTCGTTAAGGATACAGCAATGATTATTCTTGGAGTGGGTTCCTGCCTTATCGCAATTGCCACGCTGGCTGCCGTGGCCCTGCTCGACCGCGTCGAAGCCAACCGCGGCGTCATCAGCCTCCGCGTGCTCTGAATGCATGTAGCGGTTGCGGCCTTGCCGGCGCTTTCCGCGGTTTTGACACTCTGGCTGTCGATTACACCGGTCGTCGGAGAGGCTTGCTAGCCTTCCAGTTCTCGCGTCTCCATAATCGCGATGATAGTTGATCCTGAACCACAGGCCCATCGCTCGCCATTCATAGAAATACCGCTGGACCGTTAAAGCAGGGCGGAAAATCTTTCGGCAGCATCCGCCACTGGCAGTCTGTCGAAGCGATATAAAGGAGAGCGTTCCAACCTCACGCAAGTCCGTCTTGTGCGGACGGGGGCGCAGGCATGAACGGCGCTATAGACTCCCACTCACGATCCGGGCCATCGCTTGCATACTGGCATCTCGTGCCGACATGATTTCGCCCCCGGGTGGTTCAGGCCGGGCCATCGTGGCTCCCAATCTGAAGCCGCACGTTCGAATCCTGCCCAACAATTCTTTCATTATTCAATTAATTAAAGGCTGAGCGCGCCATCGGCCTCATCATCGATCACTTCACACCCGACGAATGCGCCAATTTCTTCGCAAACGCCGGACATGACGCAACATGATCGGATACCGCTCTAGCACTGCCTTCCGCAGGAAATGACGTGAGGCTCGGCTTCCGGCCGGATCGGCTTGTCCAGCAAAACTGCCCCTTGCAATGCACTGCACTGTGCAGTATAGACAAATTGTGCACTTGGTAGTGCAAACGATAGTAGTAGAAAGGTATTGGGCATGAAAGTTTGCAATGGTTCAGAAGAGGCCTTCCTGAAGACCCGGACATCTGCGCGGCACGCCGGCAGCGCGCCGACTGGTCTGTCGCCGCGGTGGCCAGCGCTGAAGACGAGGATCCTTGGGAATGCCAGTCGGGCCGCTGCGTTCGGCGTCTTTGTAGGGTTCGCCGCGTTGCCGATAGCCCGAGCAGCTGAACCGGCTCCGCCGTTCAAGCCGGCGATCAGCGATGAAGCCGCCACCGCCGTCTCGCAGATGGGAAAGACGCTGCTGGCCAAGGAACAGTCGATTACGGCGAGAACCATCAGGGTTTATTTGGGCGAATCCGGACAGCCGCTTCACGTCTTCCACACGATGAAGATCGTCGTGCGTCGTCCTAATCGAATCGCCGTCGAGGTTGCCGGCGACGACGGCAAGCACAATCTGTTCTACAACGGCAAGGCGGCCTCAATCTTTTTCCCCGACAGCAAGGAGTACGCGGTGATTGCCGCATCCGGCGATATACCGTCGGCACTCAATGAGGTGGTAGACAAGATCAACGTTGATTTTCCGCTCGGCGGCTTCTTTGTGGACTCTCCGGACAAACTGCTGTTGAGCGATGCTATCTCCGCCTGGCAGGTCGGGACGGCCAATGTCGACGGAGTCGAATGCCGGCATCTGTTTTTCCATCAGAAGTCTGGCATCGATCTGGAGTTGTGGGTCGAGAAGAATAGCGCGGCCACACCACGTCGCCTCGCCGTCACCTACCGGCTGCTCCCGGGCCAACCCAGTTTCATCGCGGAATTCACCAGCTGGAACACCAAAGCCCGCCCATCCGAGTCCGAATTCGCCTTTCAACCGCCCGCCGGTGCAAAAAAGATCGAGCTGACTACGGCCGCTGCGCCGGCAACTAAGAGGACCCAGTGATGAACCATCTGAAACGAACCTTCGTCGCTCTTCTTGCAATAACGGCGGCAACTTCGGGCGTCGCGTTTGCCCAGTTCGGTCCGCCGCCGGGGGGCCTGCCGCGTCCGCCGATGGGCGGGCCGCCGCGCCCGCCCATGGAGCGCCCGCACCGCCCGCCGGTGGAGCGCCCGCACCGTCCACCGGTGGCCAGCCACGGCCGTCCGCCGGTGAGCGCCCACAACCGTCCGCCGGTGAATCGCCCCACCCATGCGCCAAATGTCGGTGGCGCAAAGAGGCGATTGGCGGAAGGGGCTGGTCGCGGAGGGAAGGGTTTACCCGGGAATATCAGCCGCAACACGCTGCACTCCGGAGGTAACATCAATGCGAACCGCACCTTCGCCAACACCGGAGGCAATATCATCGCAAAGGACTCAGGCAATCTCACGGTGAACAGTTCTGGCGATATCAAAGTCTCTGGTAACGGCAACGGATACTTTGGCCGTGGAATCTATAGCCGCGGAGACTATGGCCGCGGAGACTATGGCGGCGGAGACTATGGCGGCGGAGACCATTATGGTCGTGGATACTATCGCCGCGCAGCCTACGCCCTCGGCGGATACGCGGTCGGAGTGACCACTGGTGCCGCGATCGCTTCGAGCGGTAGCGGAAACACATATGATTACGGATCTCAGTCGGGGTCTTCTTACACGGGCTCCTCTCCCTCAACTTACTCGAGTTCCTCCTCTTCAGGTTCGTCTGGCGGCACGTCTTCGGGTTCCTCTCGCTCAACTTACTCGAATTCGTCCTCGTCGGGTTCGTCTGACGGCACGTCGTCGGGTGCGTCTTACGCCACCTCCTCGGGTTCTTCCGGCGGGACTTCTTCAAGTTCTTATAATCAGGGCAGCTCCGAGGCATCCGTTGGCGGTCGGCAAGGCGGATCCAATCAGGGCGACAGCAACGGGAGCGCGCCGTCTGTGAATCTGCTGATGGTGGGCCTGTTTGAGAGCCTGCCGCCGGATGGCACGGCATGGACCATGGAAGGTGCGGTCGGTTGGCTTCAGGCAGCCGCGGCCAACCTGCGGATCGCATACAAGATCCCGGAAAATATCGCGGTCACGGGCGAAACTTTGCCGTCTGATTATAGCAGCGCGCCGGGCGGGAACTAGAGCCTGTTCGAAATGGTGACGGCAGAGGTTCAGCACGGTGGGCCGGATCGGCGACGCATCCGGCCCTTGAGATGCACTAGACCGTGCAATACATTGTGAATGCACTTATTGTGCAAGGAGATTGCTATGGATACTCACACTGGTTCAAACGAAGTCGGCGCGAAAGCCCGGCAGGGCGGGTCGAGGGAAGCGATCATCGAGGCGGCCGGGCGGCTATTTCTGAACCGGGGGTTCGGTTCAGTTAGCATGGACGACTTGGCTAAAGCCTCCGGCGTAGCGCGGCGGACGCTCTACAACCAGTTCGAAACAAAGGAGGAAATCTTCCGGGAGATGCTCCTCAGGGTATCGGGACAGCTCGAGGATGCGTTTCCGTCCGGCATCGAACTTGACGGCGACGTCGAGGACGTGCTGCGTGTCGTCGCGCGCACGATTTTGGAGTTTCACAAGAAGCCGGAATACTGCGGGTTTCTTCGAATGGTGGTGGCCGACTCCCGGCAGTTTCCTTGGATCGCCGAGGAGTTCGCCGCGGTGATGGAGCCTCGGACTGAGAGACTTGTGCACTACCTCGCCCATCTGACTGCGCTGGAGATCCTGGACTGCCGCAATCCGGTGCTTGCGGCTCACCAGTTCATGGGGATGTTGAACGAGATATCTCTGTGGCCCTGGATGATCGGTCGCGAAGGCCTACCCTTCGCGGCCGACGAGGTCGTTGACGAGACGATTCGGATGTTTCTGCAGCGCTATCGGCGCCCGCAATCGAATGGGAAATGAATGCCTCGCAGGCGCGCATTTGTGCATGCAAAATAGTGCGACTAGCGAGATCGATTCTCCCAGGAGGACGGGCGCGATAGGCGGGCTCGACGCTCGTCTGCGAACCCGCTACTGCATGAACCATCCGTGGCTAACCACCATCGACTGACCGGTCAGCGCGTTCGATGGGAAGGCCGCTAGAAACAGCGCTGCTTCGGCAACGTCCTGCACGGTCGTAAACTCGCCGTCGACCGTCTCCTTCAGCATCATGGTCTTGACCACGTCCGCCTCGGAAATTCCGAGCTCGCGCGCCTGCTCGGGGATCTGCTTATCGACAAGTGGCGTGCGTACGAAGCCGGGGCAGATCACGTTGGCGCGGACACCATGAGCGGCCCCTTCCTTGGCCACGACCTTGGCCAGCCCGATGAGACCGTGCTTGGCGGTAACGTAAGGAGCCTTTAGCGGCGATGCCTCCTTGGCATGCACGGACCCCATATAGATGATGCTGCCGCTCTTCTGCCTGTACATTTGCCGCAAGGCGGCACGGGTGGTCAGGAAGGCTCCGTCCAGATGGATAGAAAGCAACTTCCTCCACTTCTCGAACTCGAACTCGACGAGCGGCGCAACGATCTGGACGCCGGCGTTACTGACCAGGACGTCGAGCCGTCCGAAGGCTTCGATCGCCCGTGCCATTCCGCTTTCCACCTGCTCCTCGTTGCTGACATCCATGCCTACCCCGAGCGCGCGATTACCCGTCGGATCGATCCCGGACGCCGTTTGTTGGGCCGTGCTCTGATCAAGATCCGCAATGACCACTCTTGCGCCCTCGCGAGCGAAGGTGAGCGCAATCTCCTTGCCGATGCCGCTCGCGGCTCCGGTGATTACTGCGACCTTGTCCAGAAGCCGGCCCCCGGCACACTCGGCGCGCTTGTTCGATGACGTTTCATTCTGCGAGTTCATAGGCTCTTCCTTTCCGATATCGAGGCTCGGCTTCCGCGAGGTAGTCATGCACGACCTTCCCGAGCGCGAGCGTGAGATCTGCGATGATATGGACCGCCGATACCACTTCCAGCACCGGCAGCTCGGCCACAGGGGCCAGTGCGTGGGACCAGAGGTTCAGGGCCGCCGGGCCGGTCCAGGCGCCCTGCAGATTGATTTCCTCCAGGTGGTACTCCACGAGTTCGCAGATGCGCGGCGTGCCGTCGACATGAGGGATGACCTTGAGGAGGAAGTTCGGTTCGCCGAGTGAGGTCTTCACCGCTGAAAGATCGGCGGCTCCATGCTTGTAGCCCATTGTGGCGGTCGCAACGCGGACCGGGCCGTAGTCGAGCGTGCCCACCAACGTGTCGGTCTCGGTCCGAAGGGTCGGACTCGCGAGCTTCTTGGGAAAGCCCCACAACTCGCGTCCGCCGGCAATCGGCGGATGGTCGTTGAGAAACATGCAATGGGTGTAGCTGCCCTTGCGTCCGCGGAACGAGACCGGGATGACCTGTCCGCTTTCCGTGTAGTCGCCGAAGCCGGTCGAATCCGGCATGCGAATGAACTCGAATTTGACGAGAGGCTCGCACACCTGAAGCGGCTCCGGCACGAGGTCGCGCAGTTTCTGCGGATCGGTGCGATATGTGATGATCAGATACTCCCGATTTCGGAAGCGATACGGGCCGGTCGGATAGGCCGGGCTGGTCAGGGGCATGGCGAAAGCTCTCGCCCGGACGGTGTCTTCGTGCATGGCTGAAATTCCTTTGGGCTGGATCAAGCGGCTCGTTTGCGTTCAGGGGGCGCGACGGGGTCGTCAGTCGCTTTGCGGTGGCTGACCTCTATTCCTGACCGTCGAAACCAAGCTCGTAGGTGCCAACCCCGTCCTGGTTGTCCGGCCGACGGAGCGCCTCTGGATGACGCAATGTGCGCACAGCGTCGAAGTAACCAGCCCGCCAATGCTCTTCCATGGACAGCCGCGAGAATTCGTAATCCTTCGAGTGGGTTTCATACTGCTTCGAGCCGTAGATCAGATGGACTAGCTTGTAGACCTTGTGGTCTGCAATTGAGCTCAGCATCCTCGCCTCCTCACCGCCGACGAGGTCTGCGGGCAGTTTTGCAAGAAGGTTCGCGAGCGTGTGTCGGGCGCGCTGGTACTGCTTAAATTGGTCGGTATGGGCGCGCGTACGGCTCGAATACTGGATTTCCTTTTGCCGCGCCGCGACGTCGGCCAGGTTGCGGGGAATCTCACCGCGCGCGCTCCAGAGGTCGACCTGGAAGGCAATCGTGTCCTGCCGCGGCCCTTGCTCGACCACCCACTGCAGCGGCGTATTGGAAACGAGGCCGCCGTCCCAGTAGAACTCGCCCTCGATCTCAACGGCAGGGAAGCCGGGCGGAAGCGATCCGCTGGCCATCACGTGCTCGGGTCGGATCGTATGCGTCTCATTGTCGAAGTAGACGAGATTTCCTGTCCGCACGTTCACGGCGCCGACGCTGAAGCGCACACCGCCAGCATTGATGCGGTCGAAGTCGACAAGCCGCTCGAGCGTGCTCTTCAGATGCTTGGTTTCGTAAAAACTCGTGCCCCCGGGGGCGCCATCCGGGTACAGCCAGGGAACGGGCTGTCGCAGGCTGAAGAAGCCTGGGGCACCGGCGACGAGCGCGCAGGCTGCACTGAATTGATTGAAGAGCGCGCGCGGCAGATTGCCCCTCGGAGCGAGAGCGTCTGCGGCAGCAGTCCAGTCAAGAAGTGGATTGGCAGTGATCTCCCGCCAGAAGGTCCGCAGCTTTTCAACCCGTTCAGCCGGCTCGTTTCCAGCGATGATCGCGCAGTTGATGGCTCCAATGGAGACGCCGGCAACCCAATCTGGATGAATGTCGGCTTCCGAAAGGGCTTCGTAGACGCCGGCCTGGTAGGCTCCGAGCGCACCGCCGCCTTGCAACACCAAGGCAATGCATTCGAAAGGCAGACGCCGTTCTGCCGTTCGGAATTCCCTCTGGGACTGAAAGTTCATCGAATGCTTTCCCTCTCACTGAGCGTGACCACGTGCCGTTCGCCGCCTGCATGAGGATCGGCTGAATTTCAATTTGAATAAATAGGTCAAAACGACTATATCGTCAATATGAGAATCGCACAATGGTGCCATGCAAAAAGGGGCAATGGCAAAAGTCATTTGGCGCGTAGGCGGAGATAGGGCGTGAGAAGCGGGGCGGCCGCGGACGAGACATTGGCGGGGCTGAAGCCGCCGATGCTGGGGCTAAGGCCGTATTGACGCGGGCGTCTCTTTGGCCTGCTCACGCCCTCATCCCTCTAGTCCGTTCGGCCCCCTCATTTTCGAATTGACTACATCGTCATTATGATTTTATAGTCAATGTTAAGGAATGGGTTTGGGAGGAGAACCATCAATGAAGCTGCAAGCCTCGCGCGATGCCGCGATCAGGCCGTTTTTCTACGGCCTCCCAATCGTCGGCTCCCGGACCGCCACGACATGCTAGCCTTAAAATCTAGAATGGACCGGCAGGTTCTGAGGACTATCCTTATTGCCCTGCCCAAAGTGCTCAACCGCACAGCCTCTCGCGCCCCTGCGTTCCGGGAGCGGCTGAGGCAGCGCGACATCGTCGCATGGATCGGCCTCCAGGACGGGAGCATCGGTCGCATCGTCGAGATCCGGAGCGGCAAATTCCGCTCCCGTCCGGGCGCGGCGGCCGAGGCGCAAGTGAACATGACGTTCAAGGACGTATCGACGGCCCTGAAACTGCTGCTTCCCAATCGTGATCAGGGCGAGATCATCCACGCGGCCAAGAACTTCAAGGTGGTGACCACCGGGCCGGACGAGCTGGTTGTCTGGTTCACGCAGACGCTCAACATGAGCGAGACCGCCGGCTTGTCCATGGGAACGCCGATGCCCGATGGCAGCCTCCGCTACACCACCTGCACCAACGGTGGTCCCCTGTTCGTTTACGTCAAGGATGGCCGCATCCTGCGGGTTACGCCCATCGAGTTCGACGTAACCGATCCATCCACCTGGGTGATCGAGGCTCGCGGCCGCAAGTTCAGTCCGCCCCGCCGGGCGCTGGTAGCGCCGCACGCCCTGACGATGAAATCCCTGGTCTATTCGGACAAGCGTATCCTCTACCCGATGAAGCGGGTGGATTTCGATCCCAATGGCGAACGCAATCCCCAGAACCGCGGCAAATCCGGCTACGTGCGGATCAGCTGGGACGAGGCGCTGGACATCGTCGCCACGGAGATCAATCGGCAGAAGCGCGTCCACGGGCCGGGTTCCATCACGTTCCCGATGTCGTCCCACCACCAGTGGGGCAATGTGGGCTATTACCTGAGCTCGCTGATGCGGTTCGCCAACCTGATCGGCTTCACCCGGGTTGCCGCCAACCCGGACAGCTGGGAGGGCTGGTACTGGGGCGCGATGCACCATTTCGGCAATTCAATGCGGGTCGGCGTGCCTGCGGGCTATGGCGGAGTGGAGGATTGCCTCAAGGAAGCCGAGATGATCGTCTTCTGGTCCTGCGATCCCGAAAGCACCAATGGGGCCTATGCGGGGTTTGAGGGTACGACGCGTCGTCTATGGGCCAAGGAACTCGGCATCGAGTTCGTTCATATCGACCCGCATTGCAATCCGACAGCCCAGTTGCTGGGCGGACGCTGGTTTCCCGTCCGGCCGCAGACCGACGCAGCCTTGGCCCATGCGATCATGTATGTCTGGGTCACGGAAGGCCTTTATGACGAGGAGTACGTCGCCAATCGCACCACCGGCTTTGAGGAATGGAAGGCGTACCTGCTGGGCGAAACCGATGGCGTTTCCAAGAGCCCTGAATGGCAGGAGGCCGAGACCGGCATCGCTGCCAGGGACGTGCGCGCCCTGGCGCGCAAGTGGGGCCGCAAGAAGGTGTACCTTGCCGTCGGCATGACCGGCACCGGCTTCGGCGGCGCCAGCCGCGGCGCGACCGGTGCGCAATGGGCGCGTTGCATGATCATGATGATGGCGATGCAGGGCTGGGGCAAGCCGGGCGTCAATTTCGGCGGTCTCCAGATCGGGGTCCCCCACGACCTGCATTTCTATTTTCCGGGCTACGCCGACGGAGGGATCTCCGGCGACCTGGCCTGGACCGGCAATGCGGTGAACAACTATCAGCGCATGCCGCACATCCTGACGATGAATCCCGTCAAGCAGATGGTGCCACGCCAGCAACTGCCCGATGCGATCATCAACGGCGAGGCCACCGGCTATCTCTGGGACGGCATGGCCCAAGAGGCTCAGTTCGCGCCCTTCAGCTATCCCATGCCGGGCTACTCGCCGATTCACATGATCTACCGCTACGGCGGATCGTCCCTGAGCACCGTGACTCGATCGGGGCGCTGGGTGGACGCCTATCGGCACGAGAGCATCGAGTTCGTGGTGAACCAGTCCATCTGGTTGGAGGGCGAAGCCCAGTTTGCCGATATCATCCTTCCGGCTTGCACTTCCCTGGAGCGCTGGGACATCGGAGAATGGGCGAATTCCGGAGGCTACGCCCATCACGGCGTCAACGTCGTCAACCATCGCGTCATCACCCTCCAGCATAAGTGCATCGAGCCCTTGGGCGAGTCGAAGTCTGACTACGACATATTCACCGCCATCCTGACACGGCTTGGCCTGGGCGCCGTCTTCACCGAGGGCTGCAGCGAGCTCGACTGGGTCAAGCGGGTGTTCGATTCGTCGGATCTGCCCGGCGAAATTGCCTGGAAGAAATTCTGCCGCAAGGGCTACTACGTCGTGCCGCCTGAAAAGCCGGAGCTGCGCCAGCCCGTTGACATGCGCTGGTTCGCCGAGGGAAGGCGCAAGGATCTGCCGGAACCGCTTCCGATGCCATCCCAGTATGCCGAAGAGTTCGGCTTTGGCCTGCAGACGCCGAGCGGCAAGCTGGAATTCGTGCCCGAGGTCCTCAAGCGGAACACGGCGGACAATCCGGACCGGCCACCGGTCAATCGCTACATTCCCTCCTGGGAAGGGCTGCGCACCACCGAGCTGATGGAGCGCTATCCGCTGCAGATGATCGCCACGCATAGCCGCTACAGCTTCCACACCAGCATGGACGGCAAGAACAGCGCGGTCAATCAGGTGGAGGACCATCGTGCCCTGATAGCTGGCCATCGCTTCTGGTTGCTGCGTCTCAACCCGACCGATGCCGCCGCCCGGGGCATTGGCCATCGTGACCTGGTGAAAATCTTCAACGACCGCGGCGCCGTGATCTGCGCCGCCGACATTTCGCCCCTGGTGACTCCAGGCGTCGTCAAGTCCTATGAGGCCAGCGCCGAGTTCCAGCTTATCGAACTTGCGGGGGAGACCATCGAGATCGGCGGCTGCCTGAACATCCTTACCTCGGACCGATCGCAGACCCGCGGAACCAGCAGCATGGCTCCCAATTCCTGCCTTGTGCAAATCGAGAAGTGGCAGAACGCGGACGCCTTCAAGATGGCTGCGCGGCGTAGGAGGAAGTCTTGAGCAAGTGGAACCTGATCATCAACGTCGGCCGCTGCGAGAACTGCTATAATTGCGTGATCGCGGACCGGGACGAACATGTCGGCAATGACTTTCCCGGCTATTCGGCGCCGGCCGCTGCCGTGGGTGAGAGCACGATCCGCATCCTGCGCCGAGCGCAGGGCAGTGCGCCAATGGTGGAAACCACCTATTTGCCGGTGATGTGCAACCACTGCGATGACGCGCCCTGCATGCAATATGCGGGCGACGCCATTCGCAAACGCGACGACGGCATCGTTATTATTGATCCGGAGAAGGCTCGAGGCCGCAAGGACATTCTCGGCTCGTGCCCGTACCGGGCAATCGTCTGGAACGAGGAGCAGCAGGTGCCGCAGACCTGGATCTTCGACGCCCACCTGCTCGATCAGGGCTGGCAGCAGCCTCGCTGCCAGCAGAGTTGTCCGACGGAGGTCTTCGAGGCGGTGAAACTCGATGACGCCGCCATGGAGCGGATGGCGGCCACCGAGGGGCTCAAGGTGCAAAAGCCCGAGCTCGGGACCAAGCCCCGCGTCTGGTACCGCGGTTTGGAACGGTGGGAGACATGCTTCATCGGCGGCAGCGTCAGCGCCGACATCGCCGGGGCGATGGAATGTCTCGAAGGGGCGGAGGTCACCCTGTCCCAGAAAGGCAAGGTTCTCACGAAGACAGTCACCGACGGCTTCGGCGACTTTCGCTTCGACAATCTGGTCGGGGATGGAGGCACGTACCGTGTCGAAGTGTCCCATGCCCATGGCAGCGTCTGGCGCGACTGCGTTTTGTCCGAGAGCGTCTATCTGGGCGAACTGAGGGTGACCCGCCCGGGCGCCGCAGACGCGCGGGGGAGCGCCGATGCTTGATAGTGATCATTGCCGCTCGGACATGACCCACCGGCGAACAAGCCGGCAGGAGAGCCGGGAAACGAACGTTGCCCGCATTCTCCGTGCGGCAGAGACTTTGTGCGCGATCTATGGATCCGGGAAAACGAACGTGCGCGACATCGCGAGCTACCTCAAAATGTCGCCAGCAAATGTCTACAGGTTCTTCCCTTCCAAACTGGCGATATACGACGAGCTTGTTGCGCAAGTGCTCGAAGACAATTTTCCCGTCATGCAACCGGACTCCGGAAGATTTACGAGTGCAGAAACGCTCCGAGAGTTCATGCTGGGGCTGCATAGACGTGTTCTTGCTCTCATGCGGGATGAGGAAAAGATATTCGAGCTGCTCACGGTCGCCGACGATGAGCGCTGGCCCGCTTTCGAGGTACACGCAAAACGCGTAAGGGACGTCGTCGCTGAGCTTGTCGAAGAGGGTGTCCGTGCACGGGAATTTCGACAACAGGACAGTCTACGGGCCGCTGAATGCCTTTGCGCGTCAACTGCGGCACTCTGGGAGCCGAAAGCTATCAAGAACTTCCATTTCAGGCGCTCGCTCATGACGCCCGAAGATTTGGTTTCCTTCAGTGTTGAGGCTCTCCGGAACGGGCCGTTTCAATGCTGGCGATGATTGCCTGCACCCGTCTCTCTGCAGTGTTTCTGGTGCTGCAGGGCCATAAGTCCTGGCGCGATGCCGGATCCGACGCGGCGGAGTTCGTGCTCCACGCACCTGAGATCGAGCCGGAGGAAGCTCGTCGCATCGCTAATTTGGAGTTGCTGCCGCTGTCCAAGAGAGACGGCGCGGACCGATAGGGAGGAAGATCACTATGCTCGCAACAACCCCTGGCGGCGACGGCCGCCCCATTGTCGCATTGCCCGATGTTGAGGCATTCGAGCAAATCCCGCTGCCGGAGCGTAACCTCCCGACAAGCACCTACGAGATGCTTGCGCGCGGCGCCGCTATCGCGCCGGATCAGCTTGCCCTGTCCTTCTTTCTGCGCTCTGACAACTTCCGTGATCCCTTCGTCTGGACGCATGCCGAGCTCCTCGCTGACATCACGAGGACAGCCAATGCCTTGCGGCGGCTGGGAATCGGCCGCGACGACGTCGTGGCCTTCGTGCTGCCAAATCTGCCCGAAGCGCATTTCGTGATCTGGGGCGGCGAGGCGGCGGGCATCGCCTTCGCGATCAATCCGCTGCTTGAAGCGGGACAGATCTGCGAGCTCCTCATTGCCGGGAAGGCAAAATGGCTCGTCACTCTGGCCCCCTTTCCGGGAACCGACCTCTGGCAGAAGGCGATCAAGGCCGCGGCGAATGTGCCGGACTTGCAAGGAATTCTGACCGTCAGTTTCGCACCGTATCTCCGCGGCACCGCCGAGGAAGCGACGGAGGTACGCTCGCAGCTTCTACGTGTCGACGGCCTTTCCATCCCCGTTCTCAGCCTGCGTCAGGAAATTGCCGCGGAACGCGGCGACGGGTTGACCTTCGAAATGCCCAGTCCCGGAGATATCTCTTCATACTTCTGCACAGGCGGCACGACCGGACTGCCCAAGATCGCCGCGCGCACCCATTTGTCGGAAGTGTTCGACGCCTGGTCCTCCCAAGCCTTCATCGGGAGTGTATTCGCACCGGGCAAGACGATCTTCTGCGGCCTGCCGCTCTTCCACGTCAACGGACAGCTGGTGACAGGCCTCATCCCGTGGTCGCAAGGCGGACATGTCGTCATGGGCACGCCGCAGGGCTATCGCGGAGAGGGAGTTATTCCGTTCTTTTGGGAGATCGTCGAACACTATCGGGTCGTGGCCTTCTCGGGCGTTCCGACTGTATATTCGGAACTGCTGCAGGTGCCGGTCGGCGGCCGCGACATTTCGAGCGTCGGCTACGGTTTTTGCGGCGCGGCTCCGATGCCCGTGGAACTGTTCCGCAATTTCGAAAAGACGATCGGAATCCGCATTCTGGAGGCCTACGGCCTGACGGAAGGCGCGTGTGTTTCCAGCGTCAATCCGCCGGAAGGCGAGCGACGCATCGGCTCGATCGGTCTACGTCTTCCCTACCAGAAAATGGCGGTGGTCAGACTTGACGATTCTGGCAGCTTCACCGGATTCGCGGGGACGGAAGAGGTCGGCGTGCTCGCGATCTGCGGGCCGAATGTCTTTGCCGGTTACATCAATGCCCAACACAACAAGGGGCTCTGGCTCGAGATTGGCGGCGAGCGCTGGCTGAATACCGGCGATCTCGCACGCCACGACACGGACGGCTACTTCTGGCTGACGGGTCGCAAGAAGGAGCTCATTATCCGGGGCGGCCATAACATCGATCCCAAGCTCATCGAAAATGCAGTGCAGGATCACCCGGCGGTGCAACTCGCCGCAGCGGTGGGACGGCCCGATGAGCGCGCCGGAGAACTGCCGGTCCTCTATGTACAGTTGAAGCCGGCGACGACGGCGTCGGAGGCGGACCTGCTTGCCCATGCCGTCGACCGTATTCCCGAGCGCGCTGCGCATCCCAAATCGGTCCGGATTCTGGCCGCCCTGCCCGTCACACCCGTCGGCAAGATCTTCAAGCCAGCACTGTCGATGCTGGAGATCGAAGATGTCGTACGTCAGGAGGCGGCGTCGTCCGGCGTGAAGCTCGAATCGCTTTCGGTCGTTCAAGACGCCCGGCTCGGGTTGGTTGCAAGAATTGCAACCGAGGGCGATCCAGGCCCGCTCCGCGAAAAACTGGGTCGCTACGCCTTTAAGACGCAATTCCTCTGAAAATTCGCGAGAAGAAAAGGACATTAATCATGGCGATCAATCATGCCCGTTACGAGATCGGCGCGCCAGCATTCTCTTGGTCAAACCAGCAGTCAGGAGCCCAATCATGAATGCTCCAACTCGGATCCCCGTCACCAACCTTCAACACCACGTCTTCTACGTTACCGACCTGGAACGCTCAAAGGCTTTCTACATCAAGCTCTTCGACCTGCAATTCTCCGCTCTCAACCATCCGGACAGCAGCGCCGCAATGCGTTTGTCGCAGCAGGAAATGCATTTCTTCTCGTTCGGCTTCTACCATCACGACATCTGCCTGGTGAAGCATCACAAGCTGAAGATGGACAACAATTCCATGCTGCACTTCACGCTAGCAGTGAAGGACGCAGTGGCATTCGACGACATCAGACGCCGCGCACGAGACATGGGCTTACCGATCCGCGAGGGGCGCATGCTCGCCTCCGCACGCCCGGTCTCGCCTGCCTTTTGCCTCCGGGACCCCGACAAGCACTGGATTGAGATCATTGAGGAGCCCAGCAGATGAGCAACTCCGCTATTGTTCCTCCGAACGTCCTGCCCCGGTTCAAGGCACGCTTCGCGGGCCTCCTGAAGCGGAAATGGTTTCGCGAAATGGTGCTGTTGTGGCCGACGCTGACGAAGCGGCGGTTCTCCAACAAGACTGAGGACTACGGTGTCTTCAAGCCTTCGCTCGTTTCTCATATGGGGCAGCTCTCCATCTACGTGCGCGACATCGCGCGAAGCCGGGCCTGGTACGAGCAAGTTGCCGGCATGATCCACAGCCGCACCTGTAAGCCGGAACCGCATCCGTTCAAGGAAGGCTGGCGCATTAGCTGCTGCTACATGAGTGCAACTGACCACGAGGAATGCCTCGTGCTCGTCGAGGAATACGATCCCTCCGGCAGGGTTACCGTACCTTCGGGCATGAGCTTCTTCCATTTCGCGCTCGAGGTAAAAGGAAACCAACTGGAGGATGTCCTAGCCTTTGCCCAGCAACAGCAGGCCGAAGGATTTCCGCTGAACTACGGTCCAGTCCGCCACAACAGCGAACCGCCTTTGGGTGACGGTGAGACCGGCGGCAACGTGGCCTGTTATCTCTACGATCCCGACTGGCACAATGTCGAATTCTGCGGCGCGATGGATACGATCGAGAATTATCGCGAGCGATACGGAAACCTTAACGGCAAGGACCGCGCTTGACCCCGCTCCGACCTTCAAATGGCGGTGCGAGCCGACATTCGAGCCGCTTTCGAAGCGGCCCCTCCAAAGAAAGGAAATGAAATGGTAGTTAAAGTGACCCGATTTACGATCGGCGGAGAACCCTTGTGGGGAATTTTGGACGGAGAAGAGATCGCGCCGCTCGAGGGCACCTTCGTCTCGACCGCCGACATCCTGCGCCTTCCTCCGGCAGAGCTTAGGACGCTGGCAGGCGCTGAACGTTTCCCGATCAGCTCTGCAAACATTCTGAGCCCCGTCACAGCGCCGGCGCAGATCATCTGCCAGGGTCTGAACTATGCAGATCACGCGCATCAATCGGGGCATGCGCCAAGCCAGAAGAATCTGCTCTTCATGAAGGCCGCCTCCTCGCTGTCGGGAGCGTTCGATCCCGTTATCCGGCCGGCAGGATGTCAGATGCTCGACTACGAAGTGGAACTCGGGCTTGTCCTGAAGCGACCGCTAGGTGCAGGCGACCACGTCACCCGCGAGACGCTCGGCGATTTCATCGGCGGACTCGTCTTGTGTAACGACGTGTCAGCCCGCGACGTCATGTTCGGCGAAGCCTTCTTGCAGTGGTTCCGCGGCAAGAGCGCCCGTACCTTCTGCCCCTGTGGTCCTTGGCTGGTCATTCCGGAAGCGGACGAGGTAGCGGATCTGCTCGACAGAATTGAGATCCGTCTCTGGCTGAACGACGAACTGCGGCAGTCGGCCCATACTCGGGACTTCGTCTTTCGCCCGGAAACCTGCCTCAACGACATTGTGTCTCTGATGGACCTGTCTGCGGGCGATCTCGTCCTGACCGGGACGCCGGGCGGCGTGATCCTGCAAGCGAATGCCGCCCTGGCCCGGATTATGACGACCAAGCTCTTCAAGGATTCGGAGCGGAAGGATGCGATCGTCGAAGAAGCGACTGCCCACACACGCTACCTCGCGCCCGGCGACATTTTGCGCGCCGAAATGCGCACCGATGACCGCGCCGTCGATTTTGGCAGGCAGTTGCTCGAAGTCGTGGACGCCTGATCTCGGCGGGAACCAGGACGCGCACCCATTCGACCACAGCCCGATCGGCGAAGGTGTGAAGGGCTTGAGGGTCGCCTCCTGGTCTAGCCCCTTGATCTGGAGCGGTCAGCTGGTTGGAGGCAAGGCGCCGATGCTGCAGGCAAAGTGAGAAATGCCCATTTGCTTGGGCTTTGGCAAGGCGAGACGTCTCGGAGGAGGGAGACCCGCATGAGAACTATTAATTTGTTGACAGGATTTTTCAGCTGTCTTTTCGTCACACCGGCGACGGGAGGAGGCTTCGATCTTCTGGGGCAGCCGAATGAAGCCCTTTTCGAGACGGGACGCTACGTCGAATTCGGACTCGGCCTTGGCAGTCCGAACGTGGGGGGGCAGATCATTGCCGTCGGCCCCCCGTTTGCTTCGGGGGATACGGCGCCCACGGTTCCATTCTACAATGGCGCCTTCAAGGCCGATATCAACGAACAATTCTCAGGAGCGGTCATCGTAGACAATCCTTATGGGCGCAGCCTCGACTACGATAGCGGGCCGCTGTCCGGCCTGTCTGGAAAGGTTGAATCGATCGCAGTCACAGGTTTGCTGCGTTACAAGCTCACAGAACGTTTCAGTGTCTTCGGCGGACCCAGACTGCAACGTATGGGCGGCGACACCGATGTTTCAGTTTTCGTAGGCGGCGTGCCCGCCGGTTTTGGCAACGTCACTTTTGACGACACCTGGGCGGCGGGCTACGTGGTCGGGGCGGCCTTTGAAATCCCGGAGAGCCATGTCCGGGTCGCAGTCACATACAATTCCGCGATCGACTACGATTTCGACACCTCAGGCGCCTATCAAGGGACCACGGATGTCGAGACCCCGCAATCGGTCAACGTTCATCTCCAGGCTCCGATCAGTCTTTCCACCTTGCTCTTCGCGACGGTTCGCTGGGCCGATTGGAGCGAACACAAGATCAATCCGCCGGGCTATCCTTTGGGATCGCTCGTCCACTTCAACGACACGACGACCTACACGCTCGGCGTAGCGCACATGTTCAGCGAACAATGGTCGGGATTCACAACTCTGACATACGAGCCCTCAACTGACGTATCGGCTGACGGGCCGCTCGACGCGACTGACGGCTTGTGGGGCGCCACGCTTGGCGCGATCTACACGAAGGATCAGGTGAAAATAACCACCGCCATCAGCTACCGCCAGTTCGGGGATGCTTCGGGTTCGTTCGGAACTTTCACGGACAACGATCTGGTCAGCGCCGCCGTCAAAGTGGGGTATTCGTTTTAACCCTCGCTGCCGGAAACGCAGTTCGCGTTGCCTACCTTGGCTTCTGCTTGGGAGCGAATATCTGCAGCATTCCATGCCGCCCGAATGGCCATAACCCTGTGCCCCGACGGGCGCCAAACATGAACGAAGCAAACTATGCAGAAACAATTCGCCCCGAGAGTGTTCAAGCTGGGATACATCGAGCTGGAAACGCCCGATATCCTGCGCGCCAAGGACGAATGCTGTGGTCGACTGGAGGAGGAAAGGTTGAGAGATATGGCTGACGCCATCTTCGACGCACTGGCCAAGGGACGCAGCGACGATAATCGAAGCCCATGAGGCCGGCTGGCACCTCCGCCATAGGCCGCGACCAGAAGCCGGTGCGCAACGTCAAGCCGCTCTGGTCGCGCTCCGGCACGGTGCGCGGGGTCGGGCTCGGGGGCATCGACATGTGGCTGCAGACGCTTTTCGGTATTTCCCCTTCATCGAGGACCAGCCGGTTCATTTTGCGCCTGAACGATCCCTCCGTTCCCCCCGAACGCAACCTGCCGCTTTATGGCGAGCCGGCGCGGCTCTACTGTCCGGCGGACGTCTATGAGGACGAGCAGGTGGGGACCGGCCCGCGCTTCGTGACCAACGCGGGAAGCAAGACCTGCGACATCACGGATCTGTCGCAGGACATCACCTGGGTCCCGTCCGAAGGCGGCGGCCCCAACTATCCCAACATGTGACGAGACCGTCACGCACAGGAAGAGAGTCATGACCGCAATCTACATTGTCGACTACCTGCGCAGCCCCTTCACGCCCGCCTATCGCGGTGCGCTTGCGAGTGCACGTCCGGACGACGTCGTCGCCGGTGTGATCAAGACGCTGATCGGCCGCTCCGGCATCGATCCGTCAGAAATCGAGGACGTGAACCTTGGCTGCGCCTTTCCGGAAGGCGAACAGGGCCTCAACATCGCCCGCTGCGCGGTTCTGATCGCCGGCCTGCCGCAGTCGGTCGGTGGGTCCACGGTCAACCGCTGGTGCGGTTCCTCCATGCAGGCGATCCAGATGGCGGCCGGCGCGATTGCGATGCGTGCTGGCGACGCATTTATTGCCGGCGGCGTCGAAAACATGAGCCGCGTGCCGATGATGGGCTTCAACCCCATGCCGAACCCGGGGTGGAGCGACACGCAGCGCACCGCCTTCCTCAACATGGGGCTCACCGCCGAAAACCTCGCTGACCGCTACGGCATCTCGCGCGCGGAGCAGGACGCCTATTCGCTCGAAAGCCACAAGAAGGCGCTCGCCGCCCGCGCCGACGGCCGTTTGGCCGCCGAGATTGCAGCCGTCGGCGACGTAACCGCCGACGGCTGCCCGCGCGCGACGGACGCGGAAAAACTCGCGGGCCTCAAGACGGCGTTCAAGGCAGGCGGCTCCGTGACCGCCGGCAATTCCTCGCCCCTGACCGACGGTGCATCCGCCACGCTCGTCTGCTCGGAAGCCTTCGTGAAGCGCCACAACCTCGCCCCGCTTGCCCGCGTTGCCGGCTATGCGATCGCCGGATGCGCGCCGGAGATCATGGGTATCGGCCCGGTCGAGGCGAGTCGCAAGGCGCTGGAGCGTGCCGGCATTTCCTCAGCCGACCTCGACGTCATTGAAATGAACGAGGCCTTTGCCGTGCAGGTGCTCGCCTGCTGCCGCGACCTCGACCTCGACCCGACCCGTCTCAACCGTGACGGCGGCGCCATCGCTCTCGGCCATCCGCTGGGCGCGACCGGCGCGCGCCTCGTCGGCAAGGCGTCGCAGCTTCTCAAGCGCGACGGCGGACGTCATGCGCTCGCCACTCAGTGCATCGGAGGCGGTCAGGGCATCGCCATGGTTCTGGAGGTGGCATGACCATGAGCACGATCAAGAAGGCAGCCGTCATCGGCGCCGGCGTCATGGGCTCGGGCATTGCCGCCCATCTCGCTAATGCAGGGCTCGACGTCGTCCTGCTCGACATGGAGAAGAAGTTCGCAGACGACGGCGTTGCCCGCCAGCTCAAGACCGGCGGCTTCATGGATCCGGCCTTCTCGCAACGGATCGGCACCGGCTCGACAACGGACGGTCTGGCGCTCCTTTCCGATGCCGACTGGATCATCGAGGCGATCGCTGAAACGCTGGAGACCAAACAAATCCTCTACCGCGCTGTGGACGGCGTGCGGAAGATCGGCTCGATCGTCTCCTCCAATACCTCGACCATCCCACTCCAGGCATTGACCGACGGCCTGCCGGAGGGCTTCGCCGCCGACTTCCTCATCACCCATTTCTTCAACCCGCCGCGGATCATGCGGCTCCTGGAGCTGGTATCGGGAAAGGCAACAAAACCCGAGGTCACAGCAACCATCCGCGACTTCGCCGACCGCGCGCTCGGCAAGAGCGTCGTCGTCTGCCAGGACACCCCCGGCTTCATTGGCAACCGCATCGGCAATTACTGGATGGTGGTCGCGCAGAACGAGGCAATAGGTCTCGGCCTTGACGTCGAAGAGGCGGACGCCATCATCGGCAAGCCGTTCGGCATTCCCTCGACCGGAATTTTTGGCCTCTTGGATCTCGTCGGCATCGACCTGATGCCGACCATCCTGCGGAGCCTGCAGAACGCCACGCCGGCCGGCGATGCAGTCAGGGACTATGATGCGGAGCCGCCGCTGGTTGCCCGCATGATCGCCGAAAACCGTCTCGGCCGCAAAAGCGGCGGCGGCTTCGTGCGCCTTTCGCCGGACCGCAAGTCGCGCGAGGTGACCGACCTCGCGACCGGCGAATACCGCCCCCAAAGGCCGGTATCCTCCGAGAGCCTCGACGCTTCCGGCGGCGACCCGCGCGCGCTGATGAACCACCCCGGTCCAGGCGGCCGCTATGCCGCCATCGTCATGGAGAAGTCGCTCGCCTATGCCGCCTCGCTGGCGCCGGTCATCGCCGACACGCCGGACGCCGTCGACGAAGCCATGCGCACCGGTTACGGCTGGAAACAGGGTCCATTCGAACTGATCGACCGCCTCGGCGCCGGCTGGCTGAAGGCACGGCTCGAGGCTCGAGGCTTGGTGGTTCCGCCCTATCTGGCCCTCGCCGCCGAAACGAGCGGCTTCTATTCGGTCGTTAACGGCCGCCGCTCATACCTGCTACCAAACGGTGCCATCGAGCCGGTGACGCAGAGCGAGGGCGTGCTGGTGCTCTCCGACCACCGGCTTGCCAGGAAGTCGGTGGAAGCCTTGGAGGTCGCGAACCTCTGGGATCTCGGCGACGGCGTCGCCTGCCTCGAAATCCGCACCAAGATGAACACCTTCAACCCTGCCCTGCTCGATGCGATCGACAAGGCGGTGGAACGCTGCCGCAGCGATTTCAAAGCCCTGGTGATCGGCAGCGATTCACCCAACTTTGGCGTCGGCGCAGACCTGCGCGTGTTCCTCGATACCGTTGAAAAGGGTGGCAGCGAGGCGCTGGGCGCTTTCATCGACCATGGGCACAGCACCTTCAAGGCGATCAAGTACGCTCCCTTCCCCGTCGTCGGGGCAGCATCGGGCCTGGCGCTCGGCGGCGGCTGCGAACTGCTGCTCCATTGCGACGCCATCCAGGCTCATGCCGAGCTTTCGATGGGGCTCGTCGAGACCGGCATCGGCGCCATCCCCGGTTGGGGCGGTTGCAAGGAGATGATGATACGGCTCTCGTCTTCGGCTGCCGCGCTGCGCGGGCCTGTGGCTCCGGCGATCGCGGCCTTCAACCTGATCGCTCCGGGCAAGGTTTCGACCAGCGCGTTCGAGGCCCGCAACCTCGGCTTCCTGCAGGCCTCGGACGACATCACCATGAACCGCAGTCGACTGATCGCCGACGCCAAGGCTAAGGCGCTGGCGCTTGTGAAAAACTATGTCGCGCCGGAACAGCCGTTGATCGTCACGTCGGGATCCTCCGGGGCCTCCGCGATCGGCAACATCATCGACGGTGAGGCCCTGGCCGGACGCGCCACAGCCCATGACGGCGTAGTGGGACGCGCGCTCGCCAACGTGCTGACCGGCGGGCCATCCGCCGATCCGCTGCAGCCGCTTACCGAAGACCAGGTCATCGCGCTGGAGCGACAAGCCTTCATTGAACTGCTCGCAACGCCGGCAACTGTCGATCGCGTCAAGCACATGCTGGCGGCTGGCAAGCCGCTGCGCAACTGAACCAAAGGCAAGGAAATCCCATGGTTGGCTATATCCCCCCCGTTGACGATGTCACGTTCCTGCTCGGCGAGGTCTTCGACTTCGACGCGCAAATGGTGGCCCTTCCGGGCTGCGAAGAGGTCAACACCGAGCTCGCAACCAGCGTTCTCCAGGAAGGCGGCAAGTTCTGCGCCGAGGTGCTCGAACCGCTCAATCGCCCCGGCGACGAGGAAGGTTGCCGGCTTGAAAACGGGCTGGTGACGACGCCAAAAGGCTTCTCCGATGCCTACAAGGCCTTTGTCGAGGCCGGCTGGGGCGGGCTCTCGGGCGATCCCGACTTCGGCGGTCAGGGCCTGCCGCGCGTGCTGCAGATCCTGCTCGACGAGATGCTGTCTTCCGCGAACCTCTCCTTCGGCCTGTTCCCGGGCCTCACCCGCGGCGCGGTCGAGGCGATTGCCCACCACGGGAGCGATGAACTGAAGCAGAAGTACCTGCCGAAGATGATTTCGGGCGAATGGACGGGTGCCATGGCGCTCACAGAATCCTCGGCCGGCACCGACCTCGGACTGCTCACCACCCGTGCCGCGCCGATCGGCGACGGGTCTTACGCGCTCAAGGGCACCAAAATTTTCATCTCCTCCGGCGATCAGGATTTCGGCGGCAACATCGTTCATCTGGTGCTGGCACGCCTTCCCGATGCGCCGAAGGGCGTGAAGGGCATCAGCCTGTTCCTCTCGCCGAAGTTCCTCGTCAACGACGAAGGCTCGCTTGGTGAACGCAACCGTATGTCGGTCGGCTCGCTGGAGCACAAGATGGGCATTCACGCCCAGCCGACGTGTGTGATGAACTATGACGGCGCGATCGGCTGGCTGGTCGGCGAACCCGGCCGTGGCCTCAACGCCATGTTCACGATGATGAACGCCGAACGTCTGTTCGTCGGCATCCAGGGTCTCGGCATCGGCGAAGCCGCCAACCAGAAGGCCGTCGCCTATGCCCGCGAACGCCTGCAGGGCCGCTCGGCCGATGGTACCCGCGGCCCCGTGCCTATCATCGAACATGCCGACGTGCGCAAGATGCTACTTACCGGCCGGGCGCTCACCGACGCGGGCCGCGCCCTTGCCGTCTGGACCGCTCTGCAGATGGACATCGCGGCACGCCATCCGGACCAGGAAGAGCGCCGCAAGGCGGACGGCTTCGTCGCCCTGCTGACGCCGGTTGTGAAGGCCGCCTTCACCGATTTCGGTTTCGAGATCGCCGTCATGTCGCAGCAGGTCTTCGGCGGTCATGGCTATATCTGCGAATGGGGTATGGAGCAATATGTGCGCGATGCACGCATCACCCAGATTTACGAGGGAACCAATGGCGTGCAGGCCATGGATCTCGTCGGACGCAAGCTGCCGATGGAAAATGGCGACGTGGCGCGCCGCTTCTTCGCGCTGGTCCGAGAGGAGCTGGCGGCCACCGCGGGGCCGGCAGGACTGGATGCGGTGAGGGCCGCCGTCGGCGAGGCCCTGGTCCGCCTTGAAAAACTGACGGAGGACCTCCTGGCCAAGGGAGGCGATCCGGTGGAGGCCGGAGCGAGCGCCACCGACTACCTGCGCTTTTTCGCGCTCGTTTCGTTCGGTTGGCTGTGGGTGCGCATGGCTTCAAAGGCTGCAGCATCCGCCGATGCGACCACCTCGCTGAAGCAACGCAAGCTCGCCCTTGGCCGCTTCTTCGCAGCCCGCCTGCTGCCCCAGACTGCGGCCCTCGATGCGGCGATCCGTGCCGGCGCTTCCGACATCATGGCGCTCGACGCCGACCTGTTCTGATTGCAATGCCCCTCGGGAGTAACATTATGCTTGGCAAGATGATGAATTCACCATAGCTCGTGTCATCGATCCTGAGCCACGCGGGGACCCATCACCGCAGATGCTCGTCCCCGCCTGCCGCTCCTTGTCAGGCGATGGTGAGGCTTCGAAAAAATTGCTCGCCTCCGAGGACGATGAAAGACACGACGGCCATCATAAGGCCCCGCCGAAAGCGCAATTGCTTGATGATCCTGACGCGAGATGTCTTGAGCAATTCGGCGCCGAGCACCGAGGTCCAGTCGGACCTCAGGGCCTGTTGGACGAAATCTTGGAGATCGGTGAAAGTGTCAGGGTCGACATAGTAGACGCGCTGATGGGAAGCAGGGGACGTTTTTGCGAGCAGTTCCTTTTCTGCGCGGGTCCGGCTCGGATAGAGCACGTGCCCGAACTGCAGGATCGGCAGAATGACGACACCCCAGACCACGGCGTAGAACAGGGGGCCGAGCGGTGCACGTGTCGGCAGGAGATCGCCGAAGTGCAGCACCAGATTGAGCGCCAGGATATAGCCGGCGCCAACGATCTGCGCTTTTGTGTCATAGGAGCGCGCCGTCACTTGCGCTTCCTGCAACGCGGCAAGCAGCATCTTGTCTACATAGTCGCGCTTGTTCTCACTTGGCGCTGCGTAGATCGGGGCATCCGATCGAAGAAAGCGGTCAAGGAGAGACGTTGGGATCTCCGGCATGGCTCTGCTCCCTCAGTGCAGGAGTGCGAGAAAAGGCGCCGCGAGCGGACCCGGATCTGTCGCCGGCTCGCCCGTCTCCCGGAAGTGATTCACGGCGACGTAGAAGGCCGGTAGGAAGACCAGGGTGAGCGTGGCCGCCACTGCAAGTCCGCCGACTTCGCAACGGCCAGAGAGACAAAGGCTGGCAACACAGACACAAAGGAACTGACCGGATGACGGGCGCATGAAAGCCTCCGCTCGAAAAGATCGAGGTTGTAGGGGTTTGATCATAAGGAAGCCCGGCATGTTGAGTGGGCTTCCATGTCAATCTGACTAATACGTCAATTCGACTATATTGTCAATATGAACTCTGCATTTGTGCGATGCAAAAAATGTGTGGCCGAAGCTCTCACGGACCAGCCTGCCACCTGCATGCTTCTTCGAATGATGGTCGGTCGCGGATGGAACGCGTGACGGAGTGCGTTTGCGTAGACGGCGCCGGGAATGGCTCAAAGCGGCGCATCGGTTCGTAACTGGACATTCTGGTCAATATGACCTATTTGCATGATCCAGTTTAAGGTTGTCTGTACAATGGCCAAAATCAATCCGATCCGACGCGCCGAAATCGGGCGCGAAAAGCGCGCGAGAACTCGCGCGCAGCTTGTTGCTGCTGCCAATTCGCTGTTTGCTAGGCAGGCGGTGGAATCGGTTACAGTGGATGACGTCGTTAAGGAGGCCGGCGTCGCCAAGGGAACCTTCTACGTTCATTTCGACAGCCTAGAGGCAGTGACCGCAGCGGTTGCCGAGGAACTGGTGCATTCCTTCGACGAACTGCTGCAGCCGGGCCGGGTCTCCCTCGCCGAGCCTGCTCTAAGGATTGCCTTCGGGTGCTGTTCATTCATCGACAAGGCTCTCAACGACCCTCGATGGGCCAGTGTTGTCGCAAGACTGGCGGCGGTAGCTCCGAAGGGTGGCGAGATGGCCCGCCTCCGCCTCTTTGAAGACCTGCAGCAGTTCTCGAAGGCGTTGCCGGACGACGGAGTGTCTGCGGAGCTGAAACTGGAGATTGTCGTCGGGATCATGCTCCAGATCTTGCGTGCACTCGGCGAAGGCAGGCTGTCCTCGCTCGACCGTGACGCGGCCATCGGCGCGATGCTGCGCGCGATCGGCCTCAATGCTCAGGAGGCAAAGTCGGTGCTTGTGCGCTTACCAGCCGCTCCTATGTTGGAAAGGTCTTCTGGAAGCTCGACGAAGTAACGAATATACGGTGCAAACTTCGCGTTTTCGGAGTTTTGCGAGGGCAAACCCGGTGGGCGGGTAGCATAGTCCGTGCTCCATCATGCCGACACGAACAGCTTCACCAGATTCCTCATAGACTCCGGCTCTTAAGTTTGGCACTCCCGATGGCCCGAAGTGCCGCCTCCAGAGCCAGGTTGGACAAGTCAGGTGGGGCGACTCGCTCGAGAATGCCACGTGTCACCTGCAGCCAAATTCCCACGAAAATGTCGGCAGCCAGTTCCGGGTCCTGCACTGTCACACGCCCTTGGGCAATCGCCTCGGCAATCTCGGCTTTGAGATTGTCGCGAACACTGCGGCCGAACTCGTTCGGGGTTTTCGACGTCTGAACTACCAGCCGCGCCCAGCCGGTGTCTGAAATCGCTTTTTCCAGCGATTGCGTGAAGGCGAAGGACAGGCGCGCGATCGGGTCCCGCAGCTTGGTCCGGGCGGGCGTCAGCACGTCGTCGAAGCTCTGGCCGAGTTGCACACTTACCGCAGCAACCAACTCCTCAATGTTCTGGAAGTGATAGTAAAAAGTCCCCTTGGCGACCCCTGCTGCCTCTGCAACGGCATCCACCGTGAAGGCCTTGGGGGGGCCTTCCGCAAGCAACATCGCCCCCGCTTCGACGATTTGCGCGCGCGTCTTCGCCCGCCTTTCGCGCCCGATCTTCGCCCTGCGCTCCAGATTTATCTTCGCCATTCGTCAACCTGTTCCGCAAACCACCCGGGTCGTTATGACTATATAGTCGTTTTGACTTATTAGCGCAATTGCGGCTTGGCCTTGACTCGCGCCAACCACCCCGTAGGCGGATGCCAGCAGGCCGAGCCGTTCTGAAAATTAACACTCTCACCGTTGAGGCAATCGAAAGCGGGCGTAGGCGAATACCATATACCATCTTGACTATATCGTCGAAATGACTTTTATCTCACTTTGAGATTGATCGAGACTGCCTAGCTCGTTTATTTTCATCCCTGCTAATCCCATGTGTGAGGTTCATCGATGCCATCCCTTCTGCATCTCGATTCCAGCATTCTCGGCAAAAACTCCGTCAGCCGCGCGCTTTCGGCGGCGGTGGTCGCACGGCTCAAGAGCCTCGATCCGACCGTTGATTTGGTCTACCGCGACCTTGCAGCTCAGCCCATCCCGCATCTCTCGGGCAGCTACACCGCCGTGGTCAGGGGAGGCTTGAAAGCCAACCACGATTCCGCACTTCAGGCCGACCTTGCGCTTGGCGAAGCCGTTCTGGAAGAGTTTCTAGCAGCCGACACAGTCGTTCTCGGCGTAGCCCAGTATAACCTCAGCGTGCCTAGCCAACTAAAAGCGTGGATCGATCGCATCGCGGTCCCCGGCAAGACCTTCCGGTACACCGAAAAGGGACCCGAAGGCTTGGTGGGCAACAAGCGCGTCATCATAGCGTTGGCGCGCGGCGGCTTCTACGGACCGGGCTCACCAGCCGAGAACTTCGAGCACACGCTGAGTTATCTGAAGAGCGTGCTGGCTTTCATCGGCATCGCCAATCCTGAGGTCATCGCTGCCGACGGGGTCAACGTAAGTTCCGAGCAGCGAAAGTCGTCCCTGACGAAGGCAGAGGCACAGGTTGCCACGCTAAAGATAGCATAAGTCCATATTGCCGTCGGGGTGGCGAATATAACTGGAAAATCCAAGCCGTACGTCCGTGAAGGCGGCGACTAGTTTGCCGAGCTCAAAGGAAAAGGATCCGAGCACCCGGCCCCAAGGCAGCCGTCGCTGTCAATCGCAAGCTGATCCCTGTTGCTTTCGGCCGGGCTCAAGTTCATGGGGCCAGAATCGGCGGTCGCGCAGCCGACCTGCATCTATTTCTCCATCCGGATCCTTGCCGCCCCTGCAACTCTCGCGAACGACGCGATCCTCGGTTTGGTGCTCGAGCGCTGGCAAGGCGGCACCGGGTTTTTTCTGCAGGTGCTGATCAACGGCCGGCGTGGCCTGGGGCACGATGGTGGGCGAGACGGCCGGTGCGCTGGCTGGCCTCTTCCCCGTTCTCAGAAGCTTCAAAGCCGCCGATCGGCCAAGTCGCGCGGAAATCTTCTCGCAGCATCGGCTGGCGGAACTCTTCGCGCTCAATCTTGACATTCTGATCCGCACTTGCGGGCCATGGCTGTCGAAAAACGCCTTCCAGCTCTTCCGCGGCTTCTTCCTGTCCATGCTGGCGAAGCGGCGGGCCTATCAGACGTTCCGGGTCGCCCAGTGATCAGCGCGCGTGTCTCGCAGTTGGCGGATCGACGAGACCTGCTCACGGTCGAGGAGCTTTGAAAGGCCGCGCACGATCTCGCCCGGAAGACCCGGGCCCTCATAGACCATGCCGGAATAAAGCTGCACCAGATCGGCCCCTGCCCTGATCTTTTCCAGCGCCGTCGCCGCCGAGGAGACGCCGCCGACGCCGATGATCGGGAGCGCTGCGCCTACGCGCTTGCGCATTTTCGCGAGAACCGCGGTCGACTTGTCGAAAAGCGGCTTGCCGGAAAGACCGCCCGCTTCCTTCGCCTGCCGCTGATCCTTCAGACCGTCGCGGGCGAGCGTCGTGTTCGAGACGATCAGGCCCTCCAGCCCATGGGAGAGCGCTTCGGCGGCGATATCGTCCATGCCCTCCTCGGTGAGATCGGGCGCAATCTTGAGGAAGACCGGGATTTTCCGGCCCGATCTCGCGGCCTCTTCATCGCGGGCGGCAATTACGGCGGACAGAAGAGCGGCCAGGCTCTCACGTGCCTGCAGGTCACGCAGGCCCGGCGTATTCGGCGAGGAGATGTTGGCGGTGAAATAGCGCGCCACCGAATAGAAACGGCGGATGCCTGCCACATAGTCGGCGATGCGGTCTTCGCTGTCCTTGTTGGCGCCGATGTTGACGCCGATAATGCCCTGGCCGCGGATCATCGACAGACGCCGGAAGGCGGCGTCATGGCCCTCGTTGTTGAAGCCGAGGCGGTTGATAACTCCTTCGTCGTCCACCAGGCGGAAGATGCGCGGGCGCGGATTGCCTGATTGCGGCTTGGGCGTCACCGTGCCGATCTCGGTAAAGCCGAAACCGAGCTTCAAGAGGGCCTCCGGCACTTCGGCATTCTTGTCGTAACCGGCCGCCATGCCGAGCGGATTTTCGAAGGTCAGGCCGGCGACCGTCTGCACCAGCCGCGGATCAGGCGAAATACGGCAGGCGGGAACTAGGCCGGATTTAAGCGCGGCGATTGACATGCCGTGCGCCGTTTCGGGATCGAAGAGGAAGAGCCCCTTGCGGGCAGTGTGCTTGAACGCGCCAATCATGACAGGAGTTCCGGGAAGATATGCTGTCCGGCATCATCGAGCGGCAGCGGCCTTTCCCAGATAACTGCCGAAAGCGGCAGTTCGGCATAAAGATGCGGGAAAAGATCGCCGTCCCTGGAGGGTTCGAAGATCAGCTTGTCGCCGAGTTTGCCGCTATCAATGGCAACGAGCAGCAGGCCCGGCTGGCCTGCGAAAAACAGCGCCACGGTCTGCCGCACCTGTTTTTCCGTCGAGAGATGAATGAAATTGTCCTTAAGGTCGATGCCTGCGCCGTGAAAAACGCCGCTTTGCCTGGCTTCTTGCCAGAGAGCCTCGGTCACGATCTTGTAAACGACGGGTGTCACGCTCATGATGGCCTCATGCAATGGCTGATGCTGTAGGTGAGCGCTTTGCCGGA
The DNA here is from genome assembly GCF_015353075.1 of Rhizobium sp. 007. NCBI lineage: Bacteria > Pseudomonadati > Pseudomonadota > Alphaproteobacteria > Hyphomicrobiales > Rhizobiaceae > Rhizobium > Rhizobium sp. 007. The sequence continues at coordinate 172,006 of NZ_CP064187.1, read as the reverse complement.
AAGGAACGGCGATGTCCACGGCTCCCCCATGAAAAACAGGATAGCCGCAACAGAAATCCGGAGGATCAATCATGAAGACGATCGCAATCGGGATTGCCGCAATTCTTCTGCCGCTGACAGCGCTCGCCGCCGAGCCGGACCCGGCGCGCTTTCAGCTCGAGCGCAGCGGCGACCATTTCGTCCGCCTCGACAAGCTTACGGGCGCGATGGCGCTTTGCGAGGAAAAGGACGGTTCGCTGGTCTGCCGCATGGCGGCGGACGAACGCGCAGCTTATGACGACGAACTCGACAGGCTTTCCGACCGCGTGACTGCGCTCGAAAACAAGAGCATCGTCAACAAGGCGCTGCCCACCGATGCCGAGATCGACCGCTCGATCAGCATCATGGAGCGAATGATGAAAAGCTTCATGGGCATGGTGAAGCAATTCCAGGAGGAAGAAAAGTCCGCGCCTCTTCCGCAGAAGACCTGATTTGATGTAGTAATATGAAGCGGAAGGCATGTGCGGCGCGAAGCCTCGCACATGAGGGGATGGAATCGAGCTCTTGGGAGGGGGTTTTCGATGCAGGAACAGACGATCATCATTGCGGACGACCATCCGCTTTTCCGGGATGCGCTGCGCCAGGCCGTGACCGGCATGGAGGGGCAGCACGCGATCGTGGAAGCTGGCGATTTCTCGGCCGCGCGTGCTGCCGCAACCGATCATCCGGACGCGGATATCATGCTGCTCGATCTTGCCATGCCGGGCGTCAGCGGCTTTTCCGGGCTGATGGCGCTGCGTGCCGAATTCGCCAGCCTGCCGATCGTCATCGTTTCCGCAACCGACGACGCGACAACGATCCGCCGCGCGCTGGAACTCGGCGCTTCCGGCTTCATTTCCAAATCGTCCGGCATCGAAGATATCCGCAGCAGCATCCAGACGGTGCTTGCCGGCGATATTGCGACGCCGGAGAATTATCGCGACGGCCATGAACAGGATCCGGACGTGGCCGATCTCATTCACCGCCTGCACACGCTGACGCCGCAGCAAAGCCGCGTGCTCACCATGCTCGGCGAAGGTCTGCTCAACAAACAGATCGCCTACGAACTCGGCGTTTCCGAAGCGACGATCAAGGCGCATGTCTCGGCCATCCTCCTGAAGCTCAACGTCGACAGCCGCACGCAGGCTGTCATCCAGCTCGGCAAGATCAACATGGCGATGGTCGCCTGACTCCAGAACAGGATTTTATTCCTCTTTTTTCTTTACTCTGAGAAAGCTTGGCGTTAGTCTTCCTGCCGATTGGAGAGCGGCACCGGGCGCAGGATCAGGCAAGATGCTGTCACACGAGCAGATTTGGGCAGCGATCGACAGGCTTGCCGAACGGCATGACCTGACGCCGTCTGGTCTTGCGCGCCGGGCCGGTCTCGACCCCACCTCCTTCAACAAATCCAAGCGGCTATCTGCCGATGGCCGCCTGCGCTGGCCTTCGACGGAATCGATTGCCAAGGTACTCGAAGCGACAGGCGCCACCATGGAGCAGTTCATGGGCTTCATGCGGCCGGCAATCAGCTTGTCCGGGCTGCCGGACGGCGCATTCCCGCCGCAGGGAAGCTCCATTCCCCTGCTCGGCTTCGCACAGGCCGGTGCGGGTGGCTTTTTCGACGACGGCGGTTTCCCGGCAGGCCAGGGATGGGATGTGGTGGAATTTCCAGCCGCCCCCTCACAGAAGGCTGGTGTCTATGCGCTCGAAGTGCAGGGCGACAGCATGATGCCGCTTTATCGCGACGGTGACGTGCTGATCGTCGAGCCGGGCGCGCAGGTGCGCCGCAACGATCGCGTCGTCGTCAAGACGCACGAGGGCGAGGTGATGGCAAAGGTGCTGCTGCGCCAGAGCCCGCGCTCCATCGAACTGATGTCTCTCAATCCCGAACATCCGAACCGGACGATCGAGCTTTCCGATGTGGATTGGATCGCGCGCATTATCTGGGCCAGCCAATAGGAAAATCTTCCATGCGGCCTGCAGCACTTCTGACAGCTGTTGCGGGAATAACAATCGTCGCCGGGATGCTGGCGGCAGGCAGGGAGCGATTTGCCGAACCGGACGCGGCGGCAACCGCGAGCGGAGAACCCGTCACAACTGCCGAATCCAAGGAGACTTTAAAGCCGCCGCTTGCCCTTCCCGATCCAAAGATCAGCATGAGCGCGCGGCCGGTTGATGAAGCGAGCCGATTTTATCCAGCGCAGGCGGATGGCAAGCCGCTGGAACGGGTTGCCACGGCCGGGCCGGAAAAGCCAAAGCCGGAGCCGCAGAGGGCCGCTACATTGCCGAGGCCGGTCGCCGAGAGTGCAGGCATTCTCGCCTTCGGAAACAGGACGCTGCGCCTTGCCGGTATCGTTCCGACACAGGCCGACAAAGTCTGCAAAGAACCGGATGGGAACGAATGGCCTTGCGGCATGCTGGCGAAGACGAATTTCCGGCTCTTTCTGCGGCTGCGCTCGGTCACCTGCGATCTGGAGGATGCCAACTGGACCGGTATTGCGACCGCCTCCTGCAAGATCGGCGCGCAGGACCTTTCCCAATGGCTCGTCGAAAACGGCTGGGCGGATGCGGCTCCCGGATCGGCACTGACCGAAGCCGGTGCGAAGGCCAAAGCGGAGAAGAAAGGCGTCTATGGCGAGGATCCGCGCAAGGGCGCGCCGCTGACGTTGCCGCCCGGACCGCCGCCGGACAATCCTCTCGATCCGATCTAGCGATCCCTTGTAATGGCGCACGGCAATTCCTAAACTCCTGCCGAAACAGAGGGAATGACCGAATGAACAAGCCGCTTTCCGCCCATGACGCGCTGATTTACGTGATGGTGATGGCATCCGCTGTCGACAGCACGATGAACGACCGGGAAATGGAGCGCATCGGCCAGCTGATCGGCTTTCTGCCGGTCTTCAAGGATTTCGACCACGACAAGCTGATTTCGATTGCCCGCGACTGCGCATCGCTGCTAGCCGGACCGGAAGGCCTCGATGTCGTTTTGGAAACGGTGAAGGACACGCTGCCTTCGCGGCTCTACGATACCGCCTATGCACTTGCTGTCGAAGTCGCCTCCGCCGACCTTTCGGTCAAGGCCGAGGAGCTTCGGTTGCTCAGCATGCTCCGCGACAGGCTGGAACTCGACAAGCTCACCTGCGCTGCCATCGAACGCAGTGCGATCGCCCGCTTCCGCAGGGGTTAAAAGAGCCCGTAAGGGAAATAACGCAAATAGATTTCCTGCAGGCGGCCGTTTCTGGAAAGCGCTGCAAGCGCGTGGTCCAGCGCTGCGGTCAATACGCCGTCGTTCTGGCGAAGCATGATCGTCATGCCTTCCCCCAGAAACTGCTCCGACAGATAAGGGCCGTCGAAGAGCGCACAGCATTTTGCTGACGCCTGGGAGGAAACCCAGAAGGACAGCTGCAGCGCATCGGCAAAGGCGGCATCCACCTTGCCATCCTTAAGAGCAGTAAGCATCGCTTCCTTGTTCTCGAAAGGCACGGCTTTTATTGCCGGAAAAAAGGCGGCAAGCATGGCCTCATGAACCGTCGCCTTGACGACGCCGACCGGACGTCCGGAGAGCGATGCGGAGGTATTCCCGTTGATTTCTGCCTTCGCATTGCGCACAAAGCGGGCCGGCAGCATCAGGTAGGGACGGGTGAAGGTAAACTGCTTTCGCAAGTCCGAGGTGACGGCCAGTCCCGCGATGACGGCATCGCCCTGGGAGGCTGCAAGCGCTTCCTTGAGATCGGCGAAGGGCAGTGCCTGGATCTCGCATTTCGCAGCAACTTCCAATTCATCGCAGATCTCGCGGGCCAGGTCGATATTGAAGCCCGCCAGCTTGCCGTTCTGATCGGTAAAGTTGAAAGGCGGGAAGTCGACGGAGGTGAGAAAGCGGAGGCGGACGAGTGACGAAAGGTCCGGCTTGGCAAGTCTTTCGCGAGCATCAAAAAGCAGCGGCAGCGACGACGGCGTCTGCTGCGCAAAGCCAGGCGTCACAGATGATGCAGCTACTAATTGCAATAAGGTAAAAAAAACCTTAAACCTTATAGAGGCGAGGAAAGATTGTCTCATGTCCGGCTCGTGGGGTCGGGGCACTGTCGCTCGGTGATCCGTGTATCAGAGTCATGCGTTGCGGGGAATATGCGCCGGGCCGCACCGTCTCGACGATGGCAAACGGCCGGATCGAGGTGCGGCAGATGGGTATCCTCGGCTTTGACGCGCGGCAACGGATATCCGGTCCGACAAAAAGGCGCATGCCGAGATCGGCCTCCTCATCCCGCCTAGCCGATCCTTTCGGCATCGATCTCTTCACCGTCTTCTGGGGCTACCCTCTTCATTCAGATGACAGCGGCAAACAGGCGACCCGGCTGCGATGGATCGGGCGCCGCTCGGCTGGCTCATGCTGTCCGCCACCGCGTGGCGGGCCGTGCTAGAAGCCCCGGACGAACCCCTTCTTCCGGACAACACGCCTCATACACCGAGCGAGATTCCAGCATAGGAAATTGCACGAAATGCGCGCCTCGAATTACTGGGGATCGGCTTTGAACGTTAGGCCACCGTTAAGCAATATCGATTCTTATGCCGCAGACGACGACGGCTTTTTTTCAGCCGGCTGCATGACGCGGACGTCGAGCCTCACCAGATCATTTCGAACATGCCGCAGCTCTATGCCGAGTTTCGAACCATTGATTTTCCAGAATACCGGGCAAGCAGAAGGCCTAAGAAAGCGGGTATTTTCCATGCGAACACTGCTGAAGAACCTGAAAATACGAACCAAGATCATGTCCATCCTCATGCTTCTGGGGGTGATCGCCATGGGCGGTTTGATTTACGTCATCACCGAGTTCCGTCATGCGGATGCGACATACAGCGCCTTCATCGACCATGAAGCATTGGCGGCCATGCAAGGCTCGCGCGCCAGCGCGTCTGTCGTCGCCGCCGTGCTGCAGACCACGAGGCTGGCGAGCCTGAAGGCGGGCACGCCCGCTTTCCATACCGCGCTTTCCACACCGAGCAAGCTGCCGCAAGCGCGTGACCGTCTTAACGAGGCGGCCGTTCTGGTGCCCAGCCGTAAGCCGGCGATAGACGATATTCTCAGCGGAATCGCCGAAATAGAAACGATTTCAAGCAAGGTTGCCGAAATGAGCAAGTCTGGCGACAGCGCCGGAGCCCAAATTGCGGCCGCTCAGCTGAACGCCAAGCTCACCGTACTGACACCGAAGATGACGGCGAATAACGATGCCTTGATGTCGATGCTCAACGATGGCGGGGACGCCGTTTCGGCAAGCGTCAATGACCGCATCAATCTCTGCCTTGCGATAATCGCGGCGGCCGTTATCGGCGCCATCGCGCTCGGCATCGTCATCGCACAGGCCGGCATCACGTCGCCGATGGCGAAGCTTCGTGAGCGAATGACACGCCTTGCCGAAGGCGAGACCGACGGCGATGTACCGGGCCTCGAGCGCCGCGACGAAGTGGGCCAGATGGCCGAAGCGCTCGAAGTTTTCCGCACCAACGCGATCGAGCGCATCCAGCTCGGAGCCCAGGCGGAAGTCGATCGCAACCTGACCGATGGCGAACGCCGCGAGCGCGAAGCCCAGAAGGCTCGCGAAGCGGCGGAATTATCCGGCGCGGCAGAGGCGCTCGGCGACGGGCTGCGCCGTCTCGCATCGGGCGATCTTGCCTCGCATATCGATGTTCCGTTCGCAGAACATCTCGATGGATTGCGCCAAGACTTCAACCATTCGGTCGAAAAGCTGAACGAGGCCATGCGTACAGTCGGCGCCAATGCGCGGGCGATCGGCGCGGGGGCGAATGAAATCCGTTCATCGGCCGACGAACTTTCGAAGCGCACGGAGCAGCAGGCCGCATCGGTGGAGGAAACCGCTGCCGCGCTGGAACAGATCACAACGACTGTAAAGGACGCCGCCCGCCGCGCGCAGGAAGCAAGCGAACTCGTTGCCCGCACCCGCGCAGGCGCCGAGAAGTCCGGCGAAGTCGTCCGCCATGCCGTCAAGGCGATGCAGCAGATCGAGCAGTCCTCGGCCGAGATCAGCAATATCATCGGCGTGATCGACGACATCGCCTTCCAGACGAACCTGCTCGCCCTGAATGCCGGCGTCGAGGCAGCACGTGCAGGCGAAGCGGGCAAGGGCTTTGCGGTCGTCGCTCAGGAAGTGCGCGAACTGGCGCAACGTTCGGCGAATGCGGCAAGGGAGATCAAGTCGCTGATCACCAATTCCGGCACACATGTCCAGACCGGCGTTGCCCTTGTCGGCGAAACGGGCAAGGCGCTCGACGCCATCGTTCATGAGGTGCAGGAGATCAACCAGCACGTCCACGCGATCGCGGAGGCTTCCCGTGAGCAATCGACAGGCCTGCAGGAAATCAATACGGCCGTGAACACCATGGACCAGGGCACACAGCAGAATGCCGCCATGGTCGAAGAGAGCACGGCAGCAAGCCACAGCCTGGCAACGGAGGCCGCCGCGCTGAACGAACTGCTAGGCCAGTTCAAGCTGAGCGGAACGGATAGCTTCATCGCAGCGGCGCGTCCGATGCCGCAAGCACCAGCACGGCCTGCGGTGACCCGTCCGGCGCCGGTATCAAAACCCGCAATCCGCGTGGCGACAGTGAGCACGCGGCCCGCCGCTTCGCCTGCACGCGCACTTGGCCAGACGCTTGCCGGTGCATTCGGCATGAACAGCGCTTCGGAAAACAAGGACGCCGATTGGACAGAATTTTGAGAGCGGGCGGCTAGAGCCCGCCCAATCGTTTATAGGCGTCCCACCTGTGGATCGTGAGCAGCTGGAGCGGGTGAAGGGAATCGAACCCTCGTATTCAGCTTGGGAAGCTGCTGCTCTACCATTGAGCTACACCCGCGATGACGGAAGCCTTCCAACAGATGGGTGGCGGTGTCAAGGCTCTCAGATGCGGAAGTGCTTCGAGAGTTTCAAACCCTGGGCCTGGTAGTTCGATCCAAGGCCGGAGCCATAAAGGCTTTCGGGTTTCTCCAGCATGTGCTCGTAAACCAGGCGGCCGACGATCTGGCCGTCCTCGAGGATGAAGGGCACTTCATGGCTGCGGACTTCGAGAACGGCGCGGCTGCCCATGCCGCCGGCAGGCGCGTGGCCGAAGCCTGGATCGAAGAAGCCGGCGTAATGCACGCGAAACTCGCCGACGAGCGGATCGAAGGGCGTCATTTCGGCTGCGTAGTGCGGCGGAACGTGCACGGCCTCGCGCGAAACGAGGATATAGAACTCATCCGGATCGAGGATCAATTCGTTGCGACCGCGGCTGTAAAGCGGCTCCCAGAAATCGAAGATATCGTGCTCGGCCTTCTTATCGACATCGACGACGGCCGTGTGATGCTTGCCGCGGTAGCCGATCAGGCCATCCTTGTCGCCTGCCAGGTCGATCGACAGCGCAATGCCGCCACCTGAAACGTTCGGCTTGGCGCTTGCGACCAGCGTTTCCGCATCATGCAGCGCCTGCAGTTCCGGCTCGCCGAGAATCGAATACCCAACCCGGAACCGTATCTGCGAGAGGCGCGAGCCACGGCGCACGACGACGGGGAACGTGCGCGGGCTGATTTCCAGATAGAGCGGGCCAGAATAACCGGCAGGAATCTTGTCGAATTCCTGCGCGTAATCGGTAATGACACGGGTGAAGATGTCGAGGCGGCCAGTCGAGCTCTTCGGGTTGGCCGAGGCGGACATTTCAGCCGGAAGATCGAGCCGCTCCATGAGAGGCACGATATAGACGCAACCCGTTTCGAGCACGGCACCTTCGGAGAGGTCGATGACGTGCAGGCTCAGCCGGTCGAGCTTGTCGGCAACGAGATGCGAGGGACCCGGCATGAAACTTGCCCGGACGCGGAACGCCTTGGCGCCCAGGCGCAGGTCCAGGCTGGCCGGCTGGATCTGATCGCGATCCAGTTCCCGCTCACTCGTGAGGCGGCCCGTTTCAAACAGCGCAGCAATTGCGCGATCGGCCAAGATTCCAGTTTCGCGAGCCATCATGCTCCATCCATAATTTGCCTCAGACAAAACCAAACTCAAGGAATTGACGCAAGAAGCTAACAGCAGTATTGCAGCTTTATCCCGTGGTGATTTGGCCGGTCGGCTTGCAGCCACGTTAAAGAAGTGGCTAAAAAGACCGGGTATGAAACCGGTCTGCTTTTGCGGCCGGTTTTTTTGTTGTTTGAAGGTGGTGATGGCATGAGCAAGACTTGGCGCCCGGCAACCCAACTCGTTCACGAAGGGACGCTGCGCTCGCAATATGGCGAGACTTCGGAAGCGATCTTCCTGACGCAAGGTTTCGTCTATGATACCTCTGAAGCGGCGGAAGCCCGGTTCAAGGGTGAGACGGACGGCTTCATCTATGCCCGATACGGAAGCCCGACCAACGATATGTTCGAAAAGCGGATGTGCGCGCTCGAAGGCGCCGAAGACGCCCGCGCCACCGCTTCCGGCATGGCTGCTGTCACCGCGGCGATCCTCTGCCAGTTGAAGGCCGGCGACCATATCGTTGCCGCCCGCGCGCTCTTCGGCTCCTGCCGATGGGTGGTCGAAACGCTTGCGCCGAAATACGGCATCGAATGCACGCTCATCGACGGCCGCTATCTCGAAAACTGGGAGAAGGCGATCCGCCCGGCGACGAAGGTCTTCTTCCTCGAAAGCCCGACGAACCCTACGCTGGAAGTGGTCGACATCGCAGGCGTTGCCAAGCTCGCCGACGAGATCGGCGCCAAGGTGGTCGTCGACAACGTCTTCGCAACGCCGCTCTTCCAGAAGCCCCTGGAACTCGGCGCCCATATCGTCGTCTATTCCGCGACCAAGCATATCGACGGCCAGGGCCGCTGCCTCGGCGGCGTCGTGCTTTCCGATAAGGAATGGATCGACGAAAACCTGCACGACTACTTCCGCCACACGGGTCCGGCCATGTCGCCTTTCAATGCCTGGACGCTTCTGAAGGGCATCGAAACGCTGCCGCTGCGCGTCAAACAGCAGACAGCGAGTGCCGCCAGGATCGCGGACTTCCTTGCCGAACAGAAGCAAGTGGCCAAGGTGATTTATCCGGGCCGCAAGGATCATCCGCAGGCCGATATCATCGCCAAGCAGATGTCCGGCGGCTCGACACTCGTCGCATTCGAGCTGAAGGGCGGGAAGGAAGCAGCCTTCGCGTTGCAGAATGCGCTCGATATCATCAAAATCTCGAACAATCTCGGCGATTCCAAGAGCCTGATCACGCATCCGGCAACAACGACGCACAAGAACCTGAGCGATGACGCCCGCGCGGAATTAGGCATTTCGCCCGGCACCGTTCGCCTTTCGCTCGGCATCGAGGATGCTGATGACCTGATCGAAGATTTCGCTCAGGCTCTTTCAAAGGTTAAGTCCTGACCTGCGATAGCGACGGCCGGACCTTGCCGGTCCGGCCGCATGCTCCACCTAAGAAATGGCGCAAGAGCTTCGCTTTAATACGGGAATTAACTTCGAAAATTAGGATTAATGTTCGAAACGACGTGCAATCATCGCGGTTTGAAGGATGATGCATGTGCCGTTTCTTGACGGATCGAGCGCTGTATAAGATACGGGTAACATATCTTGGCTATGGTGTAAGGCATGTACCGCGCCCTCACACGAGATATCGAAGTTGTCGTCGAGCCCTTTTATCTGGAGGAGCAATCCGATCCGGATGATGATCGCTATGTCTGGGGCTACCGGATCGTGATCAGCAATAATTCGGACCTGACAGTACGGCTCATCAATCGCTACTGGAACATCACCGATCAGAACGGCCTGGTGGACGAGGTGACCGGTCCTGGGGTCGTCGGCGAGCAGCCCCGGCTGGAACCCGGCGACACCTACGAATACTCGTCCGGCTGTCCGCTCGATACGCCTTCCGGCCTCATGTTCGGGCACTACCAGATGGAAACGGAGGACGGCGAGCTTTTCGATGTCGAAATACCCGCCTTCTCGCTGGATTCTCCCGGGCTGCTCAGAGTGCTGAATTGATCATTCCGCAGCCGATGCGACTTCCACGACCTCAAACCGGTAGGTCGTGGAACAGAATTCGCAGGTAACGGCAATCTCGCCATTCTCCTGGCTGGCGTCGATCTCGTCGTCCGAAAAGCCCTTCAGCACATTCTTGATCTTATCGCGCGAGCAGCTGCAGCGGTCGAAAACTGCCCGGGTACTGAAAACACGCACGCCACGCTCGTGGAAGAGGCGAAAGAGCAGGCGTTCGATTCCGACTTGCGGATCCGTCAGTTCGTCCGCATCGATGGTGTCGACCAACGCGCGCGCTTCGGTCCAGGCGTCGTCTTCCTTGTGTGCCAGCGCGGCGTTATCGCCGTCGCCGCCGTGGAGGTCGGGCTGGCGCATGCGCTCCGGCGCTTCCGGCAAGAACTGCGCAACGAGACCGCCGGCGCGCCAGCGGTGGCGCGGCTTACCCGCCTCGTCGCGGTCAAACAATTCGGCGGCAGCCAGGCGGACGCGTGTCGGGATCTGCTCCGACTGACGGAAATACGTGCCGGCAATATCCTCAAGCGAGGTACCGTCGAGCGCGACGATGCCCTGATAGGGCTGGCTGAACTTACCCTGGTCGATGGTGAAAGCCAGCACGCCCTTGCCAAGAAGCTGTTCCGGCTCGGTTTGGCCGGCGGCGACTGCCTTGTCGAGCAGGGCCTGATCGAAGCGCGCATAGGCACGCACGTTCTCCGGCGTCGAGAAATCAGCGACGAGGAGATCGACAGGGCCATCGCCCTTGGTCTGCACCGTGAACTTGCCTTCGAACTTGAGCGACGTCCCGAGAAGCACCGTCAGCACAATGACTTCGGCGAGGAGCCGGGCAACGGGTGCCGGATAGTGATGGCGCTCGAGGATCGCATCCAGCATGGGACCGAGCTGGACGGCGCGGCCGCGCACATCGAGGCCCTCTACCTGGAACGGGACAACGTGATCATCACCGGCGAAATCGAACTCGCCGAGAGCACTTGCGGTTTCTGCCATGGTCTTACTCCTAGTAGTCCGAGCGGCAGACCAGAAGTCTTTCCACTCGCGCGGCCACGAGGCCATCAGGCCAAAGGTGGCGCCCAGTATGGTTCAGATCACACCCAGGCACCATGCAAGAATCGACTTTTGCGCGTGAAGACGGTTTTCCGCCTCATCGAAAACCACGGATTGCGGGCCGTCGATCACTTCGTCCGTCACTTCCTCACCACGATGGGCGGGCAGGCAATGCATGAACAATGCATCCTTGCCGGCCTTTGCCATCAAAGCCGCGTTGACCTGATAGGGCTGGAAAACGTTGTGACCGCGGGCCCGATGTTCCTGATTCATGGAGACCCAGGTATCGGTTACCACGCAATCGGCACCCTCGACCGCACGGTCGGCATCATGGCCAAGCATGATCTGGGCGCCCTCGTTGCGGGCCCAGTTCAGATAGTGATCCTTCGGCTCGGAACCAAGAGGCACGGCCATGTTCATGCGATAGCCAAAACGGGCAGCGCCTTCGACCAGCGAGTGCAGCACGTTATTGCCATCGCCGGTCCAGGCGATCGTCTTGCCCTTGACGGGACCGCGATGCTCCTCGAAGGTCATGATGTCGGCCATGATCTGGCAGGGGTGTGTGTCGTCCGTCAGCGCGTTGATGACCGGCACCGTCGCGCGTTCGGCAAGTTCCAGCATGCGGTGATGCTCCGTGGTGCGGATCATGATCGCGTCGACGTAACGCGAGAGCACCTTGGCGGTATCGCCGATCGCCTCCGCGCGGCCGAGCTGCATCTCCGTGCCGGAGAGAAAAAGCGTCTCGCCGCCAAGCTGGCGCATGCCGACATCGAAGGAAACGCGTGTGCGCGTCGAGGGCTTCTCGAAAATCATTGCCAGCATCTTGCCTGCGAGCGGCTTATCGCCCTTACCGGCCTTGAAGGCCTGCTTGCGTACGATCGCATCATCCATGATGGACCTGAGATCGGATGCGGTTACCGCCGAGAGATCGAGAAAGTGTTTGGGGGAAGCCATGTCGTTCTTACCTGTATGCCCCTTGAGAGGCGTCTATCCGTTCAAGCCGTCTTCTTGGTCTTTGCGGCGCGAATGCTTTCGGCAGCGCGTTCCACGCGGGCAAGCCCCTCGCGCGCTTCCTCCGCCGTGACGACCAGAGGCGGAAGGAGACGAATGACATTATCGCCCGCCGGAATGGCCAGAAGATGAGCAGCACGAATGGCCTGCAGCAGTTCGGAAGACGGGACGGCTGCCTTGATGCCGAGCATCAGGCCTTCGCCGCGCACATTCTCGATAACATCCGGATAGCGGTCCTTCAGCGAGGCAAGGCCCTGGCGGAAGACCAGCGCCACGTCGCGCACATGTTGCAGGAAACCGTCGGCCAGGATGACGTCAAGCACTGCGCTGCCCACCGCCATGGCAAGCGGATTGCCGCCATAGGTGGAACCATGCGTGCCGGCCTTCATGCCGGAAGCGGCATCCGCGGTCGCAAGGCAGGCGCCGAGCGGGAAGCCGCCGCCGATGCCCTTCGCCACCGCCATGATATCCGGCGTGACGCCGGACCATTCGTGGGCAAAGAGCTTGCCTGTGCGGCCGACGCCGGACTGAACCTCGTCAAGAATCAACAACAGGCCCTTCTCGTCGCAGAGTTGGCGGAGCGCCTTCATGAATTCGTTTGTCGCCGGACGAATACCGCCCTCACCCTGCACCGGCTCTATGAGGATGCCCGCCGTCGCATCCGTAACCGCGGCGCGGACCGCCTCGATATCGCCGAACGGAACCTGATCGAAACCCGGTGCCTTGGGGCCGAAGCCTTCGAGATACTTCTCCTGACCGCCGGCAGCGATCGTCGCCAGCGTACGGCCATGGAAAGCGCCTTCGAAGGTGATGATGTGGAAGCGTTCTGGATGGCCCTTGGAATACTGATAGCGGCGCGCGGTCTTGATCGCGCATTCCAGCGCCTCGGCCCCGGAATTGGTGAAAAACACCTTGTCGGCGAATGTGACGTCGGTCAGCCGCTTGGCAAGCGCTTCCTGGCCTGGAATTTCATAGATGTTCGACAGATGCCAAACCTTGTCGGCCTGCGCCTTCAGGGCTCCAACGACATGCGGGTTGCCGTGACCGACGGATGTTACGGCAACGCCTGCGCCAAAATCCAGATATCGCTCGCCGCCCTCGGTGATCAGCCACACGCCCTCACCTCGCTCGAACCGCAGAGGGGCGCGAGAATAGGTGTCATATAGCGGCGCGGCTTGAGCCATGGCGCGGTCTCCTGTCGTCGTTAGGGCAACCGGACTCCGGCTAAAAACCAGGCCCGAAAAATTAAAAATGCCGCCTTTCGGCGGCGAGGGCCACTATTTACGTTTCGCGCCGTAATGTCAACAAAACTGCGGATTTGGGCGCATGCGGCCGGCAGGCGATCAGGCGAGCTATTTATCAACAGCTAATGTTGCAGAAATGACTCGCTCGGGAAGCAAGTTGGGGAAAACTTGAAATTCGATTCATCCGGATTCCCGCGACTCTTGTCACGGAGTCAGCCTCACACTAGGTTAAAACTCAATTACTAGACTGCATGCGGCGGAACTAGTCACCACAATTGGTCAGGCGTTTCCTGCTTCGGACGTGTCCGGAGCAACGGTGAGGGATTCTGCCTTCACAACGCTAAACGGCGGAGACAGGGCATGAACTGGACAGACGAGCGTGTCGAAAAACTCAAGAAGCTTTGGTCCGAAGGGTTGAGCGCGAGCCAGATCGCGGCGCAACTCGGCGGAGTGAGCAGGAACGCGGTCATTGGCAAGGTCCACAGGCTTAGTCTTCCGGGCCGCGCCAAGGCCGGCGGCGCGACGACGACGGCACGCGCGCCGAAGCGCAACACTTCGGCTGTCCGCGCACCGAATTATGCATCGCGGATGGCGACCCGCACCGTCACGCGCCAGCAGGGCGCGACGATGCTCAAGGAAGAGGTCGAAATCGATCTCATGGAGGAGATGGACTATCGTCCGGCCACAAACGTTGTCGTGCCGATCTCCCGCCGTCTCGGTCTGACGGAACTCACGGAGCGTACCTGCAAGTGGCCGGTCGGCGACCCGCTGAAGGACGACTTCCACTTCTGCGGCTGCGACAGCCCGGACTCTTCCCCTTATTGCAGCTATCACCAGCGCCTTGCCTATCAGCCGGTCAACGAACGCCGCCGGACCGCAGCCCGCGCAAGCTGAGCCGGGTAAGTAAAAACGGAAACGGGTCCTCGCGGGCCCGTTTTTTTGCGTCTGGCAATCGAGACTTCGGCGTCAAATCCACGACCAATATTCCAGGGCTTACGTCGTCAGAAACGCACGGTAAACTCCGTTCCCTTACCGATTTCGGACTTGACGATCAGCCGTGCGCGGTGACGCGTCAGGATATGCTTGACGATCGCCAGACCGAGACCGGTGCCCTTTTTGGAGCGGCTATCCTCGATATTGACGCGATAAAACCGCTCCGTGAGGCGCGGCACATGCTCCGCGGGAATGCCCGGGCCCTTATCTTCGATGCTGACTTCAACCGCCTCACCGGATGCATTCTTGACGTGGACATCGACGACCTTGCCCTCCTGGCCGTACTTGCATGCATTCTCCATGAGATTTTCAAAAACCTGGACCAGTTCGTCGCGGTCTCCGAGAACCTCCGCCTTGCCCTCCGGCAGGTGCAGATTGATCTCGACTCCAACCTCCGTGGCAAGCGGCACCAGCGCGTCCCTGACATGGCCGAGCAGCGGCACGAGATCGACCTTCTCGTCCGGTGCGATGTGCGACTTGAGCTCAAGACGGGAAAGCGAGAGAAGATCGTCGACAAGGCGGCTCATGCGAGTGGTCTGGTCGAACATGATGCCCAGGAAGCGCTCCTGCGCCTTCGGATCATTCTTTGCCGGGCCTTGGATCGTCTCGATGAAACCGCGGAGCGACGCAAGCGGAGTCCGCAGCTCATGGCTGGCATTGGCGACAAAATCCGACCGCATGCGATCGATACGCCGCACCTCGGAGATATCGCGGAACGAAAGCAAGAAGAAGCGCTCGCCATTCCCGGTACCGCCGAGGTCGATCGGCGCGCTGCGAACAATATAGACGCGCTCCGACGGCAGGCGCTCGGAATGCTCGATCTGGTTGGGAGCGTTGGTGGCGATCGTCTCTCCCACCATGTCCAGAATGCCCGGCGAGCGCAGGCGTGCAGAAATATGCGCCCCGATCACCACTTCGCCAAAGGCCTTTTCCGCGGCGCGGTTCTGGAAGAGAACGGAGGCATCGCCTGAGAGGAGCATCACGGGTATATCGAGGCCAGCCAGCGTTGCGGAGACGGCGGGCAGCAGACTCGCTGGCGCTTCCGGTTCGACTTCCGGCGGTTCCGCAAGCTTTGCCTGCACGGCCGGCATGCTGTTTAGAAGCACAATGGCGATCATTAAGACAAGAAGCGCCAGCACCGCCCACTTGTTCATGCCGGCCGCAAGCGCAACGAGGCCAATGACGATCGCCGCGAGCAAAACCGTTCGCTGCTGCCGTATGCGGGCCATGAGCCCCGTTGTCCATGGCATTTCGTCTTCCAAGTGTTCCTCGCCCGGTCGAGTCGTTCTTATGTTCAAACTCTGCCTGATAGCCGTGATTCATGACAGAAGTTTTCCGCCGCTGCCATTTGCCGCAAAAGCGGCAACCGATACACACAGGAATTTTGCCTGCCGCAGCGGATTTGATTTTCAATGAAAAATATGATCGCCTGCGAAGAAAGCCACAGGCGGAGAAGGAAATATGGCCGAAGCTGTCGAAAGCCGCGCGGTTGAACTGGACATCAGGGGCAAGAAGCGCGTCTTCGATGTCGACGATCCGGTGCTTCCGGACTGGATCGATGAAGAGGCGCTGGAATCGGGGGATTTCCCTTACAAGAAAAAGCTGAAAGAGGAAGAGTATCTCGAAGAGCTGGAAAAGCTGCAGATCGAACTGGTCAAAGTGCAGTTCTGGCTGCAGGCGACCGGCATACGGGTGATGGCGCTCTTTGAAGGCCGCGACGCGGCCGGCAAGGGCGGCGCCATCTCGGCCTCCTCCGCCCACATGAACCCGCGCCTTGCCCGCGTCGTCGCACTCGCCAAGCCGAATGACCGCGAACTCGGCCAATGGTATTTCCAGCGCTACATCGCCCAGTTTCCGACGGCCGGCGAGTTCGTTCTCTTTGACCGCTCCTGGTACAACCGCGCAGGTGTCGAACCGGTCATGGGGTTTTGCACGCCCAAGCAATATGAGGATTTTCTCAAGCAAGCGCCGCAGCTGGAAAAGATCATTGCCCACGAAGGCATTCACTTCTTCAAGTTCTATCTGGATATCGGCCGCGAGATGCAACTCAAGCGCTTCCACGACCGCAGGCACGATCCGCTGAAGGTATGGAAGCTTTCATCGATGGATATCGCGGCGCTCACCAAATGGGGCGACTACAGCGACAAACGCGAGCGGATGCTCGAGGCGACGCATACGGAATTTGCGCCCTGGACGGTCATCCGCGCTAACGACAAACGCCGCGCGCGGCTCAACCTCATCCGTCACATGCTGAAGAAAATGGATTACGACGGAAAGGACGACAAGGCGATTGGCGATCTCGACGACAAGATCATTGGCGCGGGGTCCGGCTTTCTCAAATAAGGGTCACTGCCCCGGCAGGATGCGCACGGCGTAGAGGTTGATGCCTCGCGCCTTGCCGTCGACATCGCTGTTGATCATCAGCCTGCCATCGCCACTCGGCGCCAACGACCGGTCGAAGGTAACCTGAAGCAGAGCGTCGGACTTTTCGCGGGTGACGCTGAACCGATGTCGGGCGCAATTGCCGAGCGTCTGGAAATTGCATTCGACCATCACCTGCGTCGGCTCGTCGCTCGTCGATTGCAACGTGATCGCGATCGTCGAGGATTTGCCGGCGAGCTCTCGAAGTACGTCTTTCGGAACGCTGATGCCGATATTGCCATCGGCGCCGTTGCTTTCCGAGATCAAACGAACGGCCGGACCATCGTTTTCGGCGATGTTTTCCGTCCGTGCCCGCGGGCCGCTTTCGATCTTGGCAGCGTCCGAAGGCTTGAATATCTCGATCCATTCCGCAGAAAAGCTGTTCTGCGGGTCGATCGTGACCGGCTGATCGACATGCGGCGCCGTGTTCGCAGCACCTTCGTCCGCACCGTCGAAGTCTTCCGGCTCGGTACTGGCAGGCGGATTGGCGACGCTGGTGTCGCGCTCGGCCGCCGTCAGGAAGAGGCCGGATTTATAAGCCCACCAGGCGCCCATGCCGATGAAGGCGATCAGCACGCACCAGACAAGCAGCCGCGAGAAGAATTTTCGCGGCTTGCGGCGCTTTGCAGCCCCCTCCGGGCGGAAATCCAAATGGGCGGAAGGGCGGCTTTCGAGCGCTAGGCCTTCGCCGGTCTGAGGCGCAGCGCCGAGATGATCGGACGCAGCGGCATGGACGTCATCAAGCCTCGACTCGTCGTAGGCAGGCCTTGCCGAATAGCCTCGTGTTTCACCGCCGACCTGAGGCGCGTCATGTTCGAAGCGCTCGTCGTGCCTGACCGGCGGCGGGATTTCGGCGACGGGCGGAACAGGCACTTCCGGTGGACCCTGGCGCGGATGCAGGCGCTCGCGTTCTTCGGCCTCGATCATGTGAATGGTCGTTTCGAGCCGATGACGATGATGCGCAATCGCTTCCCGGTCGGTGATATCCTGCTTGCGAAGGCCGGCCTCCAGCGCCTGGCGGGCCGATTGATAAATCCTTGCACGGACTTCCGGATTATCGCGATCGGAGTTGTTAAGCGCCGTTCTGATTGCCGTTTCTAATCCGCTCACATCCGATCCTTCATGCTGGCATCAGGCATCACGCTGAAATCTTTACAAATGCCTAACAAAACTCGGTAGCGTCAATGGTTGAAAACCGCAAGTCTTGCGGCTGGCAGCATTTCGCATCGCGAGCAATAAATATGCCCCTTCCCCCGCCCTTGCCCATTTATCTCGCCAACTAAATCTCTGCGGAATCGACAGCTTGGCACTCAAGCATGCTCTTTTCCTCGCTCATCAAGTCTGCTATCAGATTGACGTTTTCGTAAACGTCAATTGAATGGTGAACGCGATGTCCCTTCCCAAAATCCTTACGGAAAACCTGAGACTGCCGGTCCTTGCTTCACCGCTCTTTATCATCTCCCATCCGGCCCTGACGCTGGCGCAATGCAAGGCGGGCGTAATCGGCGCTTTTCCGGCACTGAACGCCCGGCCGGAAAGCCAGCTCGACGAATGGCTGGCAATGATCACCGAAGGCATCGCGGCCCACAACGCCGCCAATCCGGACAGGCCGGCAGCACCCTTTGCCGTCAACCAGATCGTCCACATGTCGAACAAGCGGCTGGAGCACGACCTGCGCCTCTGCGTCAAATACAAGGTGCCGATCGTGATCTCTTCGCTCGGTGCCGTGCCCGAGGTGAATGCGGCCGTACACTCCTATGGCGGCATCGTGCTCCACGACGTCATCAACAACCGCCATGCCAATTCGGCGATTAGGAAGGGTGCCGATGGCCTGATTGCGGTAGCGGCGGGCGCCGGTGGGCATGCCGGCACGCTGTCACCCTTCGCTCTGGTACAGGAAATCCGTGAATGGTTCGACGGGCCGCTGCTTTTGGCAGGCGCAATCGCCACCGGCGGCGCGATCCTTGCAGCACAGGCGATGGGTGCAGACATGGCCTATATCGGAACGCCGTTCATCGCGACCGAGGAAGCGCGCGCCGCCGACGCCTACAAGCAGGCGATCGTCGCGGGCGCTGCAAACGACATCGTCTATTCCAATTATTTCACCGGCGTGCATGGCAATTACCTGAAACCATCGATCCAGGCCGTTGGCCTCGACCCGGACAACCTCCCGGTAGCGGACCCATCGAAGATGGATTTCGAGCAGGCAGTCGGCGGCGCGAAGGCCTGGAAAGACATCTGGGGCAGCGGCCAGGGCATCAGCGCGATCAAGGCGGTTGAGCCGGTCGCCAAGCTCGTTGACAGGCTGGAAAGCGAATACCGGGCAGCGCGCACACGCCTCGCGCTCTGAGCCGCGCCACGTTCCACAGCGGAGCGTCTTTTTTTTCAAAGGCACGACAGGGCGCTTGAAATCTTCAAACAATGCCTGTATCAGCGCCATGCAAATCGCGGCCGCACAGTTGGCCGCCAAGTTGCCGCTTTAGCTCAGTCGGTAGAGCACATCATTCGTAATGATGGGGTCACGTGTTCGAGTCACGTAAGCGGCACCACTTTTCTTGAAGTAAATCAGTTCCTTAGGCCAGATTAGACACGGCTATTTGCCGGGAGTTTGATAAATGCCGTTCGGGTAGCAGATGTGCTCATTTGCCGCGCGTCAGACCGTTTGCGACAAGGTAAGCCTTTGCATCATCAAGTTTAGCCATGGCAGCGGCCATGCTGGCTTTGCGAGAGAATCCCATGTCCGCTTTTGGCCACATATGAAGGATGTTGCGAAGAATATGCGTGACGCATACTCGCTCGATTATGTCTTTCAAAGCATCACGATTTCAAAGCCGAGTGCATCGGCGAGTGCCAAACATGACGTACAGCAGGTGACTTCTCGCCGGTGCGCAAGGTCTATTTACTCCGGTCGGTGATCGCCAAATCCGTTCAAAGAAGGCAACACCCGTCATCGGGAACCTGACGTCGTCGATTGATTGTGTGAAGACGATCGGCAACGCGCCAGCCGGCATCGTGGCTCGTCAGCGGTCTTGACTGAGGTCCGCGCGGCTTCATCATCGCTGTCACACTGGGCCTTATTGCGAACATACCGTTTGTAAAGCGTCATACCAGGTACTCTCTCAGATGGATAACGCAAGATGGCCGCTCCATCGCGGGCGATAATCTGCTGAACGGCAGCGCAGGTCGTTGAACCGGCATTCAACCGCTCGATTGCGAATGAAGGCTCGACCGCGAACATGAGCGCAAAGAGTGTAAGACTGGTCCTTTTCATCGGCTTAGCTTTCCTCTGTCGAATAGGATTTCAGCAAGGCACGGATAGTTGCGTCCTCCGTGGTATAGACATGATCGTGGAGATCTGGTGGCAAGTTAAGGTTTCGGGGCAACCAGGCCATCGGGGCCTTTGTCCCAGTATGGCCTAGGTCGTGTATTCGAAATGTGACAGAAGGTAAGCCGTTGACGCGATCTTCAGGCGTTCATTGACAAGGGCCAGAAGTGGCGCTACGGGCCGTGGTGGCCGTGGTCCAGGCAGCTTTTGGCCCGCTCCTGTCGGTCAGCCGAGCGCCTACATTGGGGGAAAGCGGCCATTCCTTGTCGCTCGCCTGTGGTATGCCAGCGCTCTACGGCCAGCAGGCCATCGGCGGAGTCCAGCAGGACAGGCGGCTCAGTCGTTCCTCACTGGGTCAGCGTGTTTTTGTAGATCAGGCCGTCCTTCATGATGATTTTGAAGCTGTTGGCAGGATCGGCCACCAGGTCGATGTTCTCCAGCGGATTGCCTTCTACGAGCAGGAGGTCCGCGAGCGCGCCTTCCTCGATCACGCCGAGCTTTCCCGGATAGGGGTTGCGCTCGCCCGACAGCGCCAGCAGTTCGGCATTGGTCCCGGTCGCCATGACGAGCGCTTCGGCAGGCGTGTACCAACGCACGAGCGAGGCCAGAATTGCTCCCTGCTGCTTCGCCAGCGCACGGGAGAACAGGACATCCGTTCCCCACGCCGTCTTGATTTTGTACTTCTTTGCCAGTTCGTATGTCCTGCCGATGCCCGGCCACACCTCATCGGCCTTGGCGCGCTCGACCGAACCCTCGCGGAGGCCTGTCCTCATCAATTCGGGTAGCGGCTGCAAACTCAGCCAAATTCCCTTTTCGGCGATCAGCCTGGCGGTGGCCTCATCCATGAGGAAGCCGTGTTCGATGCACTTCACACCAGCCGCGATAGCCTTCCGGATCGCATCCGGGGTGAAAGCGTGCGCGGCGACGTAGGTGCCCCAGTTCTCGGCAATTTCAACGGCCGCCCGCAATTCTGGCTCGGTGAAGGTGGTGACGTCGAGCGGGCTGAAGGGTGAAGACACCCCGCCGCCCGCCGTCAGCTTGATCAGAACGGCCCCCTGCATGAACTGCTCGCGGACGCGCAAACGCACCTCGTCGGGGCTGTCCACGACCATTGCGCCCCCGATCGTCTCCATGGGGGTGAGAAGGCCGCCGGTCCTCCGTGGCAGGTCGGTGATCTGGCGGAAATCGCCATGCCCGCTAGTCACTGTGATCATGGCACCGGACGGATAGATGCGCGGACCGGGGATGATGCCCCGGTCTATCGCGCGCTTGAGGCCGAACGCCGGCCCGCCCACGTCGCGGACGGTGGTGAAGCCGCGCATCAGCGTATCCGTCGCCTCATCGCCGGCCAGGATACTGGCGAAGCTGACGTCGCCCATTGCCTCTGCCGGGGTGGACGCAGCCAACATCGCATGCCAGTGCGCATCGATCAGGCCGGGCATCAGCGTTCGCCCGTTGCCGGCAATGCGCTCAGCGCCTTCGGCTTCGATGGAGCTTGTCGAAATCTCCGCGATCACATTGCCCTGGACCAGCACATTCGACGGAGCCGAAAGAGCAGCACCTTTTCCGTCGAAGATGCGGACGTTTTCGAAAAGCACGTCATCGGCGCTCGCGGTGGCGCAAAGTCCGAGCAGGAGAGCCGCTGCGAACATTTCTCTGCCAGAGCGAAGCATCGTGAAAACTGGGCGCGCAAGAAAGAACAACGCTGCGGCGCAGGACACGGCATGCGCCACAACCTTGCCTTTTGCCAGGTCATGCGATCCAAAGGATTTGTGACACATGACGATTATCCCGCTTCAGGAGGAGAGGTGGTCACGGCGCATGGACAAGTTGTAGCTTATACGGCATCGGCGTCAAGAAGCGTTCCAGACCGGTCTCTTTCGCAGTGAAGGGTCGTGTCGAAAGTCAGGCCGATCACGATGATACGAGGGCTAGCAGTGCAAGTTTGCCTAAGCGAGCAGCCGATTCTGACGAAGCGTGGAATACGGGTCTTGAGTCTAAAAATTCGACCGAGGGACTTCCGATTTGGGTCGATTCCAGCCGCTGATCGGAAATCTTCAATCGTCCGCTCATGGCTCCACAAGCAGACATGCCGTTTTGGCGGTGTGGTAGTTGCGGCGCTTCGATGGGTGTAGACTGCCGACACTATTGCATGTTCATGCAAGGCAACGATGATGAGTACCCCCGCACTCGACCGGAAGCTGCTCGCGATCCTGGCGGCGGATATGGTAGGCTACTCGAAGGCGATGGAGGCCGATGAGGGCGGCACCATCAAGCGCCTGAAGGACATCCGCGCCGAGCTGATCAATCCCGCCATCTCTGAGCGCCATGGCACCGTTATCAAGCTGATGGGCGACGGCGCGCTCGTCGCCTTCGACAGCGTGGTGGATGCGGTTGCCTGCGCCGCGGAGTTTCAGAATAGCGTGGCGGCGCGCAACGCTGGTCTGACGGAGCCTGAGCGCATCGTATTCCGCGTCGGGATCAATCTGGGCGATGTGGCCTTGGTGGATGGCGATGTGTATGGGGATGGGGTGAATGTCGCCGCGCGGCTGGAGCATTTGGCCGAGCCGGGCGGCGTGATGGTGTCGGGGACGGCATACGATCATCTCCAGGGCAAACTCGACTGGCCGCTCGATTTCGCCGGCGAGCAGCAGGTCAAGAACATCAGCCGCCCAGTGCGGATGTATCGGCTGAGACTCGACGGCAAACGGGCGCGTCGCCCGCTTCTCGGAATGATACCGCGCTGGGCCGAGACGGCTGCGGCGGCGATCGTGGCGCTTTCTCTGGCGGGCGGCGGGGTCTGGTGGTTCTTGCAGCCCGAATCTTTGAGCGGCAAGCCGTCGGTGGCGGTGCTGCCCTTCGATAATTATGGCGGCGACGAGGCTAGCGGGCGTCTGGCCGATGGCCTGACTGAGGACATCATCACCGACCTCGCGCGGTTTCCCGAATTTGAGGTGATGGCGCGGAATTCGACGGAAGTTTATAAAGATAAGCCGGTGGATGCCCGCCAGGTCGCTAGTGCGCTCCATGTCGGCTTTGTACTGGAAGGCTCGATCCAGCGGCAGGGGGACCGGGTACGGATCACAGCACAGTTGATAGATGCAAAAAGCGGCCACCAACTTTGGTCGGAGAAATGGGACAGGCCCGCTGAGGACGTGTTCGCCGTTCAGACCGAAATCGCAGAGCAGGTCACCAACCGCCTCGGCGGCGGAGTGGGACTGATTCAAGAAGCCGGGCGGGCTGCAGCCAAACGTAAACGGCCTGAAAACCTGAATGCCTATGACTACTATCTGCTCGGGACCGAGAAGATTGAAAATCTCACCAAAGCGGATGAGGAGGAGGCCATCACGCTTCTAAACCGGGCCGTCGAGCTGGACCCGGGGCTGGCACGGGCCTGGGTAGAGCTTTACCATGCTCATGATCTATTGGGTGCGTTCGGTGGCGATCCTGAGAGCAACCGGAAGGCGGCGGGCCAGGCGGCCGAACGCGCGGTGCGGCTTGATCCGAGTGACGCTGAAGCACATGCGGTATTTGGCATGAGCCTTGCTAAAAAGGGCGACATGGGCCGCGCCAAATCTGAGCTGGACACAGCCCTTCGTCTGGCTCCGGGTTCGTCCGAAATCCTGACTTTTTACATCGGCTATGCAGCACGCTTCGGTGAACCCGAACGCGGCGCGCAAATGGTCGACCAGGTAATGCGCCTCGACCCGAACTATCCGATGTGGACGTCCAACTTCTTCGCACCTGCCTATTTTATGGCGGGCCGGTATGAGGACGCGGTGAAGATGCTGGAGCGCATGACGCCTGACAACTATCAAAGGTGGACTTGGGTGGTCCGAAGCAGCTCCCTCGCGGCCCTTGGCCGAACCGATGAAGCGAATGCTTCAGCTATAGAAGCTCTCAAGCAGCACCCGGACGTGACTGTTGAGAGCGTGATCAGTGAACCCGGCCTGAGCACAGTGGAGCGCAATCGGCTCATAAAGACGATGCCGCTCGCTGGCTTCCCGGCGTGCG
This sequence comes from Rhizobium sp. 007, assembly GCF_015353075.1. Lineage (NCBI taxonomy): Bacteria > Pseudomonadati > Pseudomonadota > Alphaproteobacteria > Hyphomicrobiales > Rhizobiaceae > Rhizobium > Rhizobium sp. 007. Next base: position 147,923 of record NZ_CP064187.1, on the reverse strand, counting down.
CCAAGCCCGAGGCGCTGGCAAAACTCGCCAAACCTGTGCGACTGCCGGAATGCGAGGCGGGGAAGATGAACCCTCTCGGGCAGCCATAGAACAACCCTGTGCAACGCGCTTGCGAGCCGCTTATCGCCCCGGTACCAGCGAGCACCCGCAACATTGGTCCTGTGACGGCGCTTTTCTCCTCCCCGTTAACTTTCCGGCTGATAAGTCTTACACGCGCAGATAGCACGGTTAACCTAAGTATTGGTTTGCTCTCAACTAAGTTTTATTTCAAGCGCACGGTAGTGACCGCTTCGGACCGCAATCCAGAAGTGGACCGTCTACCCCTGAGCCAAGAGCGGCCATTGAACTGCATTCAAATTTGCACAGTGCAAGCGACGGGAATGGCAGGCTTGCAACTGCCCGAAAACTTCCCGTGTAGAAAATTGTATTAGAATCCGATACTCGTTTCAACGTCACGAATGTGGGTCCGCGACAATTCTGTTCCAAAAATTGGCTTTTTTGAAACACAATACTATGCAGGAATATCCGGCTTGAGCTTTAGGACGGTCTGCGGGATTTTTGCGGCTCCTTCACGAAAAAGGACTTCAGATGAACACCGGTCACAATCGCATGCCGCAGAACGTCTATGACGATCCTGTATTTTTCGAGGGTTACAAGAATCTGCGCCAGAACGACACCGGCCTGAACGGAGCTCTGGAAGTCCCCGCGCTTCATGCGTTACTGCCAGACTTGTCGGGACGACGCGTTCTGGACCTTGGCTGCGGTTTCGGAGATTTCGCGCGCTACGCACGCGGTCATGGCGCACAGTCCGTCACCGCACTAGACGTGTCCGAGAACATGATTGCGGAAGCGGCGCGACTCACGGCTGATGACAATATCGTCTATCTGCATAGCTCAATCGAAGATTTCTCACCTAAGCCAGAGAGCTTTGATTTGTGCGTTTCCTCGTTAGCCCTGCATTATATTAATGACTACGCGGCGGTAACCAAGCGCATGTTCGCGGGCCTCACATCCGGGGGAAAGTTCATATTTTCGGTGGAGCATCCCGCCTGCACGGCCCATCCTGTCGGATGGGTACTAGGCCCCGATGGCGCACCCCTTCATTGGCCGCTCGACCAATATCAGCGTGAGGGCGAGCGTCGTACCTCGTGGTTCGTCGACGGTGTTACGAAATTTCATCGCACGGTCGAAACCTATGTCAACACCCTGATAGCGGCAGGCTTCCGGCTTGACCATATCGGAGAGCCAAAGCCGTTAGCGGAGTTCCTGAAAGAGCGCCCTTCGTTGGAGGAAACACTTAGACGACCACCATTCCTATTGTTAGCAGCGACTAAGCCAGATTTATCGCTGAAATCCTAGTCATCTGGAAAGTTCATTACATTGTACGCTTGACCTCTTCATGAGAGGTTGAGCGATGGCAAATGCGACTGGCCGACGCCCATGAACGGTTTTTCGAGGAACATCCGTTTCAAAAGTTAAGGCTGTCGAGCCGGTCGGATATTGCAACTTTCTTGGCGGCGGCCTGAACTTGTCGCGACGGTTCATCCGGAGGCAGACGCGCTCTCAGGCATGTCCGCTCCCGCGCGTTGCGGCCCCCGTAGCGTAAATGTGTTCGTAATGATGGGGTCACCTGTTCGAGTCACGTAAAGCGACACCATTCCTTTCTGATTGATTTTGTTGATAAACTCGCCCCCTGATATCTCCGGAAATCCGCAAGCGTGCCTCCTGACGCTGCCACGCCAATCAACTGTCTCCGGCAGCAATCCCCCGATGGCCAATGCGGCAGCATTCCTTGAAGGTCTTGCCGGAGCCGCAGGGGCATGGATCGCTGCTGCGGCGCTGCAGACGCCCGATCAGGGGAAGCGTGGCTGCGGAGGGCAGGAAGGCCGCGGCAAGGGCGACAAGCTTGGCCGAGATGCCGGGGACGACCAGGCGGCGGCCGGACTTGAAGCCGCGCCAGGCGCGTTCTGCCACATAGTCCGAATCGAGCTTCGGCAATATCTTGAAAAGCTGTGCCCGGCCGGCGCCGGATTTTTCGAGGAACTCGGTCGACACCGGTCCCGGCGCAACGCATGTGACGGTCACGCCCGTGCGGCGCAATTCCTGATGAAGCGCTTCCGAAAAGAAGCGTACAAAAGCTTTGCTCGCATAATACAGGGCCATATTCGGCCCGGGCGTGAATCCGGCTATGGAACCGAGATTGAGCACGCCGCCACGCCCGCGCGCTGCCATTCCCGGCAGGAAGCGAAGGGTCAGGTCGCTGAGGGCTCGTATGTTGAGATCGATGATGCCAAGCTGATCTTCGACCGGAAGGAGCGTCGCCGCACCGCGCAATCCGTATCCGGCGCTGTTGACCAGAACATCGCAGAACAACCCGTTTGCAGACAGGAAGTCCTGCAGGTGCGCCGAGGCATCGGCCACAAGGAGATCCAATTCCAGCGTGAATGCCTCGCCGCCGGCCGCCCGCACGTCGGCCGCAGCAGCAGCCAGACCTTCAGGCGAGCGCGCAACGAGCACAACGACGGCCCCATGCTCCCGGGCGACAACCTTGGCAATTGCCCTGCCGATGCCGCGCGACGCACCGACCACGACAGCCGCCGGACGAAACTCACTCTGCATGATCATATTGCCGTCCCTGAAGCCGCCGTATCGAGAGCGGCAGCACCCTGCGGGGCGATGCTCTTTACTTCGCTGGCGACTTCGCCGTTCAATATCTTTTCGAACCGCTCCAGCGCCCGTGCGACATTGGCGCCGTCCATGACCCTGTGATCGTAGTGGATCCGGACCGTGACCGATCCATCTGCGGAGATCGGGCCGTAATTGAAGAGCGTGGTCAAAGGCGAAAGGGGGTTGAGTGACTCTGCCCCCAGGCCGGAATAGACCGACAGCTGGAAAGTGCCGAACCGGCGGGCACGCTGCCGCCCGATATTCAGCCCGAGCCACATCAACAGCCACCTCAAAGGCGCCGGCCCACGGGCAAACTTCAATGCACGCCGGAACTCCTTGATTTCCAGGACCGGGCGCGAGCGCGCCGCCTGGATCAAAGCCTCGAGTTCGGCGATCGGTCGCCGCTCGGGGGCCTTGATCGAGCTCAGCAAGACGACCCGCTCGCCGCCATATTCGCGCTCGTGGGCAATCGAGGCCACGCTTTCCGGATATTCATAGAGCTGAGCTCTCGGGAACTTGATGTAAGCGCGCCTAAGGTCCGGTGTCTCCTGGGAGAGTAGCGCGTACCCCTTCAAGAAGAGTACGGTCCAGGAGGGCCTGCTTGACTGCGCCATTCTGGCCTTCTGGAGCGGGCCGAGGTTCATCTGCCGCTGCACAGTGACCCGCGGCACTCCGATCGAGAACCGCATCAGATCCCCGACAAGGCGCCGTGCCGCCGAAAGCTTGATGGTCCGGCCTCGCATCATGCCTCCTCTAATAAAGATAGGGAATAATTCGCTTGGTCCTATCCATATAGGCGCGATATTGCGCGCCGAAAATTTCCAGCATCATACGCTCTTCCTTGTCCACCCGGAGAAAAAAGAGGATTGCGAAGCCGATCAAACCAGCAAGCCCCACGACCCAATTCGACAGCAGAAAGGCCTGGCCGAGGCCCATCAGCAGGAAAGACGTGTACATGGGATGGCGGACGAAAGCGTAGGGACCGCTGCAAATCAGCTGATGCTGGTCGCGAATCTCCAACGTGATGGACCAGTTGCGGCCGAGTTCCTTGTGGGTTCTGCGAAAGACCCACATGGCGGCGGCAAAGAGCACCACCCCGACGGCGACCGCCCAGGCGCGGGCCGGATAATCGGCTGCTTGCGGCATGCCGGTGGCGACATAGAACCCCGGCACGATCGCAAGACCGAGCAGCGCCGACGCAAGCCCGATCGTCTCGATACGAGAACGGCGGTGACTTACGACACGCACGCGCTTGGCGCGGCGCTCGAACGGATAGCGGATGATATACCAGGCAACGACGCCGAGCACCCATAGGACCTTGCCGACAACAGCTATGCTCAATTTAAGTCTCCAGAGCCCTTCTGCGTCCTGCAACCGACTGGATGGAGAAGCGGTATAGCAGCTTGCCCGCCTCGCATTTAGGTGTTCATTTCTCGAAGCTGCGTCACGAATTGTTGCGGGCGGAGCCAGATGCTGGGCGCCTTATAGCCCATCGAGCGAGCGATTTCTGCTACGAAAGCGTTACAGTTATAAACCGAAGCCTGCCAAAACTTGGATTTGGCCTTCAGCTTGCGTATGGAGGCAACGGTATCATCGTATTCCGATGGAGTGAGAAGGACGCGCCAGCTTGCCGACCTGTAGGCCTCCTCCAGGTCGCCGTCACTGGCCCCGGTTTCGGCCGGCACGGGCACGAAGTGGCCGAGAACATAGGGGCCTGTATCATTGGTCGCCGGAGCAAGCCCCGCGACCTCCGGATTGACCATCCCGCCAGCTTTGTTCAACCGCCCGAAAATCACGTAGGTATGGCCGTAGCTCAGCGCGTAGCGCGAGCGGAATTCGACAAAGTACTGGCCATCTCTTTTTTGGGATGATTCGCCAACAGACCCCCCTCGTGCATCCGAAACGAATCGCGGCTGCGGTGGCTTGTCTTCTGTCTGGCATGATGTGAGCGCGAGAGCGAATAGAATTACAAGTGATAGACGGCCCTTTGCAAGCGTCATCGCTACACTTCATCTCCCGGTATCGAGCGAGCATCCACACATGCCCCGCTTGACGCCAATCTTTGCGCTGCAAGCTGCAAGGCAGGTCCAGCCCGGACTGCACGATGTCGGGAAGGGCCACGAATGCCCCCTCCCATTCAGCAACAGTTAGTTACTACTTATATACTGGTGCCGGTGCCGTTTCCGCTACGGGCGGTGGGGCCTTCCCCTTGCCCTTACCGATCGTCCCGCAAGCGCTCAGGCTTGCAACGGAAAACAACGCAACTAGGCACATGATCAGAATTCTGCTCATCAGTAGTCCTCTCCTTAGCACGGAATAGGTTATCGAAGGCAACGCTTCTACTAATAGCCGCAAAATACGCCTAAGCCAAGTGCAGAAAGGACACACCTTGCCCCTACGCGGCCCCGGGTGCCTCATAATGCCTAACAGACCGTGGCGTTATCGTTGCAAAATGTAAGCATCATATGACCAATACTGGCGTTCCCACCGGAGCCCTGCTGTAGAGGTCGACGATGTCCTCATTGGTCAATCGAATGCATCCATTGGAAACCGCTTGCCCTATCAACCAGGGCTCGTTCGTTCCATGCAGCCGGAACAGGGTGTCCTGTCCGCCCCTGTAGAGATAAAGGGCAGCGGCGCCAAGCGGATTGTGGGGTCCGCCCGAAACACCGCCTGCATACTGCGCCAGGTGCGGCTTGCGCCGTATCATGCTGGCTGTGGGCATCCACGAGGGCCATTCCGCCTTCCGCCCGATGGTCGCCCTTCCCTTGAGCGTCAGCCCCTCCTCGCCGACTGCAACGCCATAGCGCAGGGCCTCGCCGCCGCCTTCGACCAGATAAAGGTAACGCTCGTAGGTGTCGACCACGATCGTTCCAGGCGGCTCGCTTCCGTCATATGGCACGCGCCGCCGCCGGTAGCGAGAGCTGATTCGCGGTGTCGACGAAAACATCGACCCCACCTGCCATCCCGTCGTTGAAGCACATCCAGATACCATCAACGCCAGACTGCCCAGCAGGAGCCCCCGGCGCGCAACGTGTTTTTTTTCCATCTCTACCTGCTAAGCAATCGATCGACCCTATTCTTCGTCTTAACATCCCGGCGCCAACCGGCCAAGCCTCGCGTCAAAGGTGAAAGGTGCAAACGCTCTCGTTCGCCTTGAACCTGCGCTGACGTCCTTTGAGGGCAGGGCGCTGCCCCAACCGGGAGCATGAAGGGTGAAGGGCTCGCAGAACGAGCGGCCGCGTTGCTTGCGGTTATGAAAGGTCTTGCATCAATGGCATGCCTCTGCTCGACTAGTGGCAGGGATAATGAGGAGGGACTTGATGACGAAGCCTGACTTCACGGGGAAAGTCGCGCTCGTAACCGGCGGAGGGTCCGGTATAGGCGCAGCCATTTGCCGGCAGCTCGCTGACGAGGGAGCAGAGGTTGTGATTGCCGATCTCGATGCTGACGCCGCACGCAACCTTGCCGCGGAGATCTGTTCAATGGGTGGGCGGGCGCGGGACTTTGCGGTCGATGTCACGGATGCCGGGGCTGTGGAAAAGCTGATCGGCTACACTGTCGAGACATGCGGCGGGCTGCATCTGGCGGTTAACAATGCAGGCATAGACGGCCCCCGAAAGGCGACGGCAGACTACCCGCTCGACAATTGGCACAACCTGATGAACGTCAACCTGAACGGCGTCTTCTACTGCATGAAGCATGAGATTGCCGCCATGCTGCAACGCGGCGGAGGGGCCATCGTCAACATGTCTTCCGCCCTCGGTTCCGTTGGATTGCCATTTACAGCAGCCTATACGGCCGCCAAACACGGGGTTGTCGGCCTGACCAAGGTTGCCGCAATCGAATATGCGAGACTGGGCATCCGCATCAATGCCGTCGGCCCCGGCTGGATCGAAACACCGCTTCTGACCGAGCATCTTGCAATAGCGGGAAGCCGGCGCATGGAAGCGCTTCAGCCGATGGGCAGGCGCGGCAGGCCGGAGGAAGTCGCAGCCCTCGTGTGCTTCCTTCTGTCCGAACAAGCAAGCTTTATCACTGGAAGCTACCATCTCGTGGACGGGGCCTATACCGCCCATTAGATCCACGTGCCGACTGCGCTTGCCTAAGCTGGAGACGGCTCGGCAGGATTCTGCGGCAGCGACTGAAGAAGGGTCTGGCGTGCAGAACGCAGATGCAGGCGGCACGAGAAGTCGATTGCCGCCTGATCGCGTGATTCCAGTGCCGCGATATAGTCGAGATGTTCGTGAATGGCGCGTCCGTTGCGCTGGCGGGCGAACGCCTTGTTCCACTGGTAGTGATAGTGGAAGATGATCGCGATCGCATCGTAGAAGTCCGCGATGAACCGGTTTTTCGCGGCGCCGTGGATCAAGAGATGGAAGCGCTCGTCAAGGGCTGAGAATTCCTTGTAGCGCGCATCGAAATCGTTGAGCATCGCATGATGCTCGGCCTTGATATCGGCCAGCGCCGCCCAGGCTTCGCTTTCGGGCGGCAGCTTGCCGAATTCGGTGGCCGAATGGAGCTCGAACATTTCGCGGACATCCGCCAGTTCCAGTGCAAATTCGCGGGTGAAGCCTTTCAGGATCCAGTGGCTGTTCGGCCGCTTTTCGATGAGGCCGAAGCGCGAGAAACGGATGAGAAATTCGCGAACGCTGGTGGTACCGGTGCCGATCTCACGAGCTAGTTCCAGCTCGTTGATCTGCATGCCGGGCGCGGCATCGTCTGACAGAATGCGCTGCATGAAGCTGCGCTCGATGATGTCGTGCAGCGAATCCGTCTCTTCGGACGGAAAGAGGTCTTTCTCGGTGGGAACGCGCAGCACGATCTTCTGGCGCTTGTTCCACCGGATGATGCCTTCGTCGTTCAGGCGGGTCAAAATCGCGCGGGTCGTGCTGCGGCTGATGCCGAGCTGCGCGGCGATTTCGGGTTCGGAAGGCAAGGCGGCATCCGGGCGCAGAGCAGCAGCATACCTGTTATAGGCTTCCTTGAAGACCGTATTCTGCCTTGCCATGTTACCCCGCTCTTTCCTCGTGCCTTTATACTTTGCAACCTGCAAAGTCTGAAGCGCGCAGGAGCTAATCGACTGCGACCTTTATCCTATTTCCTGGCCATCTGCGGCTGTTTGCCTCCCTTGACCACAGGAACAATATTCCCGTTGACTTGAAAATGTTTATTGTAGATAAAAAACAAAATCAATGCGCATTTTGCCGATGCAGCGGGCGCATTCCTCAGGGAGAAGACAATTGGACAAACTGCCTTGGCTCATCCTTTCTGCTGGAGATAACGTCGCCGTCGCAACGGCAGCGATCGAAGCCGGAGCGACCGTCGCAGGTATCGAGACCCGGCAGAAAATCGAACCCGGCCACAAGGTTGCGATCGCCGACATCCCGCTTGGCACGCCGGTGGTGAAATATGGCCAGGCGATCGGTCGAACGACGGCCGAGGTGAAGGCCGGCGATCATATCCACAGCCATAACCTGCATTTCGAGAACGATCGGCTGGCGGCAACTGCGAATTCCGCGCCGGAGGCGGCGACCGAGGAAGACCGCGCGAGAACCTTCATGGGTTATCGCCGCGCCGATGGCCGGGCGGCGACCCGCAACTATATCGGCATCATCGCCAGCGTGAACTGTTCCACCACCGTCTGCCGTGCGATTGCAGACGAGGCCAATCGCACCATCCTGCCGTATTACGAGGGCATCGACGGCTTCGTGCCGATCGTGCACGACCAGGGCTGCGGCATGAGCTCGACGGGTGATGGCATGTCGGTCCTTCACCGCACGCTTGCGGGCTACACGCGCCATGTCAATTTCGGTGGCGTGCTGATGATCGGACTTGGCTGCGAAGTGAACCAGCTGACGCTCTACGGCCAAAGCGGTGCCGGCAATGCCAAGCGGCACTTCAACATTCAGGATGCCGGCGGCTCGCGGCGGGCCGTCGAACGCGCCATGGGGATGCTCCGGGAGATCGCCGCCGATGTCGGTGGGGAGCGGCGCACGCCGATCCCCATCAGCGAGATCATCATCGGCCTGCAATGCGGTGGGTCGGATGGCTTTTCGGGTATTACCGCCAATCCGGCGCTCGGCGTCGCAGCCGATCTTCTGGCCGCAGCCGGCAGTACCGCAATCCTTTCCGAGACCTCGGAAATCTACGGCGCTGAGCATCTGCTGCGCAGCCGCGCGATCAACGAGGACGTGGCCAGGAAGCTCGACGACAAGATCGCCTGGTGGGAAAAATATGTCGGGCTGCATGGCGCCTCGCTCGACAACAACCCCTCGCCCGGCAACAAGCGCGGCGGATTGACGACCATTCTTGAAAAATCGCTCGGTGCCGTCGCCAAGGGTGGCCGGTCCCCGCTGACGGCGGTCTACAGCTATGCCGAACGCGTGACTGCACCGGGACTCGTTTTCATGGATACGCCCGGATACGACCCGGTTTCCGCAACGGGGCAGGTTGCAGGCGGCGCAAACATGATCGCCTTCACAACCGGCCGCGGCAGCTGTTTCGGCTGTCGTCCCGCACCCTCGATCAAGCTCTCCAGCAATTCGGCGCTCTATGCTTCGATGGAAGAGGACATGGATATCGATTGCGGCACGATCGCCACCGGCGATGCGACGATCAGCGGCAAGGGGCGCGAAATTTTCGACCTGATCATCGATACGGCTTCCGGCAAGAAGACGAAAAGCGAGGAGTTCGGCTACGGCGACAACGAATTCGTACCGTGGCATCTGGGAGCAACGCTCTAACACAGATCGGCTCTTCACGGGGAGGGAAGATGAAGACGAGGAAAATCGGCAAGACGGAACTCAAGGTCACCGAAATCAGTTTCGGTGCCGCGGCTCTGGGTGGCCTGTACCGTGCCTGCCCGCGCGAACAGGCAATGGAAACGCTGGAAGCTGCTTGGGCGAGCGGCATCCGCTATTTCGACGTGGCCCCCTGGTATGGCCTCGGCCTTGCCGAGCGCCACGTGGGCGATTTCCTGAGGGCAAAGCCCGAGAGCGAATACGTGCTCTCGACCAAGGTTGGCCGGCTTTTGCGGCCCGTGCCGACTGGTACGGTGCCCGACTATAGCTATGTCGACCCGCTCTCCTTCGATGCCGATTACGACTATTCCTATGACGGCATCATGCGATCGGTCGATTTCAGCTATGCGCGGCTGGGGCTCAATCGCGTCGATATTCTCTATGTCCACGACATCGGCAGCTACACGCACGGTGCGGCGAAGAATGCCGTCCACCTGAAAAATTTTCTTAATTCCGGCATCAAGGCGCTGGAAGAGCTGAAGTCATCGGGCGCGATCAAGGCTTTCGGCCTGGGCGTCAACGAGGTTCCTGTCTGTCTCGATGTCATGCGCAACGCCGACATCGACGCCATCCTGATGGCCGGGCGCTATACCTTGCTCGATCGCTCCGCCGTGGCGGAGCTCCTGCCGCTCTGCCGCAAGAAAGGCACGTCTCTGGTTGTCGGTGGCGTCTTCAATTCCGGCATCCTTGCGACTGGTCCGGTGCCGGGCTCGCATTTCGACTACATGCCCGCGACACCGCACGTGCTTGCCAAGGTGGGCGCGATGGAAGACATCGCCAAACGCCACGGCGTTGTGCTCGCGGCCCCGGCGCTGCAATTCCCGCTCCGCGAGCCAGCCGTTTCTTCCGTGCTGATCGGTACGGCAAAGGCATCCAGCTTCAAGCGCAACATGGAGCTCTTCGAGCCCGCGCTACCCGACACGATCTTCCCTGAATTCGACCACCTGACACTCGTCGCGCCGCCGCTCGGCGAAGATGCGGTGCGCGTTTAAGGACCAGACGATGCTCAAAGGAATTCATCCCGTTCTCAGCCCGGATCTTCTGCGCGCCATAGCGTGCATGGGGCACGGCGACGACATTGTCATCGCGGACGCCAACTTTCCCTCGAGCACCATGGGACCGGATGTCATTCGTGCCGACGGCGTAACGGCGACTGAGATGGCCGAAGCGATCCTGACGCATATGCCGCTGGACACGTTCGTTCCGGAAACGGCATGGCGCATGGAGGTCGTCGGTGATCCCGGCGCCATGCCGGAGGTATGCCTCGAATTCCAGGAGATTGTGAACAGGCGGGCTGGCGATTTCCGGATCGCACCGCTTGAACGCTTCGCATTCTACGAGCATGCCAGGAAGGCGGCCTATATCGTCGCGACGACCGAATTCCGACTGTATGGAAATCTTATTCTGAAGAAAGGCGTCGTGCATCCGCATGAAGTCTATCGCGGCTGAGATTTATTTTAGAATGCAGTTTAATTTATTTAAAAACAGGAGCTTGAGAGTATAGTCGAAACAGCCGCAGCCGGCCTGTAGCCACTTGCAATTTGAAAAGGCCTCGGCTAACTTCCTTCGGCATCTGTTTTTTATAGATAAAAATCGTCCGCCTGCGTTCAGCGGTCTGGTTTCTTGGAGGAGAACGCACCTGAGAGGAGAACCCACATGCGCATGAAATCCATTCTGTCTCGTCGAGCCTTCACGGCTCTCGCGGGCGCCGCCGTCATCGCAACTGCAATGCCGGTCCCATCCTTCGCAGCCGACGTGACGATCCCGATCATCGTCAAGGATACGACGTCCTTCTACTGGCAGATCGTGCTCGCCGGCGCCCGCAAGGCCGGCAAGGATCTCGGCGTCAACGTCCCGGAACTCGGCGCGCAGGCCGAATCCGACATCAATGGCCAGATCAGCATTCTTGAAAACGCCGTCGCTGGCAAACCCGCCGCCGTCGTCATTTCGCCGACCGAGTTCAAGGCGCTCGGCAAGCCGATCGACGAAGCCGCCAAATCGGTTCCGATCATCGGTATCGACTCTGCCGCCGATTCCAAGGCATTCAAGTCGTTCCTGACGACGGACAACGTTCAGGGCGGCCGTATCGCAGCTGACGGTCTGGCTGCAGCCATCAAGGAAATGACGGGCAAGGAAGAGGGCGAAGTGGTGATCCTCACCAATCTTCCGGGCGTCGGCTCGCTCGAGCAGCGCCGCGAAGGTTTCCTGGATCAAGTGAAGACCAAGTATCCCGGCCTGAAGGTCATTGCCGACAAATACGGTGATGGCCAGGCAACGACCGGTCTCAACATGATGACCGACCTGATCACCGCCAACCCGAACCTCGTCGGGGTCTTTGCTTCCAACCTGATCCTGGGGCAGGGTGTTGGCCAGGCGATCGCTGAAAACAAGCTCGGCGACAAGATCAAGGTCGTCGCCTTCGACAGCGACGAGAAGACCGTCGGCTTCCTGAAGGAAGGCGCGCTGGCCGCCCTCGTCGTACAGGACCCCTATCGCATGGGCTATGACGGCATAAAGACCGCGCTTGCGGTTTCGAAGGGCGAGAAGGTCGAAGAAAACGTCGATACCGGCGCGAACCTCGTCACCAAGGCGAACATGAGCGATCCGAAGATCGATGCGCTGATCAATCCGAAGATCCAGTAAACACGAGCCAAGGCTGCGCGCGAGAAATTCCGCGCAGCCTTTTCTTCACCTGTGTTATCGTTTTCCCGAGGGGTGCGGATCGCTGGTGGAGGAGACAGCAATTCGTGAGGAGGAGACGTCCATGAGCCTGGAAGAGGTCAGTCATCGCCACGACGACAGCGCGACACTGAAAGAGGCAAACCGCATTCCTGCAGGCTCACCGATCCTCGAGCTCAGGGCGTTACAGAAGAATTATGGCTATGTCCAAGCGCTAAAGCCCGCGACGATGACGTTTCTGGCCGGCGAAATTCATGCGATTGTCGGCGAAAACGGTGCGGGCAAATCAACCCTCATCAAGCTGTTGACCGGTGTGATCAGCCGAACCGCCGGGGAAGTTTTCTGGTGCGGCCATCCCGTTGCACTTGCGACGCCGAACGAGGCGATCGCGCGCGGCATCAACGCCGTCCACCAGGAGGTGGTGCTCTGCCCGCACCTGACGGTTGCGGCCAATCTCTTTCTCGGCGACGAAGTCAACCAGTACGGCCTCATGCGAAAGAAGCAGATGGTCAAGATGGCACAGGCCGTCCTCGACGATCTCGGCTTCGGCCTGCCCGCAAATGTCCTGCTGAGTGCGCTCACCATCGGCCAGCAGCAGCTCGTTGCAACGGCACGCGCAGCTATGCGCGGTACGCAGTTCCTCATCTTCGACGAGCCGACGGCTTATCTTACCCGACAGGAATCTGCACAACTCTTCAAGCTCATCCGTCGCCTGCAGGGCGAAGGCGTGACAATCGTCTACATCAGCCACCGCATGGAAGAAGTTTTCGAGCTTGCCGACCGCGTATCGGTGCTGCGCGACGGCACCCATGTCGGCACGCGCGCGATCGGCGAGACGAACGAGGCGGAACTGATCGCACTGATGATCAACCGCTCGATCGAACAGATCTATCACAAGGAAGAAATTCCGATCGGCGAAACGATCCTTGATGTACGCGGGCTTTCGGGGCCTGGTTTCGAGGACGTATCGCTGACCGTGAAGGCCGGCCAGATCGTCGGGCTTTACGGCCTGATCGGGGCAGGACGCAGCGAATTCGCACTCGGCCTCTACGGCCGCGAAAAGACGACGGCCGGCGAAATCCGCTGGATGGGCAAGCAGGTCGATATCAAGAACGAACGCACGGCGATGGAGCTCGGGATCGCGCTTGCGCCCGAGAGCCGCCGCGATCAGGGGCTCTGCCTCAACCTGTCTATCAGTCTCAACATCAACTTGCCGGTCTTCAAGAGGCTGAGCAAAGGCCCGGTCATCAGCCACAGCGAAGAATCGGAGAATTCCGACCGGCAGATTCGCAATCTTTCAATCAAGACCCCGAGCCGCCGTGTGCTCGCGTCCAGCATGTCCGGCGGCAACCAGCAAAAGGTCGTCATCGGCAAATGGCTCAGCCACGGCGCACGCCTGTTCATCTTCGACGAGCCAACGGTTGGTGTCGATGTCGGCACAAAGGCGGAAATCTACCGGCTGTTTGCCAAGCTTCTGAAGGAAGGCGCAGGCATCATCCTGATCTCGTCCTACCTGCCGGAAGTCTACGAGCTTGCTGACCGGCTGCACGTTTTCCGCCGCGGCCAGTTGGTCGCAAGCCACGACTACCACGCCGCGACGCATGAAGAAGTGCTCGGCGAAGCGATCGGCGTCTGAGTAAAAGAATAAGAGGGAGAGAGAAAAACCAATGACTGTAACCCCCACGGAAATCGTCGCCCCGCCGCCGCGCCGAAAAGTGAACATCCTATTTAGCTTGACCCTGATCGGGCTGCTTCTCTTCCTCTGGATCCTCCTCGGCATCGTCACCGTCAGCTTCTGGACGCCGCTCAATATTTCGAACCTGCTGCGGCAGGGCGCGATGACGGCAATCCTGGCGCTCGGCCAGACCTTCGTTATCATTACGGCCGGCATCGACCTATCCGTCGGCGCCATCGTCGGCTTTGCCGGTGTCATCCTCGCGTGGCTTCTGCAGGCAGGGGTCCCGGTGTGGGCATCCGTCGTCATAACGCTGCTGATCGGGGTCGGGATCGGAGCCTTTCACGGCTTCGGCATCGTCAAGATGGGTCTGCCGCCGTTCATCATCACCTTGGCGACGCTGACCTCGTTGCGCGGTATCGGATTGCTCATCACCAACGGATCGACGATCAATATCGTCAACGAGCCCTTCACGAACTTCGCCCGCGCCAACTTTCTCGGCGTGCCGAGCCTCTTCTGGATGGTCATACTCGTTGCGGTTCCGTCCTTCGTCTTCCTGCATCTGAGCCGCTGGGGTCGCTATCTTTTCGCGGTCGGCTCCAACCGCGAAGCTGCCCGCCTTTCGGGCGTGCGCGTCGACGGCATGATCTATCTCGCCTATATTCTCTCGGCGACCTTCGCCGCCTTCGTCGGCGTGCTGCTTGCCTCGCGCATCGCGATCGGCAACGCGACCCAGGCCGACGGGTGGGAACTGCAGGCGATCGCCTCTTCCGTTATCGGCGGGACCAGCCTTTTCGGTGCGATCGGCTCGGTTCATGGTCCGTTGATCGGCGCCTTCATCCTGGCCACGATCAACAACGGCGCGAACCTCCTGAACGTCAACTCCTTCTGGCAGCGTATCATCACCGGTCTGCTGATCATCGTGATCGTCTATTTCGATCAGTTGCGCCGCCGCCGGAGCCAGTGAGATCGAAGAAACATCGTGAAGCCGGTCCAGGACCGGCTTCTTCATGTTCTGAATGCGAGACACATCATGAAAGCAGTGCTTTGCCAGAAGCCCGGCGTGCTCGAAATGGTCGAGCACCCCTCCCCCGGAACGCCTGCCCCCGGTTGGGTCCGGCTTGCCGTCAGCCACGTCGGCATTTGCGGCACGGACTATCACATCTTCGAAGGCAAACACCCCTTCCTCGAATATCCGCGCGTCATGGGCCACGAAATCTCGGCAACCGTGCTCGAGGCGGGTGACGGTGTCACGATGACTGCCCGAACGCCGGTGATCGTCAATCCTTACCTTTCCTGCGGCAACTGCATTGCCTGCCGGCAAGACAAACCGAACTGCTGCACGAGTATCAAGGTGCTCGGCGTCCACACCGATGGAGCGTTCTGCGAAGAGATCACCGTTCCGGCCGGCAATCTCTATGCCGCGAAAGGCTTGAGCCTCGAGGCGGCAGCAACCGTCGAGTTCCTGGCGATCGGCGCACACGCCGTCCGACGTTCGATGGCGCGCGCCGGCTCGCGCTCGCTGGTCATCGGCGCAGGTCCTATCGGGCTTGGGGCTGCAATCTTCTCACGGATTGCCGGACATGACGTAACGCTGCTCGACACCAGTGCCGAACGGTTGCAGATGGCTTCGGAGCGATTCGGCTTCGTCTCCGGCATTGTCGCCAATGACGAAACGGCGGAAGCCGTGAAGGCGAAGACGGACGGCGACGGCTTCGATGCCGTGTTCGACGCGACGGGCTACGGTCCTTCGATGGAGAAGGCTTTCAGTTTCGTGGCGCATGGCGGCGCGCTGGTGCTGGTTAGCGTCGTGAAGGACGACATCCGCTTTTCCGACCCGGAATTCCACAAGCGCGAAATGACGGTCATCGGCAGCCGCAATGCGACGCGCGCCGACTTCGAGCATGTCGCGGATTCGATCGCCAAAGGTCTGGTACCGGTCGACAAGCTGATCACGCACCGCACGACCCTTGCCGACGCGCCGCGCGACCTCCCCCGCTGGACGCATGAAAAGACCGGCCTCATCAAGGCCGTCATCAAAGTGGCCGCTTAAGCCGCGTCGATCGCCTGGCGCATCTGCCGGACGACCGCGACATCGGTTTGATTGGAGGCCGGTGTCTCGAAGCCGAAATAAACGGCACGCGGATCCACGCTTGCTGCCGGCGAACTGCAGGAGCCATGGATCTCGCGGGCGCCCGTTGCGCGCAGAATTTCCGCAACATTGCCGGGGCGCACGCCGCTGCCCGGCATGACCGATATCCGGCCGGCGGCCTTTGCGGAGATACGCTTCAGCGTTTCGAGGCCGTCCATCGCTTTCGGTGTGCAGCCGGAGGTGAGGATGCGTTCGCAGCCAAGCTCGACGGCCTGCTCCAGCGCAACATCGGCATCCGGCACGAGGTCGAAGGCGCGATGCAGCGTAGAGCCCAGACCGGCAGCATGCTTTTTCAAGCGGTGGATGAGCGGCATGTCCAGCGTTCCGTCGGGGCGGTTGGCGCCGATGACAACGCCGGCGAGGCCGAAAGCGCGGACGGCATCGATATCCGCCAGCATTACATCCTCGTCCGCTGCATCGAAGATGAAGGGCCCGGAATGCGGACGGATCATCGCGTAGACTGGGATCGCAGCTGAGGCTGCGGCTTTCATGAGACCTGCGACCGGCGTCAGGCCGCCCAGCTCGAGCGCCGAGCAAAGTTCGATACGGCCCGCGCCGCCTTCGATTGCGGCAGCAAGGCCTTTCGGGCTGTCCACGCACACTTCCAGCAAAGCCGGCATCTTCTAATCTCCTTCATCCGCCGACAGCCTCTTTAGGCGACAGCAGCGGTTTTTGCGACAGGCTCCGAGATGATCTTGTGCACGGCTGCAGAAATCATGGCGCAGGCATCCGCCGATGCTTTCCGATGATTGAAGGCGACATGATAGGAAATCGGGATGTGTTCTGCGAGTTCGACAATACGGACGCGATCGGCGATCGGCAACGCGCTGACGCGTCCGAGGAAAGAGACATAGCCGTGGTTCGCGACGAGATCGACGATCACCGGCAGTGAATCCGCCGCCATGATATCCTGGTTGCGAAAGCGGCGGCTTACGGTCCGCTCGCGGCTCAGTGCGGTTGCGGCATCGCCCAGGCCGGTTCGCTCGCTCGGCGTGCAGATGGGATGCTCGGCCACCAGATCGGCGACAGTCAGCCCCGTACTTCCCGGCGGCGCGATTGCCACCAGATCGGTGCGAAGGAGTTCGCGATGTCCGAAGCTTTCCAGCTCGAACACCGAATCCAGGATCGCCACGTCGATGCGGCCAGATCTCAGGGCTTCCCGCAGATCATCGGCAGTCATGGAGATCAGCGAAATGGCATTCTTGCTGCGCCCCGCATTCCAATCGGCCACCACAGCGCCCAGGCAGCGCGCAACCCAGCTTTCCGCACCCGTCGGAATGATCGATCCGATACGCAGCGAACGCGCCGCACGCCGATAGCGTTCGTCGGCCGCTGATTTGAGATCATTCCAGGCCTGGCTCACCGCCGAAAAGATGCCGTAGACCCGCCTTCCGTTCTCGGTCAGCGTCGAGCCCTGCGCCTGACGTTCGAGAAGCTGATGACCGACGAACTTCTCAAGGTTGGCGATCTGCAATGAAAGTTGCGGCTGGCCAAGCTGAAGACGCCGGGCGGCACGATTGATGCTGCCCTGATCCGCGACCTCCAGAAAGCGCTCGATCGTCACGAGCTTGACCGGAATGCGCGATGCCCAGCTTTCGAAGGTTTCGGCGCGTTCGCCGGCGAGTTCATAAAGCTGCTCGACCGCGTGCATGATGGGCCGCAGCGCGTCACGCACCTTGCCGCTCGCGATCAGTTTGACGAGTTCACCGGAACTGCGCTTGGTCAACTTGATCGCAAGCTCACTCTCAAGATTGCTGACCGCCGCCGATACCGTGGAGGCCGCGAGCGAGAAGCGCCGCGCGGTTTCGCGAACTGAACCCGAGGAGAGAACGTGGCTGGCGACAAAAAGGGCACCGAGATGCAAGGCATTCTCCGGAAGTGACTGAAAAACCGGACGATATGATGTGTTCACGAAAAAAGATATCCCTGTTCCGGAATTGCCGGGCTATCGTCTTTTCGAGAACAATTCCGGGCGCGGCAGCACAGCCGATAAAGAGCACCGGAGGATTGCGGAAACACGCAAGGGGACAAAAACAAACCGCCGCGGCCTTGCAAAAGGAAATGCAGTTTCGCGCGCGGTGATGCTTTCACGGCCATAATCGCGCCGCGACTGCAGATACTGGAGAGGGGTTGCATCGATTTTTCGAGAGCGCACACTATTTCCATGATGCTCGTATGTCCGGCATGATCGCTTATGCGCTTTGGCCGGCGGATTTCATGCGCGAAGGTTCCGCCGAGCCCTCGCGACGGTCAAACGGTGTAACCAAGGGGACACTCCATGCTCAAGAAACTCGCGCTTGCCGTCTCACTTTCCGCTTTTGCTGCGGGTGCGGCCCATGCTGCCGACGTCGTCGTCTCGTCGAAGATCGATACGGAAGGCACGCTGCTCGGCAACGTCATTGCGCTGGCGCTGGAAGCCAGCGGCATCAAGACGCAGGATCGCATCGCACTGGGAGCGACGCCGGTCGTGCGCAAGGCGATCACGGCCGGCGAAATCGATATCTATCCGGAATATACCGGTAATGCCGGCTTCTTCTTCAACAAGGCCGATGATGCAGCCTGGAAGAATCTCGAGCAGGGCTACGATATGGCCAAGAAGCTCGACTACGATGCCAACAAGATCGTCTGGCTGGCCCCCTCGCCTGCCAACAACACCTGGGCGCTCGGCATTCGCAACGATGTCGCCGGTCCGAACAACCTCAAGACCATGTCCGATTTCGGCAAATGGGTGGCCGGTGGCGGCGATGCAAAGCTTGCAGCTTCGGCCGAGTTCGTGAACTCGGCCGGTGCGCTTCCCGCCTTCCAGACCACCTACGGCTTCCAACTCAAGCCCGACCAGATGGTCGTCCTTTCCGGCGGCGACACGGCAGCGACGATCAAGGCCGCCGCCGACCAGACGAACGGCGTCAACACCGCCATGGTCTATGGCACCGACGGCGCAATCGAAGCGGCCGAACTCACCGTCCTTGAAGACGATAAGAGCGTGCAGCAGGTCTACGCGCCGACCCCGATCATCCGCGAGGACGTGCTGAAGGCGAACCCGAAGATCGAGGAAATCCTCGCTCCGATCTTCAAGAGCCTGACGGCCGACGAACTGCGAAAGCTGAACGCCAGGATCCAGGTCGAGGGCGAGCCGGCAAAGTCTGTTGCCGAAACCTTTCTGAAGGAAAAGGGCTTCCTGAAGTAATCTCCTTACGCTCCGCCCTCATCGCAGGGCGGAGCGGCTGCTTTCCAGACAGGATGGATCGATGGAAGAAACCTTAGCGGTCCGCAAATTGGATCGGCTCGGCGTGGTTCTCGTGGCTGCCGGCATCATCGCCACGGCCCTTTTGCCCTTCATCTATGTGAAGGCAAACCGCATTGCCTCCGGCAAGCCGATGCTGCTTACGCAGCTTCTCGACCACCCTTCCATCATCATTCTAGCCATTCTGCTGGTCGCCACCGCATTTGCTACGCTCTTTGCAAAGAGCGCCCCGTTGCGGCTTGCGATAGCGACGCTTGGCCTGGCAGCACTTGTCGCGGCGATCGGTCTCGTTGCCGCGGCCTTTACTCCACCCAACAGCAATGCGGCGCGCATGACGCCGGGAGGCGGTTTCTGGGTGCTGTTTGCCGTCGTCGGTCTCATCATTTCGGATGCGCTCGTCAAGGTCCGCCTGACGCCGTGGATGCGGGTCGCCGCGCTGATCGGCTACACTGCGCTCTTGGCCGGTTGCCTTTCTTCCGGCTTGCTCGACAGCCTGTCGATCATGAAGGAGTTCGCAACGCGGTCTGCTCAATTCTGGTCCGAGGCGGTCGCCCATTCGCTGCTTGCCCTCGGTTCGCTTGCGATCGCGATCGTCGTCGGCTTGCCGCTCGGCATCTTCTGTTTCTGGGTACCGAAGCTGCGCGCCGCCGTGCTGCAGGGCCTCAGCCTGATCCAGACCATCCCGAGCCTTGCGCTCTTCGGCATCCTCATGCTGCCGCTCGGCTATATCGCAACGCATGTGCCGCTCGCAGCGGACTTCGGCATCCGCGGGATTGGCACGGCGCCGGCGCTGATCGCGCTCGTGCTCTATTCCTTGCTGCCGATCGTAGCCAATACGGTCGTCGGTCTTGAGGGCGTTGATCCTTCAGTGCGGGATGCAGCCGCCGGCATGGGACTGACGCGCCGGCAAATCCTGACCGGCATCGATATGCCGCTTGCCTTTCCGGTCATTCTCACCGGCATCCGCATCGTGCTCGTACAGGCGATCGGCCTTGTGACGATCGCAGCGCTCATCGGCGGCGGCGGGTTCGGCATCTTCATTTTCCAGGGCCTCGGGCAGACCGCCATGGATCTCGTCATGCTCGGTGCCGTGCCGACCGTCTTCTTCGCCTTTTCATCGGCCGTCATCCTCGATGCGGTCATAGACAGCATACGGGGATCGGCCGCATGACCATGATCGAGATCAGGAACGTCACCAAACGCTATGGCGCTGCAACCGTCGTCGATGGTGTCTCGATGAGTGTCGAGAAGGGTTCGATCACCGTCATCGTCGGCACGTCCGGTTCGGGCAAATCGACGCTGATGCGGATGATCAATCGGCTAGTCCCGATCACCGAAGGGCAGATCTTCGTCGCCGGGCAGAATGTCATGGACGTGCCGGCAACAGACCTCCGCCGCAAGATCGGCTACGCAATCCAGGGTCATGGGCTCTTTCCGCACCGGACCGTGGCGCAGAATATCGCAACCGTACCGGAACTGCTGGGCTGGGACGCAGGGCGCACCGCCGGGCGCGTCGACGAGCTCCTCGGTCTCTTCAATCTCGATCCGGCAAGTTTTGCCGAAAAATACCCCCATCAGCTTTCCGGCGGTCAGCAGCAACGCGTCGGTGTAGCCCGCGCGCTCGCCGCCGAACCAGAGCTACTGCTGATGGACGAGCCCTTTGGTGCGCTCGATCCAGTTATCCGCGGAAAGGCGCAGGACGATCTTCTGGCGATCCAGAAGCAGTTCGGCACGACCGTCATTCTCGTGACCCACGACATGGACGAGGCCTTCCACCTCGGCAACCAGATCGCCGTCATGAGCGAGGGCAGGCTGCTGCAATGCTCGACGCCGGAAAAGATACTGACCGAACCGGCCGACCCCTTCGTGCAACAGTTGACCGGTACCTCCGACAGGGCCTTGAAACTGATGTCGCTGCTGCCGCTCAAGGCAAGCATGGCGCCCGCCAAGACAGGGCTGCCTTACGCACTGCCGCAATCGATCAGCCTTCGGGACGCTCTCGCGGAAATGATCTGGCAAGGGGTCGAGGAAGCAGCTGTACAAGATGCCGACAGGGCTCCGGTCGGCTCCATCTCCATGACGCGGCTTCTCGAACTGGGCCGCAAGGCATGAAGCTTGTCGTCGCCAACCTCTTTCGTTTCACAGCGCTGGGGCTACTCCTGATCCTGCTTTTCAGGACCGAGTGGCTTTCCTTCATACTGGTGCCACTGACCAGCAACAACGCGCCGCCGGTCTACACGCAAAACAGCCTGCCATCGCTTGCCTTCGGCCACCTCCAACTGGTGGCCGTCTCGATCGTCGGCAGTGCCATTCTGGCGGTTCTGGCCGGCGTCTTCGTGACGCGGAAAAGCGGCGAGGATTTCCTGCCGCTCTCACGCGCGATCGCCAATGCCGGGCAGACCTTCCCGCCGGTCGCCGTGCTGGCGCTTGCCGTTCCGGCCACAGGCTTCGGCGCCGCTCCGACGCTGATCGCTCTCTTTCTCTATGGCCTGCTGCCGATCTTCGAGAATACCGTCTCCGGATTGCGTCAGGTTTCGCCGTCCGTTCTTGATGCCGCTGACGGCATGGGGATGGATGCGACACAGCGGCTTTTGCGCGTTGAGCTGCCGCTTGCGCTTCCGCTCATCCTTGAGGGACTAAAGGTCGCGACCGTCATCAATATCGGCACGGCGACGATCGGCTCGACGGTTGCGGCAAAGGGCCTTGGCGAGGTCATCATCGCTGGCCTGATCTCCGACAATACAGCCTTCATCCTGCAAGGCGGTCTCATCGTCGGCCTGATGGCCGTGCTGATCTACGATGCAATGGGGCTCATCGAAAGCGCGATAACGCAAAGAATAGGCTTGCGCCCCGCATAGCGGGAAAGCTACCAAGGCTGCCGCAATACCGGCAATGGGAGGCCGCCTTGGCAAAGATGATCCACTCCATGATCCGCGTACTCGACGAGGCGCGCTCCGTCGATTTCTACAGCAAGGTCTTGGGGCTGACAGTCGCCGATCGGGTCGATTTCGAGACCTTCACGCTGATCTATATGAGCAATGCCGAGACCGGATTCGAGCTGGAGCTGACGATCAACAAGGGCCGTACCGCATCCTACGACCTCGGCAACGGCTATGGTCACCTCGCCGTTTCGGTCGATGAGGTCGCCGTCGAACACGAGCGATTGACGAAAGCCGGCCTCAACCCCGGCAAGCTTGTCGAGCTCAACCGCGACGGCAAGCTCTTCGGCCTCTTCTTCTTCATCACCGATCCCGACGGCTACAAGATCGAAGTTCTGCAGCGTCACGGTCGTTTCCAGTAAGAGCACTCCCATGATCGAAAAAGCCGAACTTCACAGCGGCTGGACGCTCTCCTGCAACGATACAGGGCATCCCGGACTGCCCGAATTCATTCCCGCAGCCGTTCCCGGCTGTGTGCATCTCGACCTTCTGGCAAACCGGCTGATCCCCGACCCCTATCTCGACGTCAACGAGATCAGCAACGACTGGATCGGCAGAACGGAATGGACCTATCGCTGCAGCTTCGAAGCCGCCCCTGATGAACGCAAAGTTCATGAGCTGGTTTTCGACGGGTTGGATACGATCGCGACGATCCGACTGAACGGCGAGGAGGTGGCGCGAACCTTCAACCAGCATCGCACCTACCGCTTCGATGTTTCAGCGTTGCTGAAGGCCGGCGTCAACGAACTCAGCGTCACCTTCCATTCCGCCTATGCCCACGGTGCGGAGATGGAGAAGCGTTACGGCTACCGGCCCAACAATTATCCCGGGCCCGGCAACCTGATGCGCAAGATGGCCTGCAATTTCGGCTGGGACTGGGGGCCGACCTTGGTGACTGCGGGGATATGGAAGCCGGTGCGGCTGGAAAGCTGGGATCGGGCACGGCTCCTCGAGACCCGGGTATCGGCGACGCTTGCAGGGGGCGATGGCCTGGTGAAGGTCCATGCCAAGCTGACGCAGCATGGCGCATCGGGTGCATGCAGGATCGTCGCCGAGATTGCGGGCGTATTTCATACGGTCGAGATTGCGGAAGATGCCGGAGAGGTCAGCTTCGATATCCGCGTTCCATCGCCGCAGCTTTGGTGGCCGCATCATCTCGGCGCCCAGCCACTCTATCCGCTGAAGATCGAGTTGCGCGATAGCGTAAACGATGACTTACTCGATAGCTATTCCAAGGCGATCGGCTTTCGCTCTGTCCGGCTAGATACTGCGCCGGACGCACATGGCTCAGCCTTCACTTTCATCGTCAACGAGGTGCCGCTTTTCATCTGCGGCGCGAACTGGATTCCCGACGATTGCTTCCCCTCGCGTGTGACTTCGGACGGCTATGTCTCGCGCATCGCCGAGGCGAAGGCAGCAAACATCAATATGCTGCGCGTCTGGGGCGGCGGCATTTTCGAGCGCGATGGATTCTACGAGGCGTGCGACCGCGCCGGGATGCTGGTCTGGCAAGACTTCCTCTTTGCCTGTGCTGCCTATCCGGAGGAAGAGCCGCTTCGTAGCGAAGTGGAAGCCGAGGTACGTGACAATGTCGTCCGGCTGATGTCACATGCTTCGCTCATCGTCTGGAATGGCAACAATGAGAATATCTGGGGCTTCGACGAGTGGGGCTGGCGGCCGATCATCAAGGAGGGCGTTACCTGGGGGCTTGGCTATTATCTCGATCTGCTCCCGAAGCTGTGCGCCGAACTCGACCCCGACCGGCCCTATTATCCCGGTAGTCCCTATTCCGGCACGATGGATATCGCGCCCAATGCGGACGAACACGGGTGCAAGCATATCTGGGATGTGTGGAACGACGTCGGCTACGAGGTTTATCGCAACTACATCCCGCGCTTTTGCTCCGAATTCGGCTGGCAGGCACCGCCGAGTTGGGCGACGCTCGAAGAAAGCGTGCATGACAATCCGCTGACGCCGCAATCACATGGCGTCTTCCATCATCAAAAGGCGACACATGGCAACGAGCGGCTGATCCGCGGCCTTGCCGGCCATTTGCCCATACCGAAGACGATGGCCGACTGGCATTTCGCCACACAGTTGAACCAGGCGCGCGCGATCCGCTTCGCCGTCGAGCATATGCGCTCGAATCGCGGCATCTGCAAAGGTGCAGTGGTTTGGCAGTTCAACGATTGCTGGCCGGTAACCTCCTGGTCCGCACTCGATTCCGCGGGGCGGCGAAAGCCGCTCTGGTACGCCCTGCAACAGACTTTCGATCCGCGCCTTTTGACGATCCAGCCGCGGGGAGACAAGCTCGCCGCCATAGCCGTCAACGAGCGGACGCTTTTCTGGCGGTCGAAAATCAGCGGCAGGCGCATGAAGCTCGACGGGACGGTGCTTGCCGAATTCGAATTCTGGCGGCTGCTCTGCGACAGGTTCGAAGCCAAGGAATTCATCCTGCCGGACGACATCGCCACTCCAGATGCGGCTGATGACGAGGTGGTCGTCGTAGAGATGCTCGACAAACGAGCCTTCCACTATTTCGTCGAGGATGTCGACCTGAAGCTGCCGAGGCCGCAGTTTGGCGTCGCAGTCACGCTTGGTGTCGACGGCTGCGAGGTGAAGGTCACGGCCAGAACTTTTCTGAAGGATCTTTGCCTGATGGCCGACCGGCTCGATCCGACTGCGGTGGTGGATTCCATGCTTGTGTCCCTGCTGCCGGGCGAGAGCCACGTTTTCACGCTGAAGACGAAGAGGCTGATCTCTTCGGACGATATCGTCCCGGGCGTGGTTCTTCGCTCGGCCAACGATCTCCTTTGAAGACACCAAAAAGGCCCCGCCAGCCGCGGGGCCCTTTCCGGCTCGTTCGCGCGAACGACGTTACATCCAGTAAGGTGGCACGCCGTAGTAGTCATAGATTCGGCGGCTATTATCGTTGTACCAGTTGTCGTCATCGTCCGCGTAGCTCGGCGCGTTTTCGATCTCCTCCTTCGTGAGGTCGATACGGTAGCCGTCAAGCTGCGTGTCGTAGTTCAGCTTTTCCCAAGGCAGCGGGTAGTGGTCGTTGCCGATACCCAGGAAGCCGCCAAAGCTCATCACGGCATAGGCCACGCGGCCGTCCTGCTTTCCGATGATCAGGCGCTCGATCGAGCCGATGTGCTTGCCATCGGCGCCATAGACACGAGTGCCCTCAACGCGGTCACTTGCAATCAGCGACGGAGTATCCTTCACATTGGGATCGCGGCTGACATCAGCCTCTTCATTGAGCATTTCTGCTTCTCCTCACCTGTCAGTCATGGAAATAAAACGTGTCTTCGAACTCAAAAGTTCCCGGATTACCGGAGCGCCGGAAGCACGTTGACGTTTACGTCAAAGTTAGTGTAACTCTAATCCAGCTTGAACCGTTCAAGCATTGGCATAAGCTGCCCTTCGGAGGATGGAGGATCATCCGACCGGCAGCCGCAGACCGGCATCCGTTGCCGGATAGGGAGAGAGACACGATGAGCAGCATTTCCGTCCATCCAGGTGGCTCGAAGCGGGAAAAACCCTGGCTTGCCGCCTATCCCGCGATCGTTCCGGCCGAACTGCCGCCGCCCGAGCATGAATCGCTGGCGGATCTGCTGGACAAATCCTGCGGGACCTATGCAACCCGTGTTGCCTTTTCGAGCATGGGCAAGACGCTCACCTATCGGGAGCTTGGAGAGCAGACACGCAAGGTCGCAGCCTGGCTGCAAAGCATCGGTCTTCAGAAAGGCGATCGGGTCGCCGTGATGATGCCGAATGTGCTGCAGAACCCTATCGCGGTCTACGGCATCCTGCGCGCCGGCCTGGTCGTCGTGAATGTCAATCCACTCTATACGCCGCGCGAACTGGAACACCAGCTGCGCGATTCAGGCGCCAAGGCGATCTTCGTACTGGAGAACTTCGCCCGCACGGTCGAACAGGTGCTGGCAAAGACCGATGTGCGCCATGTGGTGGTGACTTCGCTTGGCGAAATGCTGGGTCCAAAGGGACTGATCGTCAATTTCGTCGTCCGCAAGGTGAAGAAGCTGGTCCCCTCCTGGTCGATCCCGCAGCACAAGACATTCAAGCAGATCTTGGGCGAAGGTGCACGCAAACCGCTGCAACCGCCGGCCATCGAGGGCAGCGATATCGCCTTCCTTCAATATACCGGCGGCACCACGGGTGTGGCCAAGGGTGCGGTGCTGACACACCAGAACCTGCTTGCCAACAAACGACAGCTGCAGCTTTGGCTGAAATCCGCCTTCGAGCTCAAGAAGCAGCCGGACGTGCTCAACTTCATGTGCGCACTGCCGCTTTATCACATCTTCGCGCTTACGGTGAATTCGCTGATGGGTATGTCGCTCGGCGCGCACAACATTCTGATCGCCAATCCGCGCGACATTCCGGGCTTTGTCAAAGAATTCGGCAAGTCGAACGTCCATATCTTCCCCGGCCTCAACACGCTGTTCAACGCGCTGATGAACAATGCCGATTTCGCCAAGCTCGATTTCTCCTCGCTCATCATGTCGCTGGGCGGCGGCATGGCGGTGCAGCGGCCGGTCGCCGAGCGCTGGCTGAAGATGACGGGCTCGCATATCACCGAGGGCTACGGCCTTTCCGAGACCTCGCCGGTCGCAACCGCCAACCGCTTCGATTCGCCGGAATTCACCGGCTCGATCGGCTTGCCTCTCCCCTCTACCGATGTCGACATCCGCGATGAAAACGGCAATTCCCTGCCGCTCGGCGAGATCGGCGAGATCTGCATCCGCGGCCCGCAGGTGATGGCCGGCTACTGGCAGAAGCCGGAGGAGACCGCGAAGGTGATGACGGCGGACGGCTTTTTCCGCAGCGGCGACATGGGCTTCATGGACGAGCGCGGCTACACCAAGATCGTTGACCGCAAGAAGGACATGATCCTGGTTTCCGGTTTCAACGTCTATCCGAACGAGATCGAGGAAGTCGCCGCCATGCACCCGGGCATCATCGAGGCCGCCGCGATCGGCGTGCCGGATGGCCATTCCGGCGAAGCGGTGAAACTCTTCGTGGTGCGGAAGGACCTGGCGCTGACCGAGGCCGATGTGAGGGCCCATTGTGCCGCCAACCTCACCAACTACAAGCGTCCCCGCCATATCGAATTCCGCACCGAATTGCCGAAATCGCCGGTCGGCAAGATTCTGCGCAAGGACCTGCGCGGCTGATTTTGACACCCGCATGAAATTTGAAGCCATCCGCCTGTGCGCGGGTGGCTTTTTTGCATTCCGGCGGTGGCTGAACTTGATTTACGCCCTACAAAGCGAATAGTTTCCGCAACCCTTTCCGCCTTCAAGGAGCCTCCCATGAATGTCATCGTCGAACAGCTGAAGAGCACTGCGGCCGCCACGAGGGCAACCGATATCCGCGACGCCTTCGCGGCCGATCCGCAGCGCTTCTCGCGCTTCACCGCCTCGCTCGACGACCTTTTGATGGACTATTCAAAGACCGCCGTGAACGACGAAATCCTGGCGCTTCTTGTCAAGCTCGCAGAAGAAGGCGGTGTGGAGAAGAAGCGCGAGGAAATGTTTTCCGGCAAGGCGATCAACTTCACAGAAGACCGCGCCGTTCTACACACTGCACTTCGCAACCGCTCCAACACGGCGGTGCTGGTCGACGGCAAGGATGTGATGCCGGATGTCAACGGCGTTCTCGCCGCCATGGGCAAGTTCGCCGACGGCATCCGCTCCGGCGCGCTGAAGGGCGCGACGGGCAAGCAGATCACCGACGTCGTCAATATCGGGATCGGCGGCTCGGACCTCGGCCCGGTCATGGCGACGCTGGCGCTCGCGCCCTTCCATGATGGCCCGCGCGCGCATTTCGTCTCCAACATCGACGGCGCCCATATCGCCGACATCCTGAAGCAGGTCCAGCCGGAAACGACGCTCTTCATCATTGCCTCGAAGACCTTCACGACGATCGAGACGATGACCAATGCGCAGACGGCGCGCAATTTCGTCGCCAAGGCGCTGGGTGAGGCTGCGGTGCAGCACCATTTCGCGGCCGTCTCGACGGCGCTCGACAAGGTCGCCGCCTTCGGCATCACGAGCGAACGCGTCTTCGGCTTCTGGGATTGGGTCGGTGGCCGCTATTCCATCTGGTCGGCCATCGGCCTGCCGCTGATGATCGCGATCGGACCGGAAAACTTCGGCAAGTTCCTCGACGGCGCGCATGCAATGGACAACCATTTCCGTAAGGCTCCGGTTACCGAAAACCTGCCGATGCTGCTCGGCCTCATCGGCTTTTACCATCGCAATGTGCTGGGGTATCCCACCCGTGCGATCCTGCCCTACGACCAGCGCCTTTCGCGCTTCCCGGCCTACCTGCAGCAGCTCGACATGGAATCCAACGGCAAGGGTGTGACGATCGACGGCACGCCGGTCGAGAGCAATTCCGGCCCGGTGGTCTGGGGCGAGCCTGGGACCAACGGCCAGCACGCATTCTTCCAACTCATCCACCAGGGAACGAGCATTATTCCCAGTGAATTCATGATCGCCGCCAATGCCTTCGAGCCGGAACTGCGCCACCAGCACCAATTGCTGATGGCCAATTGCCTGGCACAGTCCGAAGCGCTCATGAAGGGCCGCACTTTCGAGGAAGCCAAAGCGCAGCTCACAGCCAAGGGGATGGACGACAAGAAGGCCGATTTCATCGCGCCGCACCGGGTCTTCACCGGCAACCGGCCATCGATCACCTTCGTCTATGATAAACTGACGCCCTATGCGCTCGGCCGCCTGATTGCCCTCTACGAGCATCGCGTATTCGTCGAAGGCGTGCTCTTCCGCATCAACTCCTTCGACCAGTGGGGTGTCGAGCTCGGCAAGGAACTGGCGACCGGCCTGCTGCCGGTTATTGAAGGCACGGAGAGCGCGGCAGGACACGATAGCTCGACTCAGGGGCTTGTTGCATCATTGGCGAAGCTCGCCACGTAAGATCACTTGGATCCTTTGGGTTGCGCCCCTCGGCGATAGCTGTCGGATCCTCCTCCCAGCGGATGTGAGGAGGTATCTCGCCGAGCGGGCCGGCGTTGATCCGAACCGCAAGAGAAGCCCGCGACAGTGAGATTTCGCGCCGGAGACAAGGACAACCCTTTTCGCTTTGCGGGGAGAGGTGTACCAGGGAAATATGGTTGTAATCCATAACACGTGCGCGTAAAGAGTTTAGATGCGCAACAACCGATGAGCCGCTACGATGGATATGATTCCCACCGAAGGCTTCGACGCGGCAGTGACCCTGACAGACCATCTCGACCATCTGCCCGACAAGAAGCGACGGGAGCTTGCCCGGGTTCTGCAAATCCTGTTTTTCGAGGTCGAGCAGTTCCGCGCTACCAAGCTGTCCGCCAAGAAGGCGGCCGGCAAGGTCCTCATGGTCATCCTTTACGGCTCCTATGCCCGCGGCGACTGGGTCGAGGATCGCTCAAGCGGCTACCGTTCCGACTATGACCTTCTCATCGTCGTCAACACCAAGAGCTTTGCCGGGGAGCATGAGCTGTGGGAGACGCTGGAAGAACGGTTGCTGCAGGAGCAGATCAGCCACCGGATCGAAACACCGGTGATCCCGATCGTGCACTGCCTTTCAGACGTCAACGACCAGCTTTCGCGCGGTCGGCCGTTCTTTACCGACATCGCCAAAGACGGGATCGTGCTCTATGAGGAGCCGGGCCATCCCCTCGCCCAGCCGAAGGCGCTGACACCAGGGGAGGCGAAGGCCGAGGCACAGCGATATTTCGATAAATGGTTTGTCGATGCGTTTTACTGTGTCAGGCAGGCTGAAAATGCTGTTGCCGATCAGATGTCAAATCACGCAGCCTTTGATCTGCATCAGGCCACCGAACGCTTCTACCATTGCGTCTTGTTGACCCTGACCCTCTACAGCCCGAAGTCTCATCGGATCAAGGTACTGCGCTCGCAAGCCGAAAGCGCCGATGCGCGGCTGGTTTCCGCTTGGCCGCGCGACACTCGCTCTGCCCGCCGCTCATTCGTGAGCTGTTGTCGCGGGCTTATGTCGAGGCGCGCTATTCGTCGAGATACACGATCAGTAATGATGAGCTGCAATGGCTTGTTGCGCGCGTGAAGGACCTGCAGGCGCTTGTGGAGACTATCTGCAAGGAACGTCTTGGCGCATGAAGTCAGATCTCAGTATGTTGAGTGGTGCGAAAAGCACAGTTCCAAACTAGGCATTGTGCGGCTTTCGCAACACAGAACGAGAACATGTTCACCGAACGGACCATCGTTCAAGGTCGCATAAGGCGCAATGCGCAACCGGTGTCGGGAGGCTTTCGCAGCGTCTCGAAGTCCGCGGCAAGCTCGCCAATCTTGAACCCGACTACCTCGAAGCGCTCATCCGACCAACCACGCCGTTAACCTGACGGGTCCCCTCTAAGGAGCCCTCGGACGTCACCGCCTGAAGACGTAAATCGCGCCTCCGGCGTCGTCGGATACGAGGACGGAACCATCCGGCGCCTCCTTGACGTCCACGGGCCGTCCGACGCCTCTGGCGAAAGTCGTCGCGGAGACGGGGCGCCCCCCTTGGAAGCGCACCCGCACTACCTGACGGCCGACCGGAACAGACCTATCCCAACTGCCGTGCTCGGCAACCAGGGCGTCGCCGCCGAGGCTGCGGAAAAAATGGATTCCCAAGGTTGCGACATGTGCCTGAAAGTTGAAGACGGGCGAAATCTGCCGCGCGGGCGGCGACGCGTCCTCGAACCCTTTGAGCCGGATCTGGCCTCCGAAAAAGGGAAAGCCGTAAAAGCCGCCGGGCTGCAGCGCGTTCAGCTCGTCTGGTGGGATATCGTCGCCCATTCGGTCGGCGCCGTTGTCGGTAAAGAACATCGTGCCGCCGCGCCAGTCGAAGCCGACCGAATTGCGCACACCCCAGGCCACTCGTCGAAGGTCGGACCCGTCCTGGTCCATGCTGACGATCGTGCCTTGCAGCCCGCGCGGCAAGCAAATGTTGCAAGGCGATCCCAACGAGACATAGAGCCGGGAATCGGGACCGACGGCGATATAGCGAAAACTGTGGGCTCCCGAATTCGGCAAGTCTCGACGAATATCACGCCTACCGCTCAGAGCGCCCCCACGCCCGATGTTGAACGCGGTTACGCTGTTCCTCGAAGCAACGAACAAACGACCGCGGGAGCATGCGACTCCGTTCGGAGCGGAGAATCCGGAGGCAACCCGCCGGGCGAGGCCGCCGGAGAATGGCACGGCATAGACCGAGGAACCTTTGGTCCCGACGAACAATATGTCGCCGCAGACCGCCATTTCGCGCGCGGCGGGAACACGTGCGAGCAGCTCGGCCCGCGCCGGGCCGAGGGCCACGCCGGAGGCGACAGTCGCGACGGAGGCGAGCGCGAGAAATCCAATTCTAGCGGAGAGAAATCCGGCTTTAGGGGAAAAGACGTTCATCGGCGCCCTCCGAATACAAGCTGAATTGCTGGAAGGAATTGGAGCGGCTTAATTTCGTTTCAAGACGGAGCCCAGGCCTCACGGCGAAGTGATCTCCTGGATTGATGGGCGGCTCGGCCGCGGGCGTGGCGAAGCGCTCCAGAGCTGCCTGTCGCGCCGACGAGAACGTCAGGGCAGGCTTGGATGGAAGTTTGCCCTTTGTATTGCTTGCCGCTGGATCGATCGCGCCAAGAGGCAACTCCAATCCCTCGCCTTGAAAAGATTCGAGCTGCAGACCCCTGATAACACCGATGCCGGCGAGAACGTAGTCACGAGCCTATTCTTCGAATTGATCGACTGCCTCATAAGGGCGATTAGAAAACTATGGACCCATATTTTAGCCTGCTTGGGCTGCCGAATATGTGCTTGCATAATCAGCAAGCGCCTATATATTTGCTAGCATGAACAGCAAGCAGAGAAAGACTCTCGCGGCCGTCTTCAAGGATCCGGTCTCTGGAACCATTGAATGGACGGCAATCGAGAACCTGCTTGTAGCTGCCGGGGCGAATGTAATCGAGGGAAACGGCTCTCGCGTTAAGTTCGAAAAAGACGGCATCATTGCGAGCTTCCATCGACCTCACCTGGACAAGGAAGCGAAGCGCTATCAGGTGCGCGATGCTCGCGAGTTCCTGACCCAGATTGGAGCAACACCATGAACACCATGACTTACAACGGCTACCACGCTCGCATCGAATTTGACGCTGAGGACGAAGTATTTTTTGGCAAGATTGCAGGTATTTCCGATGTCATCGGCTTTCACGGTGACAGCGTCTCTGAAATTAAGAAAGCCTTTCATGAGGCTGTCGATGATTACGTCGAGACATGCAAGACAATAGGAAAAGAGCCTCAGAAACCCTATTCTGGCAAGATGATGTTTCGTGTCGCTCCTGAAGTGCACCGCCGAGCAGCTCTTGCTGCCGAGCTTTCAGGAAAGAGCCTCAATCAGTGGGCGGAAGAAGCACTCGAAGAAGCCGCCGAACACTTTGTCGAGGCTCGTCTATCGGCCTAGTAGATGAAAATGCGAATGACTCGTTTGTCCGTCGAATTGGCCACGTAAGTCCGTTCGACGAGATGCTGTGTCTGCTCTGCTCCTCGGCTCGCCCTTGTCGCGGCTGCCGGTACACGACGGGTCTCCCTGAGCCTGGCATCCCGTTTAGGCATGGTGCGACTTTCGAAGCCTAAGACGATCTGATGGTGTCTTATTTCACCTCCTACCAATTCTCCCTGGGACCATATCGGTCTGACGTTCGACGATCCCGACGCTATCGGATCGTGCTTCAAGATCTCGGAAGGGATCTGTGATTTTCATTTGAAGCTGTCGAAACGCGCCACATCTGATCGTTTGTATCAGGAAGGGAGAGCCGGATGAGTGTGATGGACGACGAGCTCAAGATTTTTGAGGCAGAGGGCGCGCCACCGCTGCCGACGGCGGCATCCGCAGGTGTCGTCGAGCATGACGGCGCCAGTATCTGGTACGCGACTTACGGGAACGGTCCTGCGGTGATCCTGCTGCATGGCGGGCTTGGTAACAGCGGCAATTGGGGCTACCAAGTGCCGGCATTGATCGAGTCCGGCCGGCAGGTTGTGGTCATCGACAGCCGGGGGCATGGCCGCAGCACGCGCGATAGCCAGCCGTATGAGTACGAGTTGATGGCAACGGACGTTCTGGAAATCATGGATCATCTAGAGCTCGCCAAAGCAGCGCTCGTCGGCTGGAGTGATGGCGCCTGCACGGCACTCATCCTTGCCGATCAGCATCCGGACCGCGTCTCCGGCGTCTTCTTCTTCGCGTGCAATATGGATCCGAGCGGCACGAAAGAGTTTGTCGCGACACCGGTCATCGATCGCTGCTTCAGCCGGCACAGGAAGGACTATCAGGCACTATCGGCAACACCCGATCAGTTCGATGCCTTTGTTCAGGACGTCAGCAGGATGATGGCGACCGAGCCCAACTACACAGCGAGCGATCTCGCGCGGATCAAGGTGCCAGTCGCGGTCGTGCTGGGTGAGCGCGACGAATTCATCAAGCCCGAGCATGCCGACTATCTCGCGCGCAACATCCCTGATGCGGAGCTCATCCTGCTGCCCGATGTCGGCCACTTCGCGCCACTGCAGCGGCCCGAGCACTTCAATCGCGAAGTCCTCGGCTTTCTTGATCGGCTTGCGTAGCTCAAAGGCCGATTTCGTGCGACCAGGGCGGATTGGCGCCGGCGCGCGAAACGGTGACGGCCGCGGCCTTTGCCCCAAGCGACAGGGCGTTGTGCAGCGCCTTTTCGTCGAGGGAGGCAACCTGCGCCTTGGTCAGAAGATTGTCCATCTTCAGCGAAGCGAGGATGCCCGCATCGAATGTATCGCCCGCACCAACCGTGTCGACCACGGTGACGCGCTGGCTCGGCACAACGACCTTGCGATCCTTGGTGTAGCCCGACGCGCCTTCAGCGCCCTTGGTGATGACGACGAGCTTGGCGCCATGCTTCAGCCAGTGGGCCGCCAGATCGTCGTGGCTGGCTTCAAGGCCAAACCATTCGAGATCCTCGTCGGAAAACTTGACGATATCGGATTTCGCCGCCATGCGCTTGATGCGCGCCATGTGGGCTTCCTTGTTCTTGATGAAGCCGGGGCGGATGTTCGGATCGAGCGAGATGACGCGCTTTCCGGCCTCTCGATCGAGTAGCGTCTCGTACGTCTCGCCGCAGGGACTCGGAATCAGGCTGATCGCGCCGAAATGTAGCGCCTCACAATCGTCGCCGAGGACCGGCAGGTCGTCTTTGGTGATCATGCGGCCGGCCGTGCCTTCATCGTAGAAGGCATAAGTCGCCTGTCCGTTCACCAGCTTAACGAATGCGAGCGTCGACGGGCGGGGCGATATGGCGCAAAGGCTGAAATCGACATTGCTGGCGACCAGCGTCTCGCGCAGGATATCGCCCATCATGTCATCGGCGATGCCGGTAAAGAAGGACGTCGGAACGCCAAGCCTGCCGAGCGCAATCGCCGTGTTGAAGATCGCTCCGCCGGCATAGGGCGCGAAGCTCTTCTCGCCGAGCGTTGTCTCCCGCGGCAGCATGTCGATCAACGCTTCGCCACAGCACAAAATCATTCCGGCCTCCCAACGTATCGGTGAAATTCGGTCTTCAAATCGATTAGATAATTTCGTGGCAAAAGCAAAGCCACACTTTGCCTATCTGTCCTTAAAGCGACGAAACGCCGCCGTTGCGGCCCGACCAGGCGAGCGGCGCGTCGAGGAAGGCTTCCACTTCGCTGAGCGTCTTCTCGTCGAAAAGCTCCTGCGCTTTCGCAACAGCCAGAACGTCACGCCAGGTAGCGATGTAATGTAGCTTCACCTTCCCGTCAGCAAAGCGCAGCGCGCCTTCGTCAAAGATGCCGTAGTAGAAGAGTGCAATACCGTGATCAACGATGCCGCCAGCCGCGCGGACGGCATCGATGAACTTGAACATGCTGCCGCCCGCCGTCGTCAGATCCTCGATGACAAGCACGCGCGAACCTTCCGGCATATTGCCTTCGATCTGCGCATTGCGGCCGTGACCCTTCGGCTGTTTGCGCACATAGATCATCGGCAGGCCGAGACGATCGGCAAGCAACGCGGCGAAGGGAATCCCCGCCGTCTCGCCGCCGGCAATGCAATCGAACTGCTCGAAACCGGCGTCACGAAGGACGACGCCTGCGGCGAAGTCCATCACCGTGGAACGGATTCGCGGGAAAGAGAGCAGCTTGCGGCAATCGATATAGACCGGGCTCGCCATGCCGGAGGAGAGCTTGTAGGGCTGGGCGGCGTTGAAATGGACCGCCCTGATCTCCCAGAGCATCTTCGCCACCAGTTCGGCCATGACGGCGCGGTCGGGAAATGTCGTGTGGATCATCGCTCTCTCCTTCGCTTAAATCCATGGGGCAATAGCAGCAAGCGCGAAAAGATTCCAGAACTGCGAAGGTTCCGGCGTTAAGAATAGCAACGAATGCGTCAACTCCTTCAAACATTTCTGATTGTACGATGACATGACAGGAATATCGTAAGACCATGGAACATCTCGAAATCTTTCAGCGTCTCGGCGTGGCGCTTGCGATTGGCCTGCTTGTCGGCGTCGAGCGGGGCTGGCAGGAGCGCGACGTCCGGGCGGGCGGCAGGACAGCAGGTATCCGCACATTCGCCCTCACTGGTTTTCTCGGCGGAATAGCCGGGACGCTGCATTCGGTGATCGGTCCCTTCCTGCCGGCAACGATCGCGGCACTGCTTGGCCTCGTCTATATAACGGGGAATTGGCTGGAGACCCAGGAAGACGAAGATTACAGCATAACCTCGGTCGTGGCTGCGCTGGCGGTTTTCGGGCTTGGCGTTCTCGCCGCTGTCGGTGACATCGTGACTGCGGCTGCAAGCGGCGTCGTGATGACGATAATTCTTGCCGCGCGC
The DNA here is from genome assembly GCF_015353075.1 of Rhizobium sp. 007. Classification (NCBI taxonomy): domain Bacteria; kingdom Pseudomonadati; phylum Pseudomonadota; class Alphaproteobacteria; order Hyphomicrobiales; family Rhizobiaceae; genus Rhizobium; species Rhizobium sp. 007. The sequence goes on along the minus strand of NZ_CP064187.1, from coordinate 111,859 downwards.
CACAGCCTGCATGGCTTTCTGAGAGGTATGACCTGGCCGGAGCTTCGCTCTGCGCTGGTGCTGCTTGCCATGACCGTGGTTGCCCTACCGCTGCTTCCGGACAGGCCGCTCGACCCTTGGGGCGCGCTCAACCCTTTTTCCCTCTGGGTGCTGACCATTACCATCGCAGCACTTTCCTTTGCCGGCTATCTCGCAATCAAGCTGACTGGCACGACTCGTGGCATCCTGCTGGCAGGGGCTGCCGGGGGACTGGTTTCTTCCACTGCGCTGACGCTCTCCTTCGCACGTTATTCCAAGCAAGCGCCTCAGGGTTCGACACATCTGGCGGCCGGGGCGGCCGTTGCTGGAGCCTTGTCCTTTGCCCGTGTTCTTGTCATCGGCAGCGCCTTCTCGCTCGACTTGCTCGCTCCGCTTGCAGCCGGCCTGATCCCGGCGATCATCGGCTTCATGATTGCGGGCGTCTTCTGGGTTTGGCGTTCCGGCTCCGCGAGAGAGGTGCCGGAAATTGAGCTGAAGAACCCGTTCGAACTTCGCATGGTCTTCTCTTTCGCCGCGCTGCTTGGGTTGATCAGCCTGATATCGAAGATGGCAATCGACTATATCGGCGCGTCGGCACTTTACGCCGTGGCCGCGATCTCCGGGCTGGTCGATGTGGACGCCATCACACTTTCGACGGCGCGCCTTATGGGCACGGCGATCAATGTCAAAACCGCCGCCGACGTCATCCTGATTGCGGTCGCCGTCAATGTCATAACAAAGGCGGTGCTGGCCTTCACCGCCGGTACGCGGGAGTATGGCGTCGCCTTGGCTTTGGCGTCAGCAGTCGCGGTTGCCATGGGAGGCATCGCCTATTTTGTGCTCCGCAGCCTTATGCCCGTCTAGCACGACGGGTTGTCGAGAAGCCCGCCGATATCGGTCGGCAGCATTCTCTTGTAGAGCGCGATCGCAGTCCGCCCCTCCTCCTCGCTGACTGAGATCGAATAGCGCACGGCCGCTGCAAGCAAATGCATCGTCAGCCGCGCAATCGCCAGCAATTCGCCTCCTTCGCGCTCCGGCCACAGTTTTTCCAAGACCTTGAACAGTCTTTGCGAGTGGAATTCCATGTCCTCGGCATCGACCTGCTGCAGCAGCTTGTCGGCCTGGGTCGCATGCCAGATGTCGCGCATGACCGGTTCTCTGCGGAAGAAATCGCAATACTGATCAACGATGTTGCAGAGCGCCTGCTGCAGCGTTTCGGTGCTTGTTACCTTGGCCAGCTCTTCGTCTACGCAGTGCCTGCCCTGCTCGTTGAAGCGTTCGGCAAGCGTCCGGATGATGGAGCTCTTGTCCGGGAAATACTGGTAAAGAGCGCCGAAGGAAAGCTCGGCCTTTTCAACGATTTCGCTCATCTTCAGGGCGTCGCTGCCATTCTTTTCGATCAGTTCCATTGCCACCGACAAGATCTTCTCGAAGCGTTCCCGACCCCGCTGCTGGCGCGGGATGCGTCGAAGTTGACCTGCCGATTGCAATCCTCTTTTACGCCTAACCACGGTCTGTTCCGGCATTCGGCACTCCATTTTTCTATTGACGGATAAAATAAGAGAGTTTATCTCATTATGCAAATACGAGATTTTCTCTTGTTTTGTGGGAGGAGCAGTCAAATGCAGAATTCCGAAATCATCCTTGTCGGCGGCGCGGGAAAAACAGGCGGGCGCGTCGCTTCCCGGCTCAAAGAGCGCGGTATCGAGTCGCGCTTCGCTTCGCGCTCCAGCACACGCCCCTTTGATTGGGAAAATAGAGCAACCTGGCCCGCGGCACTTGAGGGTGCCACCAGCGCATACGTGACCTTTCAGCCTGATCTTGCCGTGGCCTGGGCTGCGGACGCGATCGGCGAATTCGCTCGGACGGCCGTTGATTGCGGCTTACGGCATATCGTCCTGCTCTCCGGTCGCGGTGAAGATGGTGCCGAGCGCAGCGAAGAGATGCTCAAAGCCGCCGGCATCGGCTACACCATCCTGCGAGCATCCTGGTTCTGCCAGAACTTCAGCGAAGGCGCGTTTAAAGATTCGATCACCGCGGGAGAGCTCGTCCTGCCCGCGGGTGAGGTCAAGGAGCCCTTCACCGATGCCGATGACATTGCCGATGCGGCCGTTGCCGCGCTGACCGACCAGCGCCACCTCGGCAAAACCTACGAATTGACCGGGCCAGGTGCGCTTACCTTCCGCGAAGCGGTATCGGAGATCGCGACGGCGACCGGCCGGACGATCCGCTACCGTCAGGTTTCCATGGAAGATTTCAAGGCCGGACTCTCTTCGGCCGACCTGTCGGCAGGAACGATCGATCTTCTCGAGGAGCTTTTCGGCAAGGTTCTCGACGGCCGCAATTCGCGCGTCATGAACGGTGTTGCGGAAATCCTCGGCCGGCCGCCGAAAAACTTCAGCCAATATGCCCGCGAGACAGCGGTGACCGGCATATGGGAGACATGACCATGGGAATGATCCTCACCTTCGCGCTTGTCACCGCTGCAATCGGCAGCGGCCTTGTCGCCGGTATCTTCTTTGCCTTCTCGACCTTCATCATGACCGCCTTTTCCCGCATTCCGCCTGAGCAAGGCATCGCGGCAGTGAATTCGATCAACGTGACGATCGTGCGCTCGCCGTTCATGCTCGTCTTCATTCCGACCGCCATCCTATCCGTCCTGATCGCCGTCCTGGCCGTCATCGACTGGCGGGGAAGCGCAGGCATTTGGATGCTGGCTGGTGCCGGGCTCTATGTCGTCGCATCCTTTATCTCAACTATCGTCTTCAACGTGCCGATGAATGATGCGCTGGCAAAGGTCAGCGGTAATGGCGCGCAAGCCGTCAGCGTCTGGAATACCTATCTGAAAGATTGGACCTGGTGGAATCACGTCCGCACGATCGCGTCCCTGCTTTCCGCAGCTGCCTTCGTCCGCGCCCTGATGATTCTTTGATGGAAGCGGGAGGACGTTGCTCCTCCTGCCCGCCTTTCAGCATCTTTCGCAGAAGGTGATGTGGTTGTTGAACGGGTCGACGACCTGCATCTCTAGCCCCCACGGCGCCTCTTCGACGCCCGGCTTCATGTAACGATAATTCTTGCCGACGAGTTCCCCCTGGAAGGCGCGAACACCGTTCATCGGCACAAAGGCTCTGGCGCCGGGGTTAGCGTCGCCGGAATGCTCGCTCAGATGCAGCAGCATGCTGCCGCGTGAGACCTGGCAATAGAGCGGAACGAGCCGATCAAGAGCGTTCGACGTCCCAGTGCAGCGGGAACATGGGATCGAACACCGTCACCGTTCCGGCACCGGTTTCGATCTTCGTCGGAAACGACACGGGCACTTCACGCTTCACCAGCGTGACGCGCTCTTCGTTCGGCCGAAGGCCGTACCAGGCCGGGCCGTTCAGCGAGACGAAGGCTTCGAGCTTGTCGAGCGCGCCCTCCTGCTCGAAGACATGGGCTAGGCAACTCATCGTATTGATCGAGGAATAGATGCCAGCGCAGCCACAGGCGCACTCCTTCAGCGGATCGATATGTGGGGCCGAATCGGTGCCGAGGAAGAAGCGCTTGTCGCCGCTCACAGCGGCTGCACGCAGCGCCAGGCGGTGGGTTTCGCGCTTGGCGACCGGCAGGCAGTAATAATGCGGCCGGACGCCGCCGACCAGGATTGCATTGCGGTTGATGATCAGGTGGTGTGTCGTAATGGAGCCTGCGAGATTGGCTTTCGACGACTTGATGTAGTCGATGCCGTCTGCCGTCGTTACGTGCTCCATCGTGACTTTCAGCTCCGGCAGGCGCTTGCGCAGGCGATCGAGCACCGTTTCGATGAATACCGCCTCACGGTCGAAGATATCGACCTCAGGCGTCGTAACTTCACCATGCACGCAAAGCGGCAGACCGATCTTCGCCATGCGCTCCAGCACCGGCATGGCCTTTTCCATGTCGCGCACGCCGCTATGGGAATTGGTAGTCGCACCCGCCGGATAAAGTTTCACCGCCGTGATCAGGCCGCTTTTCTTGCCTTCCTCGACATCGTCGGCGCTCGTATCCTCCGTCAGATAGAGCGTCATCAACGGCTCGAAGCGATCGCCGCTCGGCAATGCCTTCATGATCCGCTCGAGATAGGCTTTCGCATCCGCCGTCGTCACGACCGGCGGCACGAGATTTGGCATGATGATGGCACGGGCGAAGTTGCGGCTGGTATCGCCGATCACGCCTTCAAGCATCGCGCCGTCGCGCAGATGAAGGTGCCAGTCGTCGGGGCGGCGGATGGTGATGGACTGCATGCGCTATAACTCCGGTAGGGCGGCCTTCAAGGCTCTGCCCCGCGCATTATCACCCCGGCACGGCTCATGGCAAACATTTTGCCGCTTCAATTGTCAGGCGATCTCGAGCGTTACATCGGCGCGGCGGCGGTTTTCCAGGATGAGCCTGCCATTCGGCAGGTCATTGCCATAGACCTTGGCACTCGCCTGCTCTTCCGTCAGCTTGTAGCCGCGCCAGCGGGCTAAGAGCCGCTCCTCCAGCACCTCGATCGGCGGCGCAAGCATGATGGAGTAGTCGAAGATACCCTCAAGCTCCGCCCACTTGCCCTGGCTGAGCAGAAGGTAGTTGCCCTCGACGATGATGAAGCGATGCTCCGGCGAGACGACGCGGGCCGATGCGATGGCGATCTCGCGGAACCGGTCGAAGACCGGGATCAGCACTTCCTGGTCGGCTAGACGCACGGCGCGAATGATGTCCAGAAAACCGCGGACGTCGAAGCTTTCCGGGACGCCCTTGCGGGCGAGCAGACCGCGCTCGCTCAGAACTGCGTTGTCCATGTGAAAGCCGTCCATCGGCAGCACTTCCGCGGTTTCTCCCCGCGCTCTCAGCGCATCGGCGAGATTATCCGCCATGGTCGACTTGCCGGCGCCCGGCGGACCGGCGATGGCGATCAGGAAGCGCTTGGTGTCGCCGGCGCGGGTGGCCACCTCGCCGGCGATTTCCTCGATGGTTACGCTCATGCGGGAACCGGATCCGTGGGGACCGTCTTGGCGCCGGTCATGAATGCCACGGCGTCGGACATGGTATATTCCTTCGGATTGATGACCGTCAGGCGGCGGCCGAGCCGGTGGATGTGGATACGGTCCGCGACTTCGAAGACATGCGGCATGTTGTGCGAAATGAGCACGATCGGCAAGCCGCGGGAACGCACGTCGAGGATCAGTTCCAGCACGCGACGGCTTTCCTTCACTCCGAGTGCGGCTGTCGGCTCATCCATGATGACAACCTTGGAGCCGAAAGCGGCCGCGCGCGCAACCGCCACACCCTGGCGCTGGCCGCCGGAAAGCGTTTCGACCGCCTGATTGATGTTCTGGATCGTCATCAGGCCCAGTTCCGAGAGCTTCGTTCGGGCGCGTTTTTCCATCGCCGGCCGATCGAGCATGCGGAACCAACTGCCGAGCACGCCCGGCCTCCTGATCTCACGGCCAAGAAACATGTTGTCGGCAATCGACAAGGCGGGGGAAAGCGCAAGGTTCTGATAGACGGTCTCGATGCCCGCCTCACGCGCCTCCATCGGCGACCTGAAGTGGACCGGCTTGCCCTCCAGCGTGATCTCGCCCTCGTCGGGAGTAACTGCACCGGAAATCGCCTTGATGAGCGACGACTTGCCGGCGCCGTTGTCGCCGATGACGGCGAGGATTTCGCCGGGATAGAGGTCGAAGTCTGCGTTGTCGAGCGCGGTGACGCGCCCGTAGCGCTTCACGAGGCCGCGGGCGGTAAGGATGGGTTCAACAGCCATGATTACACCGAAACCTTTCTGATCCACTGGTCGATTGCGACAGCGGCGATGATGAGCACGCCGGTCAGCAGGACTTTCCACTGGGGGTCGGCCCCGAGCATGTTGAGGCCCATGGACACGACGCCGACGATCATCGCGCCAAACAGGGTGCCGAGGATGGAACCGCGGCCGCCAAAGAGCGAGATACCGCCGATCACGGTCGCGGTGATCGCCTGCAGGTTATAATCGGTGACCGCTGAAGACGGCGAGATGGAGCCGTTGCGGCCGATCGATACCCAGGCTGCAAAGGCTGCGATGACGCCCGAGATTGCATAGACCGTGAGCAGCACGCTCTTGGTTTGGATGCCGGAGAGCTTTGCCGCCTCCGGATCGTCGCCGACCGCATAGACGTGCCTACCCCAGGCCGTGTGGTTGAGAACATACCAGAGCCCGAGCACCAGCAGCACCATGGCGATGACGCCGAGCGTCAAGACCGCATTGCCGACCTTGAAACTGAGCGCGAAGAAATGCAGCAGCGGCGCCTGCGCATCCACGTCCGCATCGCGGATCGTCTCGTTCGCCGAGTAGATGAAATTCGTCGCCATAACGATATTCCACGTGCCGAGCGTCACGATGAACGGCGGCAGCTTCATGTAGGCGACGAGAAAACCGTTGAGCAAGCCGCATAGGCCGCCGACCAGCATGCCGAGGATGACGGCAATCGGCGTTGGAATTCCGTAGGTGATGGCACAGTTGCCCATGATGACGGCGGAAATGACCATGATGACGCCGATCGAAAGATCGATGCCGGCGGTCAGGATGACCAGCGTCTGGGCCGCGCCGAGGATGCCGACGATGGCGATCTGCTGCAGAATGAGCGTGAGCGTGTAGGACGAGAAGAACCGCCCACCAATCGCCATGCCGAAAATGATGATCGCCAGCACCAGCACGATCAGCGGCACCGCTGCCGGCGTCGAGTGCAGGAAGTGCTGCGCACGCTTCAGAAATGAGATGTCCTGGTGTTCGAACGACGCAACATTCTTGTCACTGCCGTCAAGAACCCGTTCGAATTCCTGTGATCCGGTCATTTTTTCTCCTCCGCTTTCGCGCCGAACCGCGCGCGGAAGCTATTGCCCATATCGCTCCGGTCTTCGCACGCCGGTTCTTGAGGCAAGAGCTTGTCGTCTGTCGAAAACGGCCGAGGATCGAGCCCCGGCCGTTGTTGTGGCTAGGTAGCCAGGCTCAGCCCCAGCACTTGTCGGTGCCGACCTTGGTATCGATCGACTCGACGCCGGAAACCGGCTTGTCGGTGACGAGCGAAACGCCGGTATCGAAGAAGGACTTGCCCTCGGTCGGCTTCGGCTTTTCACCGCTATCGGCGAACTTCTTGATCGCCTCGACGCCGAGAGCCGCCATCATCAGCGGGTACTGCTGCGAGGTGGCGCCGATGACGCCATCCTTGACCGACTGGACGCCCGGGCAACCACCGTCAACCGACACGATCAGCACATTGCTCTCCATTCCGACAGCCTTCAGCGCCTGATAGGCACCAACAGCGGCCGGTTCGTTGATCGTGTGGATCACGTTAATGCTCGGATCCTTCTGGAGAAGGTTTTCCATGGCCTTGCGGCCGCCTTCTTCGTTGCCGTTGGTCACATCATGACCGACGATGCGCGGATCGTCTTCATCGCCGATCTTGTTCGGGTCCTTGGGGTCGATGCCGAAGCCCATCATGAAGCCCTGGTCGCGCAGAACGTCGACGGTCGGCTGCGACGGCGTCAGATCGAGGAAGCCGACCTTGGCGTCCTTGGCCTTGTCGCCAAGCGTTTCCTTGGCCCACTGGCCAATCAGCTTGCCGGCGAGCAGGTTGTCGGTCGCAAAGGTCGCGTCAGCGGCATCGGCCGGATCGAGCGGCGTGTCGAGCGCGATGACCAGCAGGCCAGCGTCGCGCGCTTTCTTGACCGAAGAAACGATGCCCTTGGTATCCGATGCAGTGATCAGAATGCCCTTCGCGCCATCGGCAATGCAGCTTTCGATAGCAGCAACCTGGCTTTCGCTGTCGCCGTCGATCTTACCGGCGTAGGACTTCAGCGTAACGCCGAGTTCCTTCGCCTTGGCCGTCGCGCCTTCCTTCATCTTGACGAAGAACGGATTGGTGTCCGTCTTGGTGATCAGGCAGGCGGAAACATCCGCGGCCATGGCCGGAGCGGAAAAAGCAACGCCGAGTGCAAGCGCGCCGAAAGCCAGAACTGATTTCTTCATGAACTCCTCCCAGAGATTAGCCGGAACGCCCGCATGGCAGAACCGGAATTTGAGATACGGGACGACACCGCAGATTCAGTCAAAGGCCTCCTCCAAAGCCGTCCCACACTGTTGACGATCGCAATTAAGAACGAAAAGAAATTCGCTTGTCAATAAATAAATCCAATTGAATTATTAATTCCATGTGGCATGTTGATCACAAATCAGGCATAGGCCAATGAACGGGAGGAGTGGCCCAATGTCGTCCTTGGACGGTCCGACGCACGCGCCGGGCACACCACCTATTCTCAATCCGGCGGGAGGCGCGAACCAGGTCAGGGTGCGCGCTTATAACGAGCGGTTGGTCCTTTCGCTGGTGCGCCTCTACGGCTCGCTTTCGAAGGCCGACATCGCACGCCGCAGCGGCCTTTCTGCTCAAACCGTTTCCGTCATCATGAGGGAACTGGAGAGGGAGGGGGTGCTTTCAAGAGGCGAACCTGTTCGCGGCCGCGTCGGACAGCCGTCGATCCCGATGCACCTCAATCCCGACGCCGTCTATTCCTTCGGCGTAAAGATGGGCCGGCGCAGCGCCGATCTGGTTTTGATGGATTTCGTCGGGCGCATCCGCATGCAGTTGCACCGGACATATGCCTATCCCCAACCCGACGAAATTCTCGCTTTCATCATTTCCGGCATCCGGGAGCTTGAAAGCAGGCTCGACGAGAGGCAACGGAGCCGGATCGCAGGCATCGGCATTGCCGCGCCCTTCGAGCTTTGGAACTGGGCAGACGAGGTCGGCGCGCCGGAGGGCGCGATGGAAGTCTGGCGCGGGTTCGACCTGCAGGCCGAAGTTGCCGCGCGCGTTTCACATCCGGTCTATCTGCAAAACGATGCGACCAGCGCCTGCGGCGCTGAGCTCGTCTTCGGCGTCGGCCCATCCTACCCGGATTTCGTCTATCTTTTCATAGGCTCGTTCATCGGCGGCGGCATCGTCCTCAATTCGGCGATCTTCTCCGGCCGAACCGGCACTGCCGGCGCGATCGGCCCGCTTCCGGTGCGCGGCAAGAACGGCGAGAACCGCCAGCTTCTCGATATTGCCTCGATCTTCGTGCTCGAAAACATGCTGCGCGAGAAAGGCATCGACCCTCAGCCGCTCTGGTATTCCGCCGACGACTGGGTGGATTTCGGCGCGCCGATGGAGACCTGGATCCAGGACACCGCGAAAGCCTTGGCGCAGGCGATCGTTGCCGCTGCCTCGATCATCGATTTCAGCGCAGCCGTCATCGACGGCGGCTTCCCCGGCTGGGTGCGCAAGCGTATCGTAAGCGCAACGATCCGCGAGGCCGCGAAACTCGACCTCCAGGGTGTTGTGATGCCAGAGATCATCGAGGGTGTGGTGGGGGCGCAAGCGCGCGCGATCGGTGGCGCGAGCCTGCCGATTTTTGCGCGCTATCTGACCGACCAGAATGTGCTTTTCAAGGAGATCGAAAATGCTGAAGGGACTTGATCCGCTCTTAAGTCCGCAACTGCTTTCGACGCTGCGCGAGATGGGCCACGGCGACGAGATCGCCATCGTCGACGGCAATTATCCGGGTGTCGAGCATGGGCGGCGCCTGATCCGTCTCGACGGCCACGGCGTCGTACCGGTGCTCGACGCGGTTCTGAGCGTGCTGCCGATCGACGATTTCGTGCCGGAAGCGATCTTCCGCTCGACCGTCAAGGCAGAGCGCGACAAGCTCGATCCCGTGCACGAGGAAATGATCGACTGCTGCGCCAAACACGAGCCGCATCGCCAGGTGACGCCGCTCGTCGGCCAGGATTTCTATAGCCGCGTTCGCGCCGCCCACGCCGTCATTCAGACAAGCGAGCCGCGTCTCTACGCCAATATCATCCTGCGCAAAGGCGTCATCTACCCGAAGGCTGCCGGCGAAGGCGCCAAGACCGAGGTCGAGCCTTTCGACTATTAACGCTTAAATCTCCCCCGCCTGCGGCCCCCAGACATCCGTCAGCGCGAAGCCATCCGGATGCGGATCGAAGGGGTCGAGCGCCACCTGAGACAGGCCGAAAGTGAAACCGCGGCCGGTGATCGTCGGGATGATGGCCGGGCGGCCTGCGACTTCGGTGACCGCTTGCAAGCCAACCTCGAATTCCGAGCCGATGATCGAGCGTGACCTGAAGATATCGCCGACCTTGGCCATGCCGCGCGCATGGAGCGCAGTCAGGTTCGCCGAGCTGCCGGTGCCGCAGGGCGAGCGGTCGGCACGGCCGGGCCACATGGTCGTGCAGGTGCGCACCGCGCCATCCGGCTCGGTATCGCGGAACATCACATAGGCAACACCGGAGATGGCGGGAATTTCGGGATGCACGACCGGGATGTCGCGATTGATGATCTCCTTGAGGATCATTCCTGCCTGAACGAGGCCTGCGGCATTCGTCTTCTCAATCGTCAGGTTGATCTGGCGGACATCGATCAGTGCATAGAAGACGCCGCCATAGCAGATGTCCGCTTTGACCTTGCCCCAATGCGGCGTCTGGATCTCGACGTCCAGTTGATGGACGAAAGCCGGAACCATGGTGAGCTGCACCTTCTCGCAGCGGCCATCGCGGCAGGTTGCCAGCGCCTTTACCAGACCGGCCGCAGTCTCCAGGGTAACGGTCGTTTCAGGTTCCTTCATTTCTACGATGCCGGATTCGAGCAGCGCGGTGGTGACGCAAATCGAATTCGAGCCCGAACTCGCATGCGCCTGATCCGGCTGCAGAATGACGAAGGCTGCATCGGCATCGGGATGCTTGGCGGGCAAGAGCAGATTGACGGACCCGATCGGCGCGCCGCGCGGCTCGAGGCAGAGGAAACGGCGAAGCTCGGTGCCCTTGGGGTCGGTATTCAACCAGTGAAGCTGCGCGGCAACGGTCTCGCCGGGGATTTTCGGCAGACCGCCAATCGCGACCTTGCCGATTTCGCCTTCGCAGTGAACGTCCAGAAGCTGGATGGTACGCTTCCACCTCATTTTATACTCCTATCAAACGTGACGCGTGACGCCGCCATCGACGCGGATATTCTGACCCGTGATGTAGCCCGCGCCGTCGGAAAGCAGGAAAGCTGCGGTCTTTGCGATTTCTTCCATATGGCCGATCCGCTTCATCGGGATCTTGTCAGCGGTTTCCGGCTTGTGGTTAAGGCTGTCGATATAACCGGGCAGGATGCAGTTCATGCGGATATTATCCGCAGCATAGCGATCCGAATAAAGCTTGGTGAAGGCGCCTGCCGCCGCGCGATAGGTGCAGGAAACGGGGAAGATCAGTGACGGTTCATAGGCGGCGAAGGTCGTGATGTTTACGAAAGCGCCCTTGCCCTGCTTGAGCATGACGGGCGTCACGAGGCGGGCCATGCGCACCAGCGACAGGATCATCATGTCGGAACCGAGGGTCCACATCTCATCAGTGATATCCAGGAGATCGCCCTTCGGCGGATGACCGGTGTGGTTCACGACAGCGTCGATGCGGCCATAGGTCTTCATCGTCAGGTCAAAAATCGCCTGGATGTCTTCGGCCTTTTCCGCCACGCCACGCGAGGCAACGCCGCCAAGCTCGAAGGCCAACTTCTCGCAGGTTTCGGAGGGCGACATCAGCGCCAGACGATAGCCCTGCGCGGCCAGTTCGCGGGCAATCGCCTCGCCCATGCCGCGACCGCCACCGGTGATCAGCGCTACGGGCTTCATGCTATCGGACATCGGTTCCTCCTAATATCGGGTTATGCGGAAGGGGGTCATGTCGACCGTGGGTTTGCCCCCCATCACCATATCGGCGATCAGCTGCGCTGTCGTCGCCGAAAGCGTCAGGCCGAGATGGCCGTGGCCGGTTGCATACCAGACCCCCGGTATCTTCGATGATGGCGAGATGATCGGGATCGTATCCGGCAGCGCCGGGCGATGGCCCATCCATTCGGTTGCCTCTTCGATCTTCAAACCGGGCAGCGCACGCTGCGCATGGCGCACGAGCAATCGCGGGCGGCGGAAATCCGGCGGCGCGTCAAGACCCGCCAGTTCGACGTTGCCGCCGACGCGAATGCCGCCGGCCGTCGGCGTCACCATGAAAGCCCGATGCGGCCAGATGATCGAATACCGCATCGAGATGCCGGGCTTCATGATCTGCGTGTGATAGCCACGCTCGGTCTCCAGCGGGATCGGCTCGCCAAGCTTTGCGGCAAGCTCGCGCGTGTGCACACCGGCTGCCAGTACCACGGAGTTGACCTCGATGCGGCCGCCGTCCTCGAGCAGCACGACAGCATCGCCCGCCGGTTTGCGTTCGATATTGCGCACGACACCTGAAACGAAGCGCGCGCCCGCCGCCTGAGCGGCGTCCGCAAGCTTGACCACCAATTGGTAGGGATCACGGATCGATTTGTTGTCCGGCAAAAGCACGGCCTTGGCGATCGAGGGCGAAAGTTCCGGCTCGTAGTGGCGGATCGCGCCGCTGTTCAAGATCTCGAAATCGAAGCCATAGCGCTGCATTAACTCGATATGGCCGCGGTCGGCGGCGAATTCAGCTTCCGTCTCATAGATGGCGAGGCAGCCCTCCTCCGTCATGAGTTCGGGTGCGCCGATTGCAGAAAGCATGGTCCGGAAATCGCCTAGCGCCCGGCGGGTCAGGTTCATGCCTGCATCTTCGATCCCGCGCAGACGGGACGGCCGGCCGGCAGCGATGAAACGCAGGAACCATGGAAGCATTTTCGGTGCGTAAGACGGACGCAGCCAGACCGGCCCCTCGGGATCCATCAGCCAGCGGGGAATTTTCTTCCAGGTCGCCGGACCAGAACCGGCGGTGAAATCGAGCGCGATGCTCGCCATATTCCCGTAGGACGTGCCACGGCCCGGCTCGCCCTTGTCGATCAGCGTCACCTGAAAACCGCGATGCTGCATTTCGAAGGCGATCGATGCGCCGATTACGCCTGCGCCGACAACGGCGACGGTCTGCTTCCTCTCATTCGTCATATCATCATCCATCAAGGCAAGGCTTTACCGGCACGACTTTTGCGTTGTGATATATCAGAATGAGATGAATGCCTATGAGGAATTTTATTGTGTCGGCAAACCGGCACCGACCGTATCGCCGACCGAGCCCGCGGTATTTTCCACCGACTGGCCGAAGCGCTTCAACTGGGCATCATAGTTGCGGCGGGTGCGCGGATCGAAGATCGCGATCGGGGTGCTGACGGCAACGCTGGCCGCGCTGCCGACCGTCTGCGCGGCACCGATCGCGACCGCACCAACCGCTTCGCCAAGACCGACCTGCGAATCGGTGATCGTCTGGCCGGCGATCAGCCGGTCGCCGATCAGCTTCACGACTTCCGGGCTTTCGGCGAATTTGCCGTGGTTCAGCCTGTCGCCGCCCTTGAGCTTGGTGAGATCGAGGACGGTGATGCCCGCCGCCTCAAGCTTGCTGCGATAGGGCTCTGCCGAAGGATCGATCTGGCCGAGGCGGTCGACATTGCCGGAAATGCGGCGCGAAAGCGCCAGCGCGCGGTCGTCGCGCGAAACGAAGATGGTAAAGTGCGGTCTCTCCTCGCCGAGGCTTACGAATTGCCGCCCGAAAACATCAACGTCGAGATCGGGTGAGGCAAGGATGACGTTGTTGATCTTGCTTGCAACGTGCCCGTCCCGGATCGACATCTGGCGCAGCGCCTCGACGGTCAGCCAAGTGCCCATGGAATGCGCCATGATGGTGATATCGCTGACTGCCGGGTTCTGGGCCGTGCGGCGCAGCAGCTCTTCCAGCGCATCGCGGGAATAATTCGTGCTTTCCTTGTCGTAGTTATAGTCGAAGATGCTTCCGCGCGACGGCCAGGTGAAGACGACCGGCGCCACGTCCGCATGCGAATCGTGAACGATCTGCGCGAAGCGGTAAACGGAATCCTCGTAGAGATTGTTGAAGCCATGGACGAAGACCAGCACGCGGCGGCTCTTCGGCATGTGGCTCTTCAGCCAGACCTCGCCCGCCTGCTCTCCTTCCAGCGGATCGACGGACACGGTAACGAAATCGCGAAGCGGATTTGCCGGCAGGCGCTTCGGCCATTGCACCTGACCGATCTTGCGATTGGCATCCGGCGGTATCGAAACGTTGACCGCATTGACCATCAGGCCGGTGCCGCGCTCGCCGGAAAAGAGGACGGCGGGATCCTTGTCCTGTGCGCGCGTGGTTGCGACGAGAAGATCGACTTTCGACGTGTCCGGCTGCACGGATCCTACCGGCGTCATCACGCCGATGTGCCGTCCGCCGCAGGCCGATAACAGGAAGGTAGCAAGCGTCAGGCTCGCAAGCATCTTCCGCATGGCCCCCGATCCGTCAAACATCCCCTACTCCAACATCGACGCCTGGCTGAACGCTCTACGGCTGCTGCTGCTCAAATAAGCCGTGGGCGCAAGGGGAGTCAAATAAGGCACACAGCCGTTAGCCTCGCAACAGATGGGCAGACTGATTTCAGGGCTGAAATAGAAAAGAGCCCGGCGCGGGAGGAGGTGCACCGGGCTCTTGATCCTGACTGGCAACTGGGAGGAGGAGTGTTACCAGTCTGCGTAAGAGCGCTGGGAGGAGGAGTGCGCTGCTTACGAAGCTATAAATACCCGATTGATTTGATCGAGAATAGGGTTATTACCGCAACGCAGCAATGCATTTTATGCATGGCTCGGCGCGCAATCTTGCGAAGGCGCCTCATTTTCCAGCAATTTTGATCAGCCGGTCAAAAAAACATTCCGGAAAAGTGCGATTGCCTACCGCCGACTTTTCGCTTGGTCGCCAAAATCCGCCAGCATCTTCCAAAGATCCGCAAAAAGCTCCCTCGCAAAGGCCTCGAGGGGGCCTTCTGGCGGACGTTCCTGCCAGCGCTCGCCGCCGACACGCAATGCACCGATGACAATCGCAGAGAGAAGCCGCATGCGCGCCCGCACTTCCTTCCCTTCGCCGCCTCTTGCGACCAATGCTTCGGTCAGCTTCTGCTCAAGTTTTGCATATTTCATCTGATCGCGCGCTTTCAGCACGGGCGTGCGACGGATGAGTTCACCAAGGGCGAGCCCGCGTTCATCGGCGGAAGCGGCGACGGTTTCCACGATTGCTTCTTCAACGACCTTCAGGGGCGACTCGTTCTTTGGCCTTGCGGCGATGGCAGCCATCAGACGGTCGGCAAAGGAATCCTGCCAGGCGAAGACGACCTCTTCCTTGGAGGGGAAATAATCGAAAAAGCTGCGCTTCGACACGTCGGCGGAATCCGTGATGTCCTCGATCGTCGTTGCATCAAAGCCGCGTTCGAGAAACAGCGTCATTGCCGCCTGCTCAATGCGCTCGCGCGTCTGGCGCCGCTTGCGCTCGCGGCGCCCTTCAGCGGTGCTGGTCTGTTTCATTTCAGCCATTTGCGTCCGATTGCATCAGCCGCCAGTCTCTCCTGCGGCCGTTTCCATCTCCGCTTCCCTGCTACGATATTTGAAGCGCTCCCGCGAGAGCTCAAGCGGCTTGCGGCGCGAAATTCTGTAGACTGCGGCAGGCGGCAGGTTCCGCATCGTGCCGCCGATATGCGTTGCCTTGAGCCCCATCCGGTCGAGGATCGGCCGCGGCACAGGGCAGCGTGGGCCGTAGGTGAATTGGTAAAACGCGCCCCCAGGCCGCATGTAGGTGAAGGCGCCGGCGAGAATGGCGGTGATCTTGCGCGGCGACATCGAAAGCAGCGGCAAGCCGCTGACCACCGCCCCGACTGGCTCGCCTTGGAAGATTCCGGCGTGTGCCAAATGCCCCGCATCCATCTGCAGGACACGGGCGGACGGAAAGCGGGCCTTGAGGCCATCGATGAATTCGGGGCCATATTCGATCAACGTCAAATCCGCCTCTTTGAGGCCGCGCGCAAGCAGCGCCCGCGTGAAAACACCCGTACCAGGGCCCAGTTCAATGATCGGCCCGTCAAGCGCCGCGATTTCCTTCGTCATCAGCTTGGCGAGCGAAACCCCGGAGGGAGCGATTGCAGCGACGCGAAGTGGATTGCTGATCCACGAACGGAAGAAATGCAGGAAATCCGAGCATGCAATGTCTGCGGTCATGTTGATTGGCCCACTTTTGAAATGCAACGTCATTACCTGCCAGGCATCGCCTCCAGACAATTGCAAGACGCCATCAGCCCGCGCAGCGCGTACAGGTCATTCATCCCAATGGAATGGGATTCTATCTTTCAATTATTGCACTTTTATATCTATTGCATTTTTGCACTTAGTGCAACACATACGGGCCAGATTTATCGACGGCCGCAGGCATGCTGCCACACAGGCCAGTAAGCAGTTCCCCTACCGTCAAAGAGAGCGTTTCAGACTGCGCTATTGATCGTAGACCGCGCGATAGCCTTCGGACGAGGCGCAGGCGTCGTACTGCCTGCGCGCAGCACCGCGTGAGAGCGCTTCCGCCTCGGTGCTGTCATAATCGCCAGTCAGCTGTGCACGCAGTTTATATTGCTGCATCGCTTCGCCATACATCGCATTGGCTTCGCCGATGCACATGACGTGGGCAACGAATGGCGGATTGACCGGGCTGCCGACGGGATAGAGAACCGGCTTGTCGGCATAGGTGACACATCCGGCAAGAATGACCGCGACCGCCACCATCGAAATCACAACCTGGGTTCTCGCCTTCATATTTCTCTCCCGCGCCCCGCTCCGCACCATCGCGGCGCAGAACGCAGATACATGCGCAAGATTGCGCGAAGCTAAGCGAGTTGATCGACGGCCGTAAAAAGATGGTCTCCCAACCGCTTACACTTTGCGGCCGTCCATTCGCCGTTGACTTCCCGAATGATGAGAGGAAAATGTCCCTTATGCATCCCAGGCAAACATAGGGAGTGCCTACGATGACGATCGCGGGAAAACTTCAGGACTATATCGCCGGTGAGGGTATCGCTTACGACACCGTCGCTCATCACCGCACAGCAACAACCAGCCAGTCGGCGCAGGCTGCGCATATTCCGGGCAGCAGGCTGGCCAAATCCGTGGTCGTACATCACGAAATGGGGTACGTCCTAGCCGTTGTTCCGAGCACACACCGGATCGAGCTCTCCACATTGCAGGATCTGATGAACAGGCGTCTTGGCCTAGCCTCGGAGGAGGAGGTTAGCTTGCTTTTTTCGGATTGCGACATTGGCGCGGTACCACCCATCGGACCCGCTTACGATGTGCCCGTGATCCTCGACGAAAGCCTCGGCGACGCGAGCGACGTCTATTTCGAAGGCGGTGACCACAAGACACTCGTGCACGTCAGTGGGCCTAATTTTCGCAGCCTGATGAAGGATGCGCAAATCGCCCGCTTCAGCCACCTGCCTTAGACGTCACTATCCTGGTCGCGCCTTATAGCGGCCGACGGAGTTGGTTGTGGCGGTAAGCCCATCGCCGAGCGGCATCACCTTCACCTGCCCCCCATATCGAGGGCCTGCCATTCCTGCGCCGCTGCAATACCTCCGCAGCAATCTTCTGGGCGGCAGCTCGTACTCCAGCGATCTGGAGGAAACGATCATCACGACGCTCCGTCAGCTGCGCCGGGAGATGACACAACGGAGAGGCTGGCATTCCGCATAATCAACCCACTAGCGCCTTCAGGGCGGTGGGAGCGCCCTCGAACGCGAAAGGACTGAGAAACTGCCGGCGCCAGAACAGCTGCTTGTCGACCTGACTGAGTCCAGCCTCTTCGCAGACGGTGTCCCAGCGATCGCGTATGACGGTGATCTGCCCGGCTGCGATAGCGGTCGCCTCGCCCTCGGACAGCAAGAATGCCGGGGCCGCCTCAAGGCCTACGGCGATCTGGCTCAACCGCTTGTCGCCCGTAATCAGCATCGCCTGACCGGCTTCTCTGCCGGTTCGGGCCTGCGGACAGATATCGTAGGCAGGCGTAAGAGACAGGCCCTTGCCATTCCAGAATGCGGCGTGGTTGCGGGCATGATCATCGGTATTGCCGCAAAGGATGTTGAAGACGAGGCGCGAGAAGAGCTCGCGCAGGGTCTCTTTGGGGCTTTCAAACCGGTGCCTGACGATGGTCGCCAACTCTTCGTAGCTGGCATAGCGGGCCATCATTTCATCAAGGCCGAGCATCGTCAGTGCTGAGACCATGGCCCGGCGGCGCCATCCTTCCTGTGACGGTCCGCGATCAAAACGCCGGATAAAAAGTACATCCTTGCCGCCCGCACGCTTCATCAGGACCGGCGCGGCATCGATGCCGGCAGCCGCCGCCAGCTTCATCGCAATGAACTCGGCCTTCACGACGCTGTAGATGTCGCCTTGTGAAGAGAACTTGGCGATGTATTTCTCGTCGCCAGCATCGATCAACGCTTTGGGGCGCGCCCCACCGATGGAGCTTCCATGGAGCAGCGCCGCATCCAGATCGGGGGTTAAAGGCACGCCCTCTTCTACATGCTTGGCGGCGTTGATAAGTTCGTCAAGCGAGGCGGCCGAGGCCTGCCGCGGTACATAAATGGCGGCGGAATTCTGAAAATCGAGCGCTCCTATCCGATCCGAGCCCGACTCCAGAAGATAGGTCAGCTCATCTAGCTCCGTCGTATCGACCTGGGCACCTTTTTGTCCCAGCCGCCTGTTGACGATGACCCGCCGTCCCCACGCATCAGGCGATGCGTCACGCAAACAGCTGGGCATAGAAAGACCCGGCTGCAGCGGCAATGCGCCCGCCTGCAGAGGCAATTCGGGCTCGAAAAGCGAGATGGCATCGGTACGGGCGATATAGCTTCGTCCATAGTTGAAGATCAGCGCCGCTCCTTCGCGCGCCAGACGGCCAGCCACTACCGGTTCGGTTGAGCCAGGCAACCACACCCAGACGAAGGCTTCCTGATAGTCGCTCTTAGAAGTCATCCTCCACCTTCCTTCCTGACGGGCGTACGGACTTGGGCAAAAGGGCCAAGGTCGAGGTGTTGGCGGAAATGCCTATGGCGAGCGTCGCCTGGTCGGCATCAAACAGCCGGATGCCCACTATCGCGGCGACCTCGAATACAGCCCCTATGGCGCAGCCCGGATCGCCCTTCTCGATTCTCTGTAGGAGGCCGCGTGATATGCCGGCGCGGTCGGCAAGCTCCTGGGTGGTCAGCGTCCGTTCGATGCGCGCACGCTTGATCATCTGGCTCAACAGAACCAGGGCATCGCGACTGTAATGGGAATAAGCACGGACTGACGGTTTTGGCACTGACACACCTATGATCTATAAATAGTCCACAAAACGTCTCCGTGGACTATTTATAGATCAAACTAGCAGTCTTCGCGGCTTCGTTCAAGGATTTGATCCATAAAAAGCTCATAGAGGGGCTTCATGGGCTATTTATGGATCATTTGTGAAAACCGGCCCCAAATGCCCCGACTTCCAGTAGATAGACCGAGTGTCGCGGTTTACGGCGATTCTTGCCACCTCTTGCCACAAGCTCTGGCCGGTGCAGCGCGACAAGCAACGCGAGACGCGTCTTGCCTCAAGCCTCTAATTCGGCGCTGAAGCGAAGTTATTCATATCCGGCGCCTTAGATTGGACAGGTCTGGTGCGGGTCAGCGCTGATCGCCTTGTGGGAGATATGCACCCTGGTGGCCGAAAGGCAGCCCCTCCGGTAGCCGGTGGTCGCAATGTCGACCACATTGCATCGCAACGAGCTTTCCACCACGAAGAGCTACGTGCGCATGTGGAGAGCCACGGCATCGATATATTTCAAGAGGCCCCCCACGGCGGTGCCCGGAGCATTCGTTCTATATACACGACCCTTTTGGCAACAAAATCGAGATCAAAGGTCCTGCGGAATATCCCGACTGACGCACGAGGGCGCGGCAGCGAAGACCTGATTGTTCAGCCATCAAGAGAAAAACGGATCGTCCGCGTTCTTCAGTTCGCAGGCATTGCCATCGGGATCGATGAACGTTCCGACCGTGCCCCAGGTGAACCGTTTGATTTCCACGGAGACGCCTCTGGCTTCCAATTCGGCAGCTGCGCCCTCAACGTCCATGACGTTCAATCTCAGCATGGTCGGATTTTCCTGGTTGGGCTTTCGCTCCTCTCGGGCCATTCCACCTGTTTCAATCATGAGATAGCCGTCGCCAAAGTGCAGACATACAAGCTGGTCTTTCTCGAACCAAACGGGCAACTCCAAAATGTCCCGATAGAAGCGAACGCATTCCGCGAAACGCTCAGTCCCAAGTATGATGCCATGCGTTTTTACTCGAAGTGCCGGATGCTGCTTACCAGAATTTCCAGCCATTTCGATCTGTCTCCTCTTCATCCATGTAAGAGATCAGAAGTTTCGCGACAAATCGACAGGGTCAATCTGAAAGGCATTGGTCAACCCTGGTTGCTCGGCCCTCGTGATTGTGAGCGCGCGGCTGCGGCGGCGCGCTCGACCGATTTCATTTTGAGCGATTGGGCTAGCAGCGTCGCCCGCTAGTGAAGCACGACCACGGCCTCCACCTCGAAGAGCATGGGGTCAATTGCAAGCTTGGGAACGGGAATCAGAGTCTGCGCCGGCAGCGCCTCGCCGAACATTTCCTTGACGTTCTTGGTCAACACGTCAAGCTTGGACATATCGTGATCGACCACGAAGACCGTGAGCTTGGCGACCTGATCCGGCCTGGCACCGAGCGCATCGAGGGCGGTGCGCAAATTTGCGTAGGCCTGCTGAACCTGGACAGCGAAGTCGGACGACAAGGCCCCGGTGCTGTCTTGGCCACCCTGTCCGGAGATGTAAGCCACCCGGGCTTGACGGCGCACAATCACCGCCATGCTGTAGCCATTCGGCGTCGGGTCGTAAAGGTTTTGTGGATTGACGATGGTCAGCCTGAGATCATTCTCGCCGTCGTCGCAGTGGTTCCCATCGTCATGATGATTAGCCCTCCGATAAGCAGATGCTTGATTGCATGTGACATGATTTTCTCTTGGCTCTGCGAACTGCGAGCAACGTACCCTCGCGGCCGGCAGGATTGAACTTAACCCATAGCTCATACAATTGGGTCGTACGTCGTACGATTCCAATCGCATCGTACGACGTACGAGTCAGTCTTCTGTCTGCCAGCCGAGCGTCTGCATTGGGGCAGAGCGGTCAGGTCTCGATTCAAGGGAACATGCAGTCACGAAATCTGCAGTTGTAGGATATCGCGTTGTCCAGACCGTTCCGGCGAACGTGTGGCCCCGGATCCGCGCGGCCGCCTGTTCTGGTAACTTTGGGGAGAGCGCTCGCGATCAACAAAATGCGTTTTTCGCGCGGGGCGATGCGACACCGCGAATGGGCATGAAAGAAAGCTTTCCTGCTAATGCATAATTCTCGAATCAAGATCGATTTTAGGGTAAAATTACGCAGCGCATTTGAGAGCTGCAGCGTCCTTTCGCCGTATTCGACGCGGGGCGCTGTAGAGGAAAGGTGAAGCCAATGAAAAGGTTAGCAATCGTTACCCTGTCGCTGGTGACGGCGCTGACGAGCGTCCCGTCGGCCATGGCGTTTCCCACCGTTGCCGTGCCGAAGATCGAAGTCCCAGAGGCGCAGCCGGTCCAGTACAGGCGTTACCGTGGCGGCTACAACCGTGGATACCGGGGCGGCTATCGAGGTTACCGCGGGCATAGACACCACAATGGTGACGACGATTGGGCTTGGGCACTCGGCGGGCTCGCGACCGGCGCAGTTATCGGCGGATTGCTGGCGCAGCCGAGGTATTATGGCCCCAGCTACTACGATCAGGGCTACTACGGGCCGACCTATTACCGTCCGCGCTACTACGCGCCACGCTATTACCGCCAGGTCTATTCTGGCGGCAACGCACATACGCGCTGGTGCTATGCGCGCTACCGGTCCTACAGGGCTTACGACAACACGTTCCAGCCCTTCTACGGTTCGCGACGCGCGTGCGCCTCACCCTACTATTGATTGCGGGCGTACTTTCTGGGCGACCGATGATCCAGGTTCCGTGAACCGTGGGCATGACCTGTGAGCATCGCCAATGCGCCAAAACGGGATCCGGCACAAAATGCCCGTCCGGATTAGTCGGCAGATCGCCAATCTGCAGTTCGGTAGAGCCGAACGATCCGAGGAGCGCACGTCATATAGGAAATGCACAATCTCCCTCTACGCAAGGATGCAGCGATAGGCTGCGTGCGGTCTCCGGAGGTTGCAATGTTTGTGGTGTCGATAGACGACGATGGCGAAGAGAGAAACTTTCTCGCGACCAATATCGAGTTCGGCGTCGGCGTCGTGTTCGCTGACATCTGCGGTAGGCGGAAGGTTTTCCGCAGTTGGGAGATCATTGACGTCGTTTCGGTCGATACAATGGACAGCGTCCTAAGGTGGGACGAACGGGGCGCACCCCAGCGACGGCGCCTGTGCTGACCCTAGACGACGCCAGCGCGGATCGCTTTCGCTACCGGCTGGACACGGGTGACCGAATTCAGTTTCCGCATGGCGTCGCGCAGACACCGAACGACGCGAACTGGCTCTAAATGCTTCGCTGTGAAGAGGAGTGGGGGCGTCGTCAATCTTGGGACGATCGAGAGATCGCTGGAGGTCGCCCTTGCCGAGATGGACGAAATCAATCCGGAACTGGCCCCTTACGGCATCACCGCCGCTTGGCGGGTGCATGAAACCGCTGCCGCATATGCCGTCGCCCCTTCATCCAGACCGACTTCTACGACTTCAGAGATGTGACGGAGATCAGAACGATGAGGAAGGCGTCACCGACGTCTTGGGGGATTACGGTCTGCTCGTGACCGACCTCCCATACGTTTCGTCGTTCTGGCCGCCGCATAGGCGACGGGCGAAAACATGTGTCCGGTATGGACCCTAGAAAAGATGGCGCACCCGACAGGATGAATCTGGGCACCGCTATGTCATTGCTGCGCCTATTGATTTCTGAGATCACCGCTCGGAGCAGAAAGGTCCGCCTTGCGCGCCATAAGCGGACGAAGAATGGAGCCCGGCGCCCCTGCAATGGGCGCCGGCCCTCACCACACTCGAACTCCGAAAATCTCCGAAACGTGTTGCGGCCGAGCGCTACAAGAGCGATAATTAGTGCTCGAACGGAATGACGCAGACGGCTTCGTTTGCCGCGGAGCCGTTCGCGGCCCCGGAAGGGCAAATCAGGGAATTCGCCATGCACAATGTCTCTCGGCGAAATGCCATTCGCCTCGTTCTGGCGGTCGCAGCCGCCCTGTTTGCGACCTCGATGCCCTCTTTTGCCACGGAAGCGGTTCCGCTGGCGATCAAGGGTTATGACCCGGTCGCCTATTTCACCATCGGAAGCCCCACGCGCGGGCTGCCGGAGATCGAGTACGAATGGGACGAGCACCGCTACCTCTTCGCGAACGCCGAGCATCGCGAGCTTTTCAAGGCCGATCCTGTTCGCTACGCGCCAGAGTTCGGAAATTTTTGTGCAATGGCGCTGGCCCTGGGCGAGCTCGACGAGGCCAACCCGGAGAACTGGCTGATCAGCGACGGAAAGCTTTATATTTTCAGCAAACCGGCCCCGATGGGACCCGCGCTCTTCCAGCAGGACCTTGATGCGAACATCGCGAAGGCCAACCAGAACCGCGCGCTACTTCAAGGACATTAGCGGTTCATTCTCTCGGCCGGTGGCAGGTCGCCTGTGACGGGGTAGAGGCGGGCCTTGCGGAATCCGTCGCGCAGATGTTCGAGATCGCCAGAGCTTAGAAACTTGGTTCCGAACTCCTGCGGGTCGAAGGTTGGGTCGATGCGGCGTATCATAGTCACGACACGCGCGGCGTCCTCCGCTCGATCGTCTTGTGCATAGGCGGCCGCCAGCAGGATACGGCTGAAGTTCGCGCCGGCAGTTGTTCGAAGACTAAGTTCCGCCTGTTCGATCGCCGCGTCGTAACGCCGTTTCAGATAGTAGGCCAGGCTCAGCGCAAAGCGATCGATCGCATTGAGATCGGGGTCGATATGCTGCGCCTGCTCCAAGGCCTCGATCGCCTCATCCGTCTGTCCCAGCCACAACAGGATGGTGCCGCGCCCGGCGAGGCCGTGAGCATCGTTCGGATTGATCGCAATGGCGCGCTCGATCTCAACCTTTGCCTGGTTGTATCTCTGACGAAAGAGGTGGATGTGGCCGAGAGTGATGCGCGCGCGCACGTCGGAATCATCAAGGCTCAGCGCCTTGATTGCCAGTTCCTCGGCACGGCTCAGGAAGGCGCTTGGCGATTCCGCCCAGCCCATCGAGCTGGCAATGTGATAGGTTTCGGCAAGTGCCGCATAGGCAGCAGCGTAGTTCGGGTCAAGCTCGATGGCGCGTCTGAGCAGGGCGCGCGCCTCCACATTGTTTGCATGCGTCGGGCTCTGCAATGCCGGCCTGGCGCGCAGCACGTAATCATAGGCTGCGAGATTTTCGGTTGGCTTTGCGAACACCCGATTTTGTTCGATCTGCGTCACGCGAATCGCCAGGACTCTGACGATGCGAGTGACAATGTTGTCCTGCAGCGCGAACACGTCCGCCAGCGCCTCCTCGAAGCGTGCAGACCAAATCACCCGTCCCTGCCTTGTGTCGACGAGTTGCGCGATGACCCGCACGCGGTCGCCGGTCTGGCGGACGCTGCCTTCGACCAGATAGCTGACGGCGAGACCGCGGCCGATCTCCTCCGGGCTTGCGGGCTTTCCCTTGTAGGGGAAGACAGCGTTCCACGACATCACGGTCAGCGCGGAGAACCGACCCAGTGCGTTGATGATATCCTGCGTCAATCCATCCGCGAAATACTCACGAGCCGAATCGTCGCTCTGGTTCAGGAACGGGAGAATGGCGATCGCGGGTTTTGTGCCGACTTCAGCACTTTTTGTGAATTGATCGCCAGAGCGCAGAATGCTGAGAAATTTCCACTCAGAGCCAAGACCGGCCCACAGCGCGCCTGCAGTAAGCAAAATCATCAGAGCCAGAGCGGCGAGCAATCCCCGGCGCCAGCCGGCGGGCGCCGGGGCGGCCGTGGCGTCGAGCCGCACGCGAAAGGCGCGCACCGGCCGAGCGATGTTCTTGAGCTTCTGTTCGCCGATATCCTCAAAGGCAATGTCGAGCTTGCCTTGCGCGTCTTCCTGCACGCGGCCCGATACGCAGATGCCGCCAGGCTCCGCGAGCCCCTCCAGGCGAGCCGCCACGTTGACGCCATCCCCGAAAATGTCGTCATCCTCGATGATGATGTCGCCGACATTGATGCCGACGCGGAACTCGATACGTTGTCCTGCCGGCGCCGCGACATTGCGTTCCGCCATGCCGCGCTGGATCTCGACGGCGCAGCGCACGGCCTCGACCACACTCGCGAACTCGACCAGCATCCCATCGCCGGTGGTCTTGACAATCCGCCCGCGGTGTTCGTTGATCTTTCGGTCGACCAGAGCACGCCGATGCTCCTTCAGCTGGGCGAGCGTACCTTCCTCGTCGTTGCCCATCAGCCGGCTGTAGCCGGAGATGTCGGCCGCTAGAATGGCCGTAAGTCGCCGCTCTACATGCTCGGTTGACAATGCGACTCTCCCCCGTGCGCTTCGGCCACTTTTTTCCGATAGCTCTGGGCTAAGGACTACGGAACCTGGGGTTCCGTAGTCCTTAGCCCCAAGGAGCCCCCAATCGAAGGCGAGCGTCGCGCCCACCGCTGGGGCGGTGGAACCGCGAACGCTATGACCTGCTCGGCCACACCCTCACCGATCTTTTGGCCCGCAACCACATCGGAGCGAAAATGGACGCCGGCCCACGTGCGCGCGTCGGCCGCCTGCTTGGCCGTCACGCTCCATCAGCGCGGAGTAGCCCACCACATCGGCAGCAAGAATGGCAGCAAGCTTGCGATCCACGACGGCGTTCTTTAAGACCACCTATGCCCGAGGAATGCACCGTAGCAGAAGTCGGAGGCATTGTATCGCCGCAAGGCCCTTTGCTGTGCATGCACCGGAAGGTCTGGAATGGGGTCAAAACCGGACGTCGCGCTACACGATATTGGAATGTACATCCCGATTGGCGCGCCCGAAGAGATGAAACTGGCACCACTATGTCATTGTTGCGCCTATTGATTTTTAAGATCACTTCCCGGAGCCGAGGGTCTACTTTGCGCCCAGATCTGGGCTTTCGCGGTCAGTGAAACGAAGGTCGCGTCTCGGACCCTTTGAGACGTTTGTCATTCGTGGCCGCCATTTTACGGCGAAGCACACTCCGGCAGGCGCAGCGGCTTCTTTATCTTCGCGAGCTCTTCCGCCTTGGCGCAGTCCGGGAAGGCGGCGAGCCGCATGGTTTCGATCAACCGCTGGCGCTCCGCTTCATTGAATCCGGGAATATTGACAAATCCCTCGACCGTCAAATTGGGAAACCGCCTGAGTGCGTCCGTTACTGAGACCTTCGCCTCTTCAGTTCGGCCAAGAGCCGCAAGCGCGCCAGAACGCATCACCCAGTGTTTCCTTCCATAGTTTTCCGGCGTCAAGCGGTCCAGCATCCGCAGGGCATCCTCATACCGGCCCGCCATGAAGTAGGCGTAAGTGAAAATCCTGGCGCTCCACATCGGAAAAGCGGGGTTGAGACTGACCGCCTTGTCGACCAGTTGCGCGCCGCGCTCAGGCTCGCCGAAGGTCGAGGCCCAACCGATGTAAAAAGTCAGAACCTCGAACTGGCCGGGAGCAAGGCGTAGCGCTGTGTCGAACTCTGCCTTGGCGCGCTCGAATTCGCCTCTGTCACCTAGAGTGATGGCATAAACAGCATGCGCCTCGGCATCGCTCGGATCGAGCTGGACGGCGCGCTCGGCAGCGTCGGTAGAGAGAGCCCGGTTATTTTCGGGTTCGACGCCGAAGTTGGACAGGAACCCGTGGGAATGGCTAAGTTCGACCCAGGCACGGGCAAGGCCAGGGTCCAATTCGACCGCGCGGGTGAGCAGCCTGACGGCCTCCTCGACATCCGCCTGATTGACTTGCTCGAGTTTTTCGGTGCCGAGCAGATAAAGTTCGTAGGCATTGAGATTCTCGGGCGGCTTCCGGTGGGCGGTGATGCGGCCCGCCTCCTGGACCAAACCTGCGCCGCCGCCGAGGCGGTTGGAAATCTGCTCGGAAATTTCGATCTGGATTGCGAACAAGTCCTCGTCCGGCCGGTCCCAGCGCTGCGACCAAAGATGTTTGCCCGTTTTGGCGTCGATGAGCTGCGCCGTAATTCTTACGCGGTCAGACTGACGCTGGATGGAACCCTCGACCACAAATCCTGCGCCAAGCGCCTTACCCACTTCACTCGGCACGGCGGGTTTGTCCCGGTATTGTTCAGTCGAGTTACGGGCGATCACCTGGAATTCAGGGAACCCCGCGAGATCGGTGATTATGTCCTCAATGAGGCCATCGGCGAGGCGTCCGGTCGCCTCGTCGCCGCCATAGTTATCGAACGGCAGCACCGCTACCGACGGTTTGCCGCTTACTGTCGCAGTCGGCCACAATTGCCAGACCGTTCCGGCCAAAACCAGAATAAGGACTGGCACGGCTGCTACTGCCCAAACCCAGCGCGGAGGCGATGACCGCGCTGGTTGGCGTGGGGCTTGTCCCTCAAAGATGACGCGGAAGGCGTGCACCGGTTCGGCGATATTCTTCACCTTCTGCTCGCCCATCGGCTCGAAGCCGAAAGCCAGCTTCTTCTCAACCTCCCTGGCGACCTTCGCCGAGACACAGATGCCGCCCGGGTCTGCCAGTTGCTGAAGCCTGGCCGCGACATTGACGCCCTCGCCATATCGGTCCTCGCCCTCGACGATCACCTCGCCGAGATTGATGCCGATCCTGACCCGGATCCGCTGGTCCTCGGGAACGGCGGCATTCCGTTCTGCCAGCCCGCGCTGCAGCGAGACGGCGCATTCCACGGCGTCCACCACGCTGCCAAATTCAGCGAGCATCCCGTCGCCCATTAGCTTGAAAATCTGGCCGTGATGGCGGGCAATCTCCGGCTCAAATAGTTCCTTGCGTCCCGCACGAAGGCGCTCGAATGTGCCAGCCTCGTCGCGTTCCATCAGCGCGGAATAGCCCACGACATCAGCAGCGAGGATGGCGGAAAGCTTGCGGTCCATTGGTTCGGCCCTAACCTCACCGGATTATAGGACTGGTCGCACTTAAATGAAACGACCGACCTCAACAGCGCTTCAGGGGAACCCGCGTTTCATCCAACACTTCTACTGAACGCCGCAGGCAGTCCCCCGGTGTGGAATGCCCATGTGAGCCCGATTGTTCGTGTGCCTCCCGCAAGTCGCTTGCAATGTGAGGACCGTCGTCGAACGCAGCCCCACGGACCGGTGTGGGTGGCGAAGCGGCGCATGGCCTAGCCTTAGCCTAAGTCCATTTCCGCAAGTTTCGAGACATTCGGGCTTGCCTCCCGGAATGGCCGACTTGGGTCACGGTTATGAGTTCTGAGTCCAAGCATATGCTGGCGAACTCTTGAAAAAACCGAATGAATTCAATAGAGCTGAATCCGCTCTTATGTGGCGACACAGAGTGAAGGCGCGAAATTTCCACTAGCTTCGTGTGTCGGTGTCGGATTGTCGTTCCCCCGTTCGTCCTCTGCTTGAACAGCACAGGAGAACGGCAATGAGCAACGAAACCAAAGTCAATATCGAAGAAGAGGCGATTATCGCCATGCTAACGATGCGCGCTTCCGCGCTCGGCGAAAAAGATGCCAAGGGCGCGCTTTCCTACGAAACCGAGGATTCTGTCGAGTTTTCGCTAGCACCGCCGCTCGTCTATCACGGCAAGGACGAGGCAGGCCTGCAGGCGTGGTTCAATACCTGGGAAGGTCCGATCGGTGGCGATGTTTGCGATGCCAAGCTAACGGTCGGCGGAGACGTTGCTTTCTGGAGTGGTCTGACGCGCATGACGGGAACTAAAACTGACGGCACCGAGGTCGATCTTTGGTTTCGTCAAACCCTTGGTCTGGTGAAGCGCGATGGCCGCTGGATGGTGTCCCACCAACATGCATCCGTGCCATTCGCCATGGATGGAAGCGGTCGCGCTCTGCTCGATCTCAAACCTTAAACGGCTGGCCTCAGGGTATCGATGTCCCCAGGCCGCCAACGGTAGAGCTTTACTTTGTTCGATGAGGTCCAGGCTCTGATGCCAATCTCAGCGCCTCTTCGCGACGTCTCTTTTCGCTCTCATTGAGAGGCGCACCGATCATCGCGATGGCTTCAAGCTCGGCTGCAGTTGCGGTCCGCCACTTCAAGAACCCGCGATCTCTGCCGAAGGTGCCGACGAATCTGCGATTGAGAAGTCGAGGTCGGATCACATCTCGCCCTGGTCGATTGCGCCCGCAAAGGATTCGACTGCACAGGATTCAGTATCCACACACCCTCAGGCAGGCCGCTGGAAAGCGGATACTGAAGGACTGGGATAAAGTATTTCCGGCTGTACTCTCGTGCTGTAATATTATTAAATTTTTTGATTTCGTAAATCCGTGGATATACATCGTATATTCAATAGTGTAACGGCTCCCTGCGCCGCATGGACGATTATACATTCAATCAGGAGTGCTTTTCTGCGCTGATGGGCGCGCCTGTTGTCAACTTTTCGATCAGACAATGGCTTCCGGAATCCGCGCTTATGGTGGTCATAGTCCGAGAACTGCGGGTGCGAGTCCGCGCTTATGCGGTGACACAGAGAACTAGAGAAATTGGCGCACCCGAAGAGATTCGAACTCCTGACCCCCAGATTCGTAGTCTGGTGCTCTATCCAGCTGAGCTACGGGTGCGTGCCAAAAGCGGGCCGTGCCGCTTGCGTGGGCGATCCTCTAAAGCGTCCTTTGGGCGAATGCAATAGCAATTCGAAAAAAATCACGACTTTGGTTGCAGATGGCTGAGTTGCGGAATTTGCATCACTTTTCCGCCTGGGTGCGCGAACGATAGTCCTCCAGCGAAACCGGCCGGTCCGGGATTTCGATGCGGAACTGCGTGCCGGCAGCAGGCTTTTCGACGAGGGCGATCGTGCCGCCATGCGCAAGGACCAGTTCGCGCGCGATCGTAAGTCCGAGGCCTGTGCCGCCGCTGCGGGCCGAACCGCGGAAGGCCGCAAAGAGATTCTGCCGGGCCTTCATCGGCATGCCTGGCCCGGTATCGTCAACGATGATGCTGACGACGCTGCCGACACGCTGCGCCGAGACAGTGATGCGTTTGACGCCGTCAGGGGCAGTTTCGCCGGTCAACGCCTGCAACGCGTTCCGGCAGAGATTGTGAATCACGCGGAAGAGCTGCTCGCTATCGGCATCGACCTCTATGTCCGGCGGCATCTGCTCGGCAAACTCAACGCCGCTCTGCGGATCTATCGCCAGCATATCCCGCACGTCCTGCGTCAGATCGTAGAGCCTGACCCGCCGTCGGCGTGGCGCCGATTCGCTTGCCTGACCAAAGGAGAGCACTTCCGTCGTATAGCCGACCGCGCGATCGATCGTGCGCAGCAGCTTCGGTGCGAAGCTCTTAACCATCGGGTCATCGACATCTACGAGACGGTCTGACATCAGCTGCGCCGAGGCGAGGATGTTGCGCATGTCATGATTGATTTTTGAGACCGCAAGGCCAAGTGCCGCAAGATTCTTCTGCTGCTTCAGCGTCTTTTGCAGTTCCATCTGCATCGCCGTCAGACGCCGCCCCGCGACCGCCAGTTCGTCGCGCCCGCCATCGCCCACGAAGACATGCTGCGGGTTTTCCGGATCGGCTGAAAATTGCTGCATGTTGCCGGTCAGCCTGCGGATCGGGCGGATCAGGATGCGATTGATGACGAAGAAAATCAGCGTCGCGGTAAAGAGCGAGATCAGCACGGAGAGGAGCAGAACATTGCGTGCATAGACGAGCATCGCCATGCGCAACGGCTTTTCCTTCATCAGCACTTCGACGCCCATGTTCGTCTCGCCGACCGGGCCGTAAACGCGGATGATGCGGTTGCCGCCAAAAAGCAGCGTATCCAGCGCGTCTCCCATGGAACTGATCGGCGTGGCCTTGGTCAGGTCATACTGCTCATCGACGGATGTCGGCATGCTGCTCATCGCGAGAAGCCTGGAGGTACCTTCCTTGCGAAGAACGATCGCCTTCGTGCCGGTCGCCGCCAATGTTTCCTTCTGCAAAGCGTACGGCAGTTCGACGGGCTGCAGGCCATCGATAACGATGGCAGCGGCGGCAGCCGTGTTCAGCTTGTCCTCCAGCCAGCGGATGCGCATGCTCGCAATGGAAGGGAAGAAGATCAGCACTTCGGCGAGCATGATGAACAGGACGGTCAGCCAAAGCAGCTTGCCCGACAGGCCGCCGAACGCACCCGCCGGACGGCCGTTTGCGCCGTCCGCCGCAATGTCGACAGTCGAATTTCCGCCTTGCTGTTGCTCCGGCATCGTCATTTCCGATCGGCTAAGCGCCTGAAACCAGACTTCTATATTAGCCGATCGAAGTGCGCTTTCAAATCTTCGCGAGCGACGGCAAGCCGTCACAAAAGAAAACGCCGCCCGGAGGCGGCGTTTTCTGACTGTCGAAGATACTCAGAATTCTTCCCAATTCTGCGCGGCAACCGCTGCGTTGCCGTTGAAGGCCCGCGAGACGGTCTTCATCACGCGGCGCGCCGGCGAGGCGACCGGACGGTGTTCTTCGCGGCGGGCAACGGCCAGCGGCGCTGCAGCAGCATTCGAAATCCTGAAATGGGCAATAAGATTGACGAGACCGTCGGCTTCTGCGGAGAGCTTGTGCGTCGCAGCCGAGGTTTCCTCGACCATCGCCGCATTCTGCTGCGTCACCTGGTCCATCTGGTTTATGGCGGTGTTGACCTCCTTGAGGCCGGTCGATTGCTCCTTGGCCGCCGTCGCTATCGAGTGAATGTGATCGTTGATCGCGATGACGCGGGTTTCGATCTCGCCAAGCGCCTCGCCGGTTGCCTGCACCAGCTTCACACCGACGTGAACCTCATCGCCGGACTTGGTGATGAGCGCCTTGATGTCCTTTGCGGCCGTTGCCGAGCGCTGGGCGAGCTCGCGAACCTCCTGCGCGACGACGGCAAAGCCCTTGCCTGCTTCCCCGGCGCGTGCCGCTTCGACGCCGGCGTTCAGTGCGAGAAGGTTGGTCTGGAAAGCAATCTCGTCGATTACGTTGATGATCTGGCTGATTTCGCGCGATGCCTGCTCGATGCGGCCCATGGCATCGACCGCGTTACGGACGACGACGCCGGAGCGGCCGGCATCATCCTTCGCTTCCGAGACCATGATGCTGGCTTCCTGCGCCCGTTCCGTCGAGTTCTGCACGACGGCCGTGATCTCGTCGAGAGCTGCGGAGGTCTGCTCGAGGGCTGCCGCCTGCTGTTCCGTGCGCCTGGAGAGATCGTCACTGGCAACGCGGAGCTCGTTGGTGTTGCCGTTGATCGCTTCGGTGGTCTCGCGGATCTCGCGCATGGTCGTCTGTAGCGTCTGGAACGTGTTGTTGACGTTCTGCTGCAACTCGGCGAAGGCGCCTTGGAAGTCGCCGCGCATGGTCTGTGTCAGATCGCCATCCGCAAGACTTGCAATGACGCGGCGGGTTTCGCCGACGCCGGCATCGACGCTCGAAAGCAGCGTGTTGATATTGCCTGCGAACTGATTGAGATTGTCGTCCTCATAGTCCTTCTCGATACGGCGGCTGAAATCACCAGCAGCCGCGGCAGCGACCACCACAGACATGCTCGACTGCAGGTCGTCGCTCTTGGTGCGCATGGCCGCTTCCTGTGCATGCAGACGCTTGATGGCCAAGCCGTTCTCCTTGAAGACGGCGACGGCGGCGGCCATCTCGCCGATCTCGTCCTTACGGCCGGCATAGGGCACATCCGCGTCGAAATTGCCGTTGGCGACTTCATTGATGGCGGTCGTTACGCGCTTGATCGGACGGCTGAGATGATTGGTGCCGATGTAAACGCCCATGCCGACGCCTGTCGAAATGCCGACGCCGGCAATGGCAAGCACGAGCCAGAACAGCGAAGCACGGAAGGCTTCGATCTCGGCATCGACGACCTGCAGCTCGGCCTTGTCGGTCTTTACGATCGCATCGATCTCGGCCTGGAAGGCCTTTCGGTTCGCGCGGTTGGCTTCATTGTTGCCTTGGGTGTTGGCGGCTGCCGGCCCGACTTCAGTGCCGAGACGGGCCGTTTCGGTGCGGAAGGTGCGGAATTCCTTGGCGCGCTCGACGAGCTTTCCGAAGCTTTCCTTCTGGCTCTCGGGAACGAGCGGCGCCCATCCGGCGATGACCTTGTCGATCTCGTCGAGGTCCGCCATCAGTCCCTTGGCGAAGTTGCCGGTATCCTTGATTTCCTTCGCCGCGTAGATGCCGCGGGCTTCCATAACTGTCGCTGTCACGAAGCGGTTGAGCCGCTCGCCAGCATAGGCACGCTGTGAGGCACTCTTATAGGCGCTGAATTTGTTGTTGTACTCGTTCATGGCAATAAGGGCGGTTGCGCCAATAACAAGGGCAACAGCTGCCATAACAGAAACGAGCAAATTGATCTTGCCGCGGATTTTCAACGGAATGCCTCCTGAGGGACTAACGACAGTCTGGAAAGCACATTCCCAGCCGATAGAATGAAGATCGGCTAAATGTCTTAATGTTACATTTCGAATGCGATGGTTTAGTACTACAAAAAATTACCCATATTATCCGCCCATCGACGGCATTCTTCGCAAAAATTGCATAAACCTGAGTAAAAATATCACCGATGGCATACCCATCAAGACAAAATCAGCAAAATTCAACCTTTCGACGTGTTGAGCACAATAGTTAATACCATAATGCGAATTTTTGCAGTCCTAAACGGCTGACCGATGAATCACCGGGCGATAATTGACTTCTTGAGGCTTCATCCGTATAAGCCGCCGCACGTTCGGTCACTTCGGTCTTTGGCCTCGCCCGTTCGAAAAACAACGCTCCTTGCAATATGCAAATTCAAGAAGGGCCGCACTCCGCGGTGTTTAAATAAATGAAGCGTACCTACCAACCATCGAAGCTTGTCCGCAAGCGCCGCCACGGTTTCCGTGCGCGTATGGCTACCAAGGGCGGCCGCAAGGTCATCGTTGCCCGCCGCGCGCGTGGCCGCAAGCGTCTTTCGGCCTAAGGCCGGATTGCCCGATAACAGATGGCGGGCGAATTGACGACCACTGAAAAAAACACTGCAGGGCGGTTGAAAAGCCGCCCGCAGTTTCTTGCTGTCCGCAACGGCGAAAAGCGCAAGGGTGGCCTCTTCCTGCTCGAGGTTCTCGACCGGAAAGAGCCCGAAACCGAAGCGCGCGTCGGCTTCACCGTCACAAAAAAACATGGCAACGCGGTCGAACGGAACCGCATGCGCCGCCGCCTCAAAGAGGCGGTGCGGCTTCATGTGGGGTTTGCAATGCAGCCCGGACACGACTATGTGGTTGTCGCGCGAAGAGACTGCCTGACGGCGTCCTTCAAGGAATTGAGCGCGGAGCTTAAGGCACGCGTCGAAAACAAGCCGAAACACAGGCGATCCTCCGACGGACGCCCCAGGAACGTATGATGCAAAACAACCGCAATTATTTCATTGCGATCGCTCTCTCGGTGCTGATCGTTCTCGGCTGGCAGTTTCTTTACATGAACCCGCGCATCGAGGCTCAGCGCAAGGCTCAGGAAGCCCAGAAAGCGCAGCAGCAGAGCGAGCAGACACAGGCTCCTGCTGCAGGCGGCCAGCCCGCACCGCAGACAAGTGGCGCCGCGCCGACCGGCCAGGCCGCCGCGACCGCAACGCGCGAGGAAGCGCTTGCAAAGGCGCCGCGCGTCGCCATCGACACGGAAGCGCTCTCTGGCTCCGTCAACCTGGCAGGTGCCCGCCTCGACGACCTGAAGCTCAAAGGTTATCACGAGACGGTCGACAAGAGCAGCCCGATCATTACGCTTTTCTCGCCGGCTGACACCAAGGACGGCTACTTCACCGAACTCGGCTATATCGGCAGCGATCAGACCGGAGCAGTTCCCGGTCCGTCGACCGTATGGACGGCGCCGGAAGGCGCCAAGCTCACCGACAAGTCACCGGTG
The DNA here is from genome assembly GCF_015353075.1 of Rhizobium sp. 007. NCBI lineage: Bacteria > Pseudomonadati > Pseudomonadota > Alphaproteobacteria > Hyphomicrobiales > Rhizobiaceae > Rhizobium > Rhizobium sp. 007. The sequence goes on along the minus strand of NZ_CP064187.1, from coordinate 76,848 downwards.
ACGCTGACCTATACCAATGACAAGGGCCTGACCTTTGCGCGTACGATTTCGGTCGACGACCGCTACATGTTCACCGTCACGGACAAGGTGACGAACAGCGGAAGCACTCCGGCTTCCATTTCGTCCTACGGGCGCGTTACCCGCTACAACAAGCCGACGACGCCCTCCGTCTACGTCCTGCACGAAGGCTTCATCGGCGTCATTGGCGACGGCCTGGTCGAGAGCAAGTACTCTGCCGTCGAGGAGGAACCCGTCACGCCCGCCAAGTCCACCGGCGGCTGGCTTGGCATCACCGACAAGTACTGGGCCGCAACGATCGTGCCGCCGCAGAAATCGGCTTATGAGGCTCGCTTCTCGCATTTCACCGATGGCCAGCCACGCTATCAGGCCGACTATAAGGAAGACGCCGTAACGGTTGCTCCCGGACAGTCGATCGAGCTCAAGAACCTCGTCTTTGCCGGCGCCAAGGAAGTTCCGGTCATCGACGGCTACGAGGCCTCTTACCAGATCCCGCGCTTCGACCGCCTGATCGACTGGGGCTGGTTCTATTTCATCACCAAGCCGATGTTCAAGCTGATGGATTTCTTCTTCCGCTACTTCGGCAATTTCGGCGTCGCGATCCTGATGACGACGATCGTCGTCAAGGGGCTGTTCTTCCCGCTCGCCAGCAAGCAATACGCCTCGATGGCGAACATGAAGCGCGTGCAGCCGAAGATGGAAGAGCTCAAAGCAAAATTCGGCGACGACCGAATGGGCCTGCAGCAGGCGATGATGCAGCTCTACAAGGAAGAGAAGATCAATCCGATTGCCGGCTGCTGGCCGATCGCCCTGCAGATTCCGGTCTTCTTCGCGCTCTACAAGGTCATCTACATCACGATCGAAATGCGGCACGCGCCGTTCTTCGGCTGGATTCAGGACCTCTCGGCCCCCGATCCGACCACGATCGTCAACCTCTTCGGCCTGCTCCCCTTCGAAGCGCCCGCCCTCCTACATCTCGGCGTATGGCCACTGATAATGGGTGTGACGATGTTCGTGCAGATGCGCATGAACCCGACGCCGCCCGACCCAACGCAAGCGATGATCTTCAACTGGATGCCGCTGGTCTTTACCTTCATGCTGGCAAGCTTCCCGGCCGGCCTCGTCATCTACTGGGCCTGGAACAATACGCTCTCCGTTATTCAGCAGGGGGTAATCATGCGCCGCCACGGTGTGAAGATCGAGCTCTTCGACAATCTCAAGGGCTTGTTCCGGCGAAAACCGGCGCCATCGAAGTGAATGAGCGAGCCTCGCTTCGGCGGGGCTTTTTCTTTTCGGCAACCTGTTTTCAATGAGGGCCTATCAGGGACCGTTGGTTGACAAAATCATGCGAAACCTGAATGCCTTATGCGCAATGGATTAGGACGCGCTGGAAAAGTGGAATGACGCAAAACAACGAAAAGCCACTCTTCGGGCGGCCGTGGATCTTCATCCGCGGTGTGCCTTCCATGAAGTTTCTGCCACCGGAAGGGCCGCTGGAAGTGGCGTTCGCCGGGCGCTCGAATGTCGGCAAGTCGTCGCTCATCAATGCGCTTGTCGGACATAAGGGACTGGCGCGTACCTCGAATACGCCGGGCCGGACGCAGGAGCTGAACTACTTCGTTCCCGAGGGTTATTCCGGCGAAGGCGGCGACCTGCCGCCGATGGCGCTCGTCGATATGCCGGGCTACGGTTATGCGCAGGCGCCGAAAGACCAGGTCGACGCCTGGACGAAACTCGTGTTCGATTATCTGCGCGGCCGCGCTACGCTGAAGCGCGTCTACGTGCTTATCGACAGCCGCCATGGAATCAAGAAGAACGACGATGACGTTCTGAGCCTGCTCGACAAGGCCGCCGTTTCCTACCAGATTGTTCTCACCAAAACCGACAAGATCAAGCCGCCCGCGGTCGCCAAGCTGCTCGCGGAAACGGCAGAGAAGATCAAAAAGCGTCCGGCGGCCTTCCCATTCGTTATTGCCACTTCTTCCGAGAAGAGCGAGGGATTGGATGAGTTGCGCCAAGCCATTGCCGAAACGGTCGAGATCAAAAACTGGAATTGAACGGAGGCGCACCAGAGGCGCCTCCCCCCTTCGTCCTTAGATCCATCACGTCTTAGGCAGAAGCACCCTGTCGACGACATGGATTACGCCGTTCGACTGCTTGACGTCGGCGATCGTCACACGTGCCGTGCCTCCCATTTCATCGGTCAGCGTGATCTTGCCCATGCTTTCCTTGGCTTTCAACACGCAGCCGCCCACTGTCTTGATGTCGTGTTCGCCGCCATCGTCCTTGATCATTTTGGCGACGGTCTTCGCCATCGCATCTGCTGCAACCACGTGGCAGGTCAGCACCTTGACGAGCGCGGCCTTGTTTTCCGGCTTGAGAAGCGTCTCGACCGTGCCCTTCGGTAGGGCGGCGAAGGCCTCGTTCGTCGGTGCGAAAACCGTGAACGGACCTTTGCCTTCGAGCGTGCCGACAAGCCCGCCGGCCTTCACCGCCGCGACCAGGGTGGTGTGGTCCTTCGAGTTAACGGCATTGTCGATGATGTTCTTCGTCGGGAACATCGGAGCGCCACCCACCATGGGGTTGGCGGCCTGCACAGCAAAAGCGATTGCGGATACGGCAGTGGCAAGCGCAATGGTGCGCAAAGCTGGCTTCATCATGATCATCCTCCTCACGTCCGGCGCCGGTTCGCGTGCGGAATGCCTCGGCCCGCCCGGACACCGAGATGTACGAGGCGATGCAGAAAGAGTTTCAGAAGAGACAATTTTTTAGCGGCGATGCGTGGTGCCACTGGCGACAACCGGTCCTGTCGGTGCGCCGGTCGTCGAACCGCCAAAAGGCTCGAGGCTGACGGCGAGCGTCGCACCATCGGCAATGCCGCCGCGCAGATCGGCAGGAATGACAAGCTCGCCATCTTCATCCGACTGGAAAATGCCGAGCGACTTTGGAGTGCCGCTTCCCGGCACCAGCCAGAGCTCCAGTGATTTTTTCTCAGCCCCGCCCGCCGCAACGGGAACGATGCGGAGGCGGCCGCTTTGGACGTCGTAAGAGGCAAGCAGATTGACCTGGCTGTCGGCGGACGACAATTCGGCAACCAGTTGCGATTGACCTTTCGGCGGTGGAACGTTGCCGGAGGCGAAAATTATAGCTCCGATCGCAACGACCAGAGAAGCGAAGGTCAGCGAGCGCCAGAAGACGGCGGAATTCCAAAGGCCGCGCGAAAAGGATCGCGAAAGCTCCGGTTCGCCGAAAAGGCGTGCCTCGATCTGCTTGAAGGTCTCCCGGCCCGGGCTCGCGGCCACTTCATACTCGTCGTTGAAAGCAGAGAGGTTCGTTTCCCAGCGGCTGACGATTGCGGCAAACTGGCGGTCCCGGCGCATGCGCTCCTCGACCACCCGGCGATCCTGAAACGAAAGAACACCAAGCACGTACTCGCCGGCGAGCACTTCATCACGGGAGCGGCCTCCCTTGCTTTGATCCGGCGATGTCATCGCTCCATGCACTCTCTCAGCTTCAAAAGGCTGCGCCGCAGCCATGTCCGCATGGTGTTCAGCGGAACGCCAAACTGATCGGCAAGTTCCTGATAGCTCAGTCCTTCGACATAGGCTTTCTTCACCGCCTGCGCCCGATCAGCTTCCAACTCTTCCATGCAGGTGTCAATCCGCCTTCCTTCATCAGACAACATGGCCTGCTTTTCCGGGTCGAGGGCAGGATCGGGAAGATCGTATTCACCGTTCAACTCGTCGGCGACAGGCTTTCGCGCCCGCATCGTATCGATCGCCTGGTTGCGGGCAATCGCCGCGAGCCAGGAGGACGGCGTACCCTGGTTGGCCACGAAGGCCCCGGAGCGCTGCCAGATCTTTGTATAAACCTCCTGCAACGCCTCCTCGGCTTCAATACGATCGTTCAGGATACGCAGGCATATGGAGAAAAGTTTCGGGCTCGTCGCCTTGTAGAGATCGGCGAAAGCCTTCCGGTCGGCCATGGCGATGCGGCCTATCAATTGCGCGATTTCCTCGCTCGTCATGCCGCGGCCCATCTGTCTTTGACACGATGCCAATAAACGGCGGCCGGCTCAAATTGACAAGAGGCACAGCAACTAATGCGCAGGGCATTATTCCATCTGTCAAGAACTTGAGATAAAAGGCCGCGATCTATTCTGCGGGGTATGCCATGAACCAGTCCGAAAGCGAAACCCAAGCACGCCTTCTCGCACAGGCGCTGCCTTTCATGCAGCGTTACGAGAACAAGACGATAGTCGTCAAATACGGCGGCCATGCCATGGGCAATCCCGAGCTCGGCAAGGCCTTCGCCAGCGACATTGCGCTTTTGAAGCAATCCGGCGTCAATCCGATCGTCGTCCACGGCGGCGGTCCACAGATCGGCGCGATGTTGACGAAGATGGGCATCGAATCGAAGTTCGAAGGCGGTCTTCGCGTCACCGACGCCAAGACCGTCGAGATCGTCGAGATGGTGCTTGCCGGCTCCATCAACAAGGAGATCGTGGCACTCATCAACCAGACGGGCGAATGGGCGATCGGGCTTTGCGGCAAGGACGGCAACATGGTCTTTGCCGAAAAGGCGCAGAAGAAGATCAAGGACCCGGATTCGAACATCGAGCGCGTGCTCGATCTCGGCTTCGTCGGCGAGGTCGTCGAAGTCGACCGTACGCTGCTCGACCTGCTCGCCCGTTCGGAAATGATCCCGGTCATCGCCCCGGTCGCGCCCGGCCGCGACGGCGCGACCTACAACATCAATGCCGACACCTTCGCAGGCGCTATCGCTGGCGCACTGAATGCCACGCGCCTGCTCTTCCTGACGGACGTTCCCGGCGTGCTCGACAAGCAGGGCAACCTCATCAAGGAGCTCTCGGTTTCGCAGGCGCACGCGCTGATCGCCGACGGCACGATTTCCGGCGGCATGATCCCGAAGGTCGAAACCTGCATCGACGCGATCAAGGCCGGCGTCCAGGGCGTCGTCATCCTGAACGGCAAGACGGCCCATTCCGTGCTGCTCGAAATCTTCACCGAACACGGCGCCGGAACGCTGATCGTTCCGTGATTCAAGCTTGGCCCGCGGCGGCGAAGACCGCCTCGGCTGCCTCCTTCAGCTTTTCCATCATTGCGCGGTAGGGTCCCGGCCCATAACTGACACGGCCGACGCCGAGCTTTGCCAACGTCTTCACATCCGGCACGCCTTGCCGCATCATGATGTTGACCGGCAGCGTAACGGCTTCGCACACTCGGCGGATCAGGTCCTGGTTCGACAATCCCGGCGCAAAAAAGCCGCTGGCGCCAGCCTCTGCATAGGCGGCTGCCCGCTCGATCGCCTCATCCACCAGCGGCACATGCCGGTCGGGATCGGAGAACTTGAGGAACAGGTCGGTGCGGGCATTGATGAAGAACGGAATGCCCTTAGCCTCGGCCATCTCGCGGATGGCGCGGATGCGTGCGGCCTGCTTATCGATGGGATGCAGCCCGCTGCCGCCAACCACCTGGTCCTCGAAATTGATGCCGACGGCGCCTGCATCAATCAGCCTGGCGGCGTTGGCAGCGGCTCCCGCTTTGTCGGTCGAATAGGCGCCCTCGAAATCGACGGAGAGAGGCAAGTCGTTGGCCGCAGTGATCGACCGCACCGTTGCGACAAGCGCTTCCAGCGGGATTTTTTCGCCGTCCGCATAGCCTTGCGCCGCAGCAACCGACCAGCTGCCGGTCGCCAGTGCCTTGGCGCCTGCGTCGCTGACAGCCTTCCCCGTGCCAGCATCCCAGATATTATAGAGGACGACCGGATTGCCCTTCTGATGCAATGCGCCGAACGCCTTCGCCTTTTCCGCCTGGTTCATGGAACGTCCTCCTCAAACAGCCCCTTTGGGCCGCATTTTTCCTTCGTGCCTCAAAAGCCATTGCTTGCGCCAGAGCCCGCCGCCATAACCGGTCAGTGATCCGTCTGCGCCAACCACGCGATGGCAGGGGATGACGATGGCAAGCTGGTTTGCGCCGTTGGCGCGGCCGACCGCGCGCACCAGCTGCGGGTTTTCCATTTCCCTGGCCAGATCACCATAAGCGCGTCTTTCTCCGACAGGTATTTCCCGAAGCTTCGCCCAGACCGCCCGCTCGAAGGCGGTGCTGTTGCCGAGCGCCAAAGGGGTTTTGAAGTTCGCGGATTGACCGTCGAAATAGGCGCGCAGCTCGGCATCGATCTGTTCGATCGCAGGCGTTCTTCCGGCGGCAACCAAGGAGCGTGTCTTGCGCTGCAGGTTTTCCAGCTCAGCCTGAAGCGCCTTCCGATCGTGGAACTCCAGAAGATGCAGATGCGTCTGATCGGCCACCGCGACCATCGGCCCGAGCGGCGTTTCAAACCAGTCTGCGAAGAGCAGCTCGCGGTTCTGCGACATAGCAGGCGCCTTGCCGATCAACCGCTGAAACGCGGCGCGAAACCCGCTGCCCGACTCGTAACCTGCATCCAGCTGGACATCGATGACGCGGGCGCCGCTCGCAAGCTGCCTTGCTGCCTCGCCGAGTCGGCGGTAGCGGGCGATGTCTAAGAATGTCATGCCCAGCGACCGTTTGAAAGCGCGCCGCACGGTGGAGGGATCGTAACCCTTGCGGACCAGATCATCCTCGGTCCAGCGCGCCGCCGGAGCGCAGTCGAGCGCTTCCAGCAGCTCGTCGACGATCGGTTCCTTGCCCGCCTGTTCCAGCGGCTTGCAGCGCCGGCAGGGCCGGAAGCCGGACTGCATGCAGGTGGCGATGGAATCGTAAAAGAGCGTGTTCTCCCGTTTCGGCTTGCGTGCGGGGCAGGTCAACCGGCAGAAGACGCCGGTCGTTCTCACGCAGACATAGGCAAGCCCCTCGTAATCGGAGCTGCGGGCGATCAGCGCATCATAAAGCGTGTCTTCATTGGGAAGATCGAAAAGCATGAGAGCCTTTTATCATCCCTTCCCTTTTCCGTCCGTCGAAAATCGGGCGTCTATTTTTTTGTTCGGCAATTTGCTTGGCCCATGCCATAACGCCGCCATGACCAAGATAGATCGCACTCCGACCAAAGCCGATTTTGCGCATGTGACCGAATGGGTCTTCGACCTCGACAACACGCTTTATCCGCATCACGTCAATCTCTTCGCGCAGATCGACAAAAACATGACGGCCTATGTCTCGGCGCTTCTCCAGATGGAGCGGGACGAGGCGCGCAAGCTGCAGAAGCAATATTATCTCGATCACGGCACGACCCTGCAGGGTCTGATGATCCATCACGGCGTCGACCCGAACGACTTTCTGGAAAAGGCCCATGCCATCGACTATTCGAGCCTCACGGCTCAGCCCGAATTGGGTGCGGCGATCAAGGCACTTCCGGGCCGTAAGTTCATCTTCACCAACGGCAGCGTCAAACATGCCGAAATGACGGCCGGTGCACTCGGCATTCTCGAACATTTCGACGACATCTTCGACATCGTCGCCGCCGAATTCGTGCCGAAGCCGGCGCAGGTTACCTATGACAAGTTCATGGCACTGAAACGAGTCGCAACCGGCAAGGCGGCCATGTTCGAGGACCTGCCGCGCAACCTTGTGGTTCCAAAGGCGCTCGGCATGCAGACTGTGCTGCTCGTGCCGAACAATCTTGAGGAAACCGTCGTCGAATGGTGGGAACAAACGAGCGGCGACGAGGACCATATCGATTTCGTCACCGACGATCTGGCTGCGTTTCTGGCAAGGGTCGTGGACTAGATTACCAAGATTTCATTCAACTTGCCGATGTTTAATTGGTCAGATTGACGCATCGGTCCTACCTTTCGAGCGTGATCCCCAGCGAGATTGCGAACCCGAAAGGAAATATGATGTCTCGGAACAAGCTGATACTGATCGCACTTTCCTCCGTCATGATCGGTGCTGCAGCCGACGGCAGTTTTGCCGCTCCAGGCGACAGGGCCCGCCAACCGCCGCGCCAGATGACGGGCGACGGTATGCGCGCTGAAGCAATGCGCGAGGTTGCCTTTGTGCGCATGTTGAAGCAGTTCGACACCAACAAGGACGGCCAGATTTCCAAACAGGAAGCCCAGGACGGCATCGAGAAGGTCTTTGCCGCGATCGATACGAACAACGACGGGGCGCTGACACCGGGCGAAATCCGCAAGCACCATGAAGCCCAAATGGAGGACCGCAACGCACCGGATGACCAATTGGGTGCCAATGACGACGCGGTGCCTAACGCTCCGCAGACGGCCGACAACGGTGGCCAGCCGAAGATACCGAAGCGCGCCGAGCATGACCGCGGCGGCGCCGATCGCGGCCCAGGCGACAAGCGCTGGGGGATGCGCGACGGTGGCAGGATGATGTTTACGTCGATGATGCGCCGCATGGACACCGACGAGAACGGCCAGATCTCCAAGCAGGAAGCCGAGGCAACCTTCGACAAGTTTTTCATCCGCATGGATCGCAACAAGGACGGCGCGATCTCGATCGATGACATGCCTAATCGGCCGTTCCTGTAAGCACGGACTTACCGCTATTGAGGCCGTCGCACATCGTGGCCGGTTTTCTATTCCTGATGCTCATAGAAATCCTGGATGATCTTCCAGGCGGCATCTGCCGTATCGACGAAGCTGATCAGCGTCACGTCGTCAGGCGCGATCGTCCCGAATTCGGCAAGTGCGTCGAAATTGACGATGCTTCGCCAGAACTTCTCGCCGAAGAGAATGAGCGGCATCTTTTCCATGCGTCCCGTCTGGATCAACGTCAGGCATTCGAAGAATTCGTCGAGGGTTCCAAAGCCGCCCGGGAACACCGCAATCGCTTTCGCGCGTACCATGAAATGCATCTTGCGGATCGCGAAGTAGTGGAAGTTGAAGCTGAGCTCCGGCGTCACATAGGCGTTCGGGGCCTGCTCGTGAGGCAGCACGATATTGAGGCCGATCGAGGGCGCGCCTTCGTCGGCTGCTCCGCGGTTGCCCGCCTCCATGACGCCCGGGCCGCCACCGGTGACGATCACATATTCATGGAAATCGAAACCAGCGGAATATTTCGAGCAGAGCCGGGCGAACTTGCGCGCTTCGTCATAATAGATGGACGCCGCCTCCAGATTGGCGCGCTGCATGTCGTTGCGGGCTGCCCATGCGCTCTGACCGGGGGCCGGAATACGCGCGCCGCCGAACATGACGACGGTGGATTTGATGCCGCGTTCCGTCAACATCATCTCGACCTTCAAAAGTTCAAGCTGGAGACGGATCGGCCGCAGTTCCTCGCGGCAGAGAAAGTCGTCGTCGGCATAGGCCAGGCGGTAGGAAGGAGAAAGCGTTTGCGGCGTCTTCGGCACGGCGAGTGCGCGATGCCTGTCGATCTCGCTCGACTTCAGCGGAGCCCAGACTCCGTCCTTGCGCCTGAGCTTGCCGTTTTTTCCCTTCGCCATTTCAGAATGCCCTTCAAAAATGCCGGCAACACTTGCCGGGTCTGTCTATAACACCTTGAATACAGAAACGATCTCGTTCGAAAAATCATTCCATTTTAGCCGCTCATGCGATAGAGCAGATCGCATCCCGCCGATCACAATTCCCGGAGACTTCTTAGTCTTCAGGATAAAGCTCGAAGTTTAAGGAATTCTCATGAGCGCAACCGACCTCGCATCCCTCGAAAAGACCATCGAAGCTGCCTTCGACAACCGCGACAACGTGAACGCGTCGACGAAAGGCGAAGTTCGCGAAGCCGTGGAAGCAGCGCTCGAGCTTCTCGACGGTGGCAAGGCTCGCGTCGCCGAGCGCGGCGCCGATGGCGTCTGGACGGTCAATCAGTGGCTCAAGAAAGCCGTACTGCTTTCCTTCCGCCTGAACGACATGGAAGTCGTCAAGGGCGGCTCCGGCAATTCCACCTGGTGGGACAAGGTGCCTTCCAAGTTCGAAGGCTGGGGCGAGAACCAGTATCGCGCCGCGGGCTTCCGGGCCGTTCCGAACTGCGTCGTCCGCCGCTCGGCCTATATCGCCAAGAACGTCGTGCTGATGCCTTCCTTCGTCAATCTCGGTGCCTATGTCGGTGAAGGCACGATGGTCGACACCTGGGCGACGGTCGGCTCCTGCGCACAGATCGGCAAGCATGTGCATCTTTCCGGCGGCGTCGGCATCGGCGGCGTGCTGGAACCGATGCAGGCCGGCCCGACGATCATCGAAGACAACTGCTTCATCGGCGCCCGCTCGGAAGTCGTCGAAGGCTGCATCATCCGCGAGGGTTCAGTTCTGGGCATGGGCGTCTATATCGGCAAGTCAACCAAGATCGTCGATCGCGCCACCGGCGACGTCATGTATGGCGAAGTGCCGCCCTACTCCGTTGTCGTTGCCGGTTCGATGTCGAGCGGCAACAAGACCATGGCAAACGGCCAACCGGCACCGCATCTCTATTGCGCCGTCATCGTCAAGCGCGTCGACGAGCAGACCCGGTCGAAGACCGGCATCAATGAATTGCTGCGCGACTAAGCTTTCAGTGACAGCCGGATTCCGATCCGGTAAACAAACGGCGTTGTTTTCAGCGAGGCGGTTCGCCGCCTTGCCATGTCTTTGCCATTCCCGCCGGATAATTCGACCCTCATGACCGCCACCGATCCCGTCGCCAATCTCCAGACGCTCATCCGCTGCCCCTCCGTGACGCCTGCCGAAGGCGGCGCACTTTCTGCGCTCGACGCCATGATTTCGCCGCTGGGCTTTAAGGTGGACAAGGTGAAGGCGACGGAAGCCGGCACGCCCGACATCGAAAACCTCTACGCCCGCCTGGGCAGTGATGGCCCGCACCTCATGTTTGCGGGACACACGGACGTCGTGCCGGTTGGCGACGAAGCCGCCTGGACGCATCCCCCCTTCGCCGCGGAAATTTCAGGCGGCGAACTCTTCGGTCGTGGTGCGGTCGACATGAAGGGCGGGATCGCATGCTTCGTGGCAGCCGTTTCCCGGTACGTCGAAAAACACGGCAATCCGAAGGGCTCGATTTCCTTGCTGATCACCGGCGACGAGGAAGGCCCCGCCATCAACGGCACGATCAAGCTCCTGCAATGGGCGGCAGAACGCGGCGAGCGCTGGGATGCCTGCCTCGTCGGCGAGCCGACCAATCCGGATGCGCTCGGCGACATGATCAAGATCGGCCGCCGCGGTTCGCTCTCCGGCAGGATCACTGTCCACGGCGTTCAGGGCCACGCCGCCTATCCGCATCTGGCGGATAATCCGGTGCGCGGCATGCTGCAGCTCACGAGCGCGCTGATGGATCCCCCATTCGACAATGGAACCGAAAACTTCCAGCCGTCGAACCTCGAGGTGACGACCATCGATGTCGGCAATCCGGCCACCAACGTCATTCCGGCGAAGGCCGCCGCAAGCTTCAACATCCGCTTCAACGACACCTGGACGGTCGACACGCTGCAGGCCGAAATCCTCCGCCGTCTTGAAGCGGCCGCCAAGAATGGCGCCCTGCGCCCCGGCCGCGAGGCGGTAAGATATGACATTGCCTGGGCCGATCGTCCGAGCCAGGTCTTCCTCACCCGTAACAACGCACTGATTGCATCACTTTCCTCTGCCGTCGAGAGCATTGCCAGCAAGGCGCCGAAGCTTTCGACCACCGGCGGAACGTCGGATGCGCGTTTCATCAAGGACTATTGCCCGGTCGTCGAATTCGGGCTCGTCGGACAGACCATGCACATGGTCGACGAACGCGTTGCTGTTTCCGATCTCGAAACGCTGACGCAGATCTACGAAACCTTCATCGAGCGATGGTTCGCAAATGCCGGGGCTTAGGGAGGTTCAATACTATCTGTCGGGTTTGTGGCTGCTGATCCGCATGGACACGCGGGGCTTCCGGTTTCTCGATATGTCGGACCGCGGCGTCAACCGCTCCTTCTGGGCGATGGCCTGGTGCCTGCCGCCGATGGGCATTTCGTGGCTCTGGTGGCGTCAGGCCTTCCTGCAGTCGATGCCGCCGCATGTCGAAGTCGGCCTTCCCTTCTATTTCCGTTTGGGCCTGGTCGAAATCGCCAATTGGTTCGTGCCGTTGGTGTTTGCAGGACTGTTGCTGTTTGCCTTCCGCATGGGTGATCGCTTTGCCGCCGTGGTCGTCAGCATCAACTGGCTCGGCGTGCCGCTTTCCTACATCAACGGCCTGCTGCTGGCGCTGGTCTTCTTCATTCCCGGCGCCATCAGCGTCGTGTCGATCCTGCTTCTGGTCTTCATGATGGCGCAGGTCTTCATGCTTGCAAGGATTTTGCGGATGATCTTTCACGGCCACGGGCTGATGGCCGGGGCGCTGACGCTGGCACTGCTGGTGCCGACCATGATCCTCGCCGAATATCTCCAGCGCTTCCTCGGCATTTATCCGGTTTAGATCAACGGTCTGGCATGGGCGGGGTCATGACAGATCGTCATCGCCATTCTCTTGCGTCCGCTTGCGCCGATCGGTGATCACTGCCGGATAATCGACCTGCATGAAATAAAGTCCTTCGGGCGGAGCAACTGGACCGCAGGCCTTGCGGTCACGCGCCTTAAGCGCAGCACGCACATCCTCCGGCGTCCATTTTCCTTCTCCTGCAAGCTTCAGCGTTCCGGCAAAGGAGCGGATCTGATTGTGCAGGAAACTCTGTGCCGTTGCGCGGATTTCGATGAGCTCGCCGTTCCGCGTCACGTCGAGCCGGTCGAGTGTGCGGACCGGGCTGTTTGCCTGGCAATGCGCGGAACGGAAGGTGGAAAAGTCATGCCTGCCGACGAGGATCTGGGCGGCCTGATGCATCACCTCATGATCGAGCACCTTCGGCACCCACCAGGCCTTGCCCGCCTCGAGCGCCAGCGGCGCCCGGCGGTTGATGATGCGGTAGAGATAGTGCCGCCGCTCGGCGGAGAAGCGGGCATCGAAGAACTCGCCAACCACCTGCACCTCCAAAATGGACACGCGCTCGCCCGCCAGCTTCAGATGCGCATTCAGCGCGTTCTGCAACTTGAACACCGACCATTCCTTTGAAAGATCGGCATGGATCACTTGACCCATCGCATGTACGCCGGAATCGGTACGCCCGGCGCCACGGATCGACACCGTCTCGCCGCTTAACGACAGGATCGCAGCTTCGATCGCCCCCTGCACGGAGGGACCGTTTTCCTGACGCTGCCAGCCGACATAGGGTCCGCCGTCATATTCGACGGTCATCCGGTAGCGCGGCATCAGGCGAGTCTCGTGCCGTGCGCAAGCGGCGTGCCGCGCAGGAAATCCGCCGCCGCAAGCGGCTTGCCACCGGCCTTCTGCAATCTGGTCAGCCGAACCGCTCCAAATGCGCAGGCGATAACCAGTTCATCCGTCAGCACTTCGCCGGCCGGACCGTGCCCGTCCGCAAGTTCCGAACCCAGCACCTTCACCCGCTCCGGCTTGCCGCCAATCTCGACTTCGACCCAGGCGCCCGGAAACGGCGAAAGTCCGCGGATATGATTGTGAACGTCCCTTGCATCCCTGCCGAAATCGATCCGCGTCTCGCCCTTGTCGATCTTCGCGGCATAAAGGACGCCCTCTTGCGGCTGCGGCGTCAGCGGCAGGTCACCCATTTCGAGCTTTACCATCGCTTCGCCGATCGCCTTGGCGCCAACATGCATCAGTTTGTCGTGCAACTCGCCGGCCGTCATGTTCGGGCCGATCTCGACCTCGCGGGTCAACGCGATGGGGCCGGTATCCAGCCCCTTGTCCATCTTCATCACCATCATGCCGGACTTTTCGTCGCCTGCCATGATCGCTCTGTGGATGGGTGCTGCGCCGCGCCAGCGCGGCAGCAGCGAGGCATGGCCATTGTAGCAGCCGTTGCGCGTTCCGTTCAAAATCGCCTCCGGCAGCAGCAGTCCATAGGCAACGACAACCGCCACATCCGCGTTGAGCGCCCGGAAGCGCTCCCGTTCTTCCGGTTCCTTGAAATTGACCGGCGTGAAGACGGGCAGGCCGAGCAGTTCGGCGGCTCGATGCACCGGCGACTTCTGCAGGTCGAGACCGCGCCGTCCGCCCGGCCGCGGCGGCTGCGTATAGACCGCAACAATCTGATGCCCCGCATCCACCAGCGTGCGCAGGGTCGGAACCGAGAACTCCGGCGTTCCCATGAAAATGATGCGAAACGACATTCTCTCTCGCCAGGTTTAGGATCAGCCGTCTTCAAACGGGTTTACGAGCCTGAGATCAAGCCCTTCGAAATCTTTTATTTCGCGTGTCGCCAGCGTCGCGCCGTGAGCGAGGCAGATGGCGGTAATCCTAGCGTCCTGGATCTTTCGGCCGCCCCATGCTCTCACGCTTTGTCCGCAGACGGCCCGTTGCAATCGCGGCATGGTGATCAAGGGCGAGTATCTTCGGCAGCGTAAGACTGCTCCATGATGATCAGCGATTTCATATGCGCTGCGTCCATGGTTTCAACGCAACTCAGAGAGCCTTCGCCGACTTCGCCGCCTTCGTGAACTTCTTGATCACCATTTCCCGCTTCAGCCGCGAAATATAATCGATGAAGAGTACGCCGTTCAGATGGTCGATCTCGTGCTGAAGGCAAGTGGCGAGGAGGCCGTCGGCCTCAACGGTCTGCGCCTTGCCGTCACGGTCGAGATATTCGACGCTGACGGTCGCCGGACGCTCGACCTCGGCATAATAGTCCGGAATGGAAAGGCAGCCCTCTTCGTAGACCGATCGCTCGTCGGAAGATTTGACGATCTTCGGATTGATAAAGACCTGCGGCTGCTTTTCCTCGCCCTCCCGCGAAACGTCGATCACCAGTATCCGGCGCGGCACGCCGACCTGGATTGCGGCCAGGCCAATGCCCGGTGCGTCATACATCGTTTCCAGCATATCGTCGGCAAGACGCTTGAGATCGGCATCGACCCGCTCGATCGGTTTGGAAACCTGGCGGAGGACGGGATCTGGAAGAATGATAAGTGGCTTGATGGTCATCGCGTTCCCATAACCTATCTTTTCCAGCTAGGGAATTATCCTGAAACTCCGGAAAGTGCTTTTTTGCGCAGCCCTGCGGAATTTGCGGCATTCGGTCAGGCCGCGCGGCGGGAGGCCGGCGCCAGACGCTCCTGCGAGCCGATATTGAAGTGCTGCAGCAGCGCCACGAGGTTATCCACCTCCGCGCGCAAGTGACGGCTCTCTGCCGAGGTATGTTCTACCATGCTTGAGTTCTGCTGCGTGATCGTGTCCATGTTGCGGATCGCAATGCTGACTTCGTTTACCCCTGTCGCCTGATCACGCGCTGCCGCTGCGATATCGGCGACGAAGCGGTTGATGATGTCGATACGGCTGATCATATCGCTAAGTGCCTCGCCGGTACTGCTGACGATGCCGACGCCCTCATTCACCTGCATGGAACTTTCCGAGATCAGATTCTTGATCTCCTTGGCTGCATCGGCAGTGCGCTGCGCGAGCTGGCGCACTTCCTGTGCGACGACTGCAAAGCCCTTGCCCGCCTCGCCGGCACGCGCGGCCTCGACGCCCGCGTTAAGTGCCAGAAGGTTCGTCTGGAAGGCGATTTCGTCAATGACGCCGATGATCTTGGCTATCTCGGCGGACGACTTCTCGATACCCGCCATGGCCGACACCGCGCTTGTCACGAGTTCACCTGAATTCTTCGCCTTCTCCTGCGTCTCGCGCACCGCACCGGATGCCTTCTCGGCATTTGCTGCGGTCTGGCCAACGCTGACGGAGAGCTGCTGGAGCGCAGCAGAGCTCTCCTCAATGCCGGCCGCCTGTTGCGCCGTGCGCATCGCCAGATCGTCGGTCGCCTTGGAAATTTCGTCGGTGCCGCTTAAAATTTCGCCGGAACTGCTGCGCACCGATGCGAACGAGGCGCGAAGGGCCGCCACGGCGCGGTTATAGTCCTCCGCCATGTGGCGGAAATTGCCCGGCAGGTCCGCCGGCAGCGTTGCTTCGAGATCGCCCTTTGAAAGAGCTTCCAATCCGCGACGCAGATGCTCGAGTGCAATCGCCTGATCCGCTTCCGCCTTGGCACGCTCCTCTTCATGCTTGCGCCGCTTCTCTTCCAGCGCATCGAGATAGACAGAAATTGAATAGTCCATGTCGAGCATACTGGCCTTGATGACCGAGGCGAGCTTCTCGGCAAGCGCCTTGCCCTTTTGATGGCCGAAACGTGACGGCCACTGCTTTTCCATGATGCCTTTGACAAGTTCTGCCATGACGATCGCATAACCGCCGATATACCAGCGCGGTTCAAGGCCAATGCGGGCATGCGCCCTGCCGACGGCGGTGACGCCGTTCACGTAGCTCTCGTCGAAATTGCCGCCGGCAAGGTTCGCCCAGTGATCCTCCTGGCGTTTCTTGGCGTGGCCGACATGCGTCTTGTCGGAAAAGAAGCCGGCCACAGCGGGCGTCCTGGCGATCTTGCCATAAAACTTGTCCAGCGCGCCGCCGATCAGTTCGCCGATGACCGGGCGCAGTTCGCGTATCGTCTTTCTCGCCTCGCTGTCGAGTTCGATGAAATCAAGGCGCTGCTTGAGTGCGTTTTCGAATTGCTGAGCGGTCATACTGTATTTCTGTCCTGGCGCATGGTGCGATAGAGGTCTCTTCGGAAACGACAATTCGAAAATATAGTTGAGTATTCGTTAAATTCGGGCGGCGATCTTCAGGCGCTTCGTGCCGTAGTGCGGCGGCACTTTGCCCACGAAATCGCGCTGTGGATTTGTTCACGTTTTGATCTAGCCATCGCCGGCGGGTTTGTTATTGTGCGCGAATGAACAATGTTACCGAATCGCTGACAATTTCGATCGCCGGGCTCAGCCCGACCATCCTCGCGCTTGCCGGGGGCGCTGTCGCTGTCGTTGTCGTGGTGCTCGTGTTCCTGCTGGTCAGGAACAGCAACCTGCGGCGCGAACAGGATGAGGAGGCAGCGATCCGGGCCGCGGAAGCCGATGCCCGGATGGCCGAGCTCCTGAAGATTCAGGCCGAGATGCAGGGACGCATTTCGATCATGGCTGAGGTCTTCGGAACGCGTCAGGCCGAACTCAACCAGGCGATCGGTCAGCGCCTCGATGGCATGTCGCAGCGTGTCAGCACGACGATCAGCGAACAGACGAAATCGACGCATGAGAACCTTCAGCGCCTGCAGGAGCGGCTCGCTGTCATCGATGCAGCGCAGAACAATATCCAGACGCTGGCGAAGGATGTCGTCGGGCTTCAGGCTATCCTCTCCAACAAGCAAACGCGCGGCGCCTTCGGCCAGTCGCGTATGGAGACCATCGTCGCCGACGGTCTGCCGATGGGCGCCTATGCTTTCCAGCAAACGCTTTCCAACGGCTCGCGGCCGGACTGCACCGTGCGCATGCCGAACGGTGCACCGCCGCTCGTCATCGATGCCAAGTTTCCTCTCGAAGCCTGGAATGCCATTCGCGACGCGGGCACGCCGGACGCAACCAAGCTTGCCTCGCAGCAATTCCGCCGCGATATGGAAATCCATGTCCGCGATATATCGGAGAAGTATCTTATCCAGGGTGAGACGCAGGATACGGCTTTTCTCTTCGTTCCTTCGGAATCGATCTTCGCTGAAATTCATGAGAATTTCGAGCCGGTCGTCCACAAAGCGCATCGTTCCCGAATCGTCATTGTTTCGCCTTCGCTGCTGATGCTGTCGATCCAGGTCATCCAGGCCGTTTTGAAGGATCAGCGCATGCAGGCGCAGGCGCACGTCATCCAGGGCGAGGTAGCGATCCTGATGGATGATCTCGGGCGGCTCGATGAACGCGTGCGCAAACTGCAGACGCATTTTTCCCAGGCACAGCGGGATGTTGATCAGATCATCACGTCCACTGACAAACTCTCCAAACGCGGCGCAAAAATCGAAGCGCTGGAATTCGAGGGCGCAGAAGCGCTCAAGGAGGAACGTGAAAGCGGACCTCCGGCGAAGTCGGTCGAAAGCCGCACCGGCCTTCTCAAACTCAGGGTGGTTGACGAAGAGTGAGCCCATCGGGCAGTGTCCGTCGCCATAAGAAGCATGACAGGACACCCTTTATGATCACCGTTTTCGGCTCTATCAACATGGACCTCATCGCCACGACCGATCGCCTGCCAAAGCCTGGCGAAACGGTGGCCGGCAACGGTTTTGCAACGGCGGCGGGCGGCAAGGGAGCCAACCAGGCATTAGCCGCGCGACGCGCCGGCTGCGTGGTCCATATGGTGGGCGCAGTCGGCAAGGATGAATTCGCTGCACCGGCGCTGACGCTTCTCGATCAGGCGGGCATCCACCTTGCAGGCGTCAAGCATGTCGATGGACCCACCGGTACGGCGCTGATCCTTGTTGGTGGAGACGGCGAGAACATGATCGCCGTCGTGCCGGGCGCAAACGGGACCATCGCGGCCGAGGATGCCGATGCGGCGATCGGCTCCATGAGCAAGGGCGATACCCTGATGCTGCAGTTCGAGGTGCCCGCCCCGGCAGTCGAGCGCGCGCTGACCGCAGCCAAGGTCAAGGGCGTCACGACCGTCCTCAACCTCGCCCCGCTCATTGCGGACGCCCCGCGGCTTGGACGTCTCGCCGATATCGTCATTGCCAACGAGACGGAGTTCGAGCTGCTTGCTGGCCAGGACAACATGAACCCGGCTGATCGCGAAACGGCGTTGAGACGCCTGCATGGAGAGACTGGGCAGACGTTGATCGTGACGCTCGGCGCCGACGGTGTGATCGCAATCCGGGATGGCGTCATTACACGAGCGAAAGGACTGAAGATCGAGCCGGTGGATACCGTCGGGGCGGGCGATACATTCTGCGGCTACTTTGCCGCAAGCCTCGATGAAGGCCTCGATTTCGAGGCTTCGCTGCGCCGGGCCGCCGTCGCCGGCTCGCTTGCCTGCCTCAAGGCCGGAGCACAGCCATCCATTCCCTTGTCCGCCGAAGTCGCAAACAAGATATAGTCTTGTCTATTTTGACCGGACACTCGAAGAAATATGAATCAACTCAACATATTAGCGGAATGAATCGGTATAGTTTCATTCAAATTTAAGAGATCTCCGGCGATCTTTCTTTTGATCGCCAGGCTTTTCTTAAAAGGCCCCGGCAACGTCACGGCTGCTCCATGACGGCGCGGCATTTCCTCCCCGTGCCGGAGAATGCGACTCCGGTGCGTCGTCCCTGCCGAGGAACCCATGTCCATCTTCCGCATGAAGTCGCTTGCCGCAAAGCTCATCCTCATTACAGGCGCGGCCATCGCGCTTGTCCTACTGGTTTCCAACTTCTTCCTGATTGGCCAGACCCGCGATCGCGTTCATGCGTTGACGATGGACCAAGCCAACCTCGAAGCGAAATCAATCGCCAACGAGATCGCCGCGAATGTCGGCGAGCTGGCGAGTGCCGCGCGCTCGATGTCGGGCGTCCTCGGCCGCGGTCACGAAGGCATGACCTTCGACCGCAAGGGCATCATTAACATCCTGAAGGCCAACCTCGAGCAGAATGCCTTTGCCTTCGGAAGCTGGTTCTGCGAACAGCTCGGCGCCTTTGACGGCAAAACAGCCGAGATCGCCGACAAACTCGATGAGGGCACGAACAAGAACGGCGCCTTTACGCCCTACTGGTCGAAGACGAGGGATGGCGCCATCCAGTTTTCGACCTTCGACAACGACTATACCGCCGAATGGTGGAAACTTGCCGCCGACACCGGCAAGGGCGCCATCACCTCACCCTATCTTGCCGAAGGCACCGACGTTCCGACGTTGCTGACTTCCATCGCCTATCCGGTCATGTCCGGCGGCAAGATGATTGGTGTCGAAGGCGTCGACATCTCGCTCAAGTCCCTCACCGACAAACTGCAGGCATTGCAACCCTTCGGTTCGGGCCGTGTCACTCTCGTTGCGCAAAACGGCAACTGGATCGTGGCGCCGACGAAAGAACTGATGTCGAAACCCTACGGCAACGGCGAAGCCGCGGCCGAAGTTAAGACAGCGCTAGCCTCGATGACCCCGAGTGTGGTTCGCAACCTCAACTTTGATGGCCATGAACCCTTCGATCGCGTCGTTTATCCGTTTGCCGTACCGGATCTTCATGCCACCTGGGTCGTACTCGTCGATGTTCCCCACAGCGCCATCAATGCACCGGTGCGAGATCAAACCTTCATGATGATCGCCGGTGGCATTGTTGTCCTTGGTGCCGTCATGCTGGCTCTCTATTTTGCCGTCCGCTCCTTGGTGCAAAAGCCTCTCGGCTTGCTCGTTGCAAGTGTCAAGGCACTCAGCGACGGCAAGTACGAAGAGCCGGTCACCGGCCAGGAGCGCGCAGACGAGATCGGTTCCGTCGCCAAGGCCCTCGAAGGATTCCGGTTTACGCTTGCCGATACGCAACGGCTCGAGGCAGAGGCCGACAATCAGCGCAGTGCCGCTGAAGCCGAACGCAGCCGCTCGGAAAGCGAGCGGCAGGCGTCTGTCGCGCTGCAACGCCAGATCGTTTCCATCGTCGGTGCCGGGCTCTCAGAACTATCGCAGGGCAACCTCGGTCATCGCCTCACGGAGGAGTTCCCCGGCGAATACGCCAAGCTGAAGCAGGATTTCAACGCTGCGCTTGCGAGCCTTGAAGAGACGATCAACACGATGAACCTCAGCGTCGTGAACATTGGCTCCGGCACCAGCGAAATCAGCAACAGCGCCTCGGACCTTGCCAAGCGCACGGAACAGCAGGCGGCAAGCCTGGAAGAAACCGCCGCCGCGCTCAACGAGCTGACCGCTCAGGTCAATTCAAGTGCCGAGAATGCCCGCACGGCTGCAGAAAACGTCAATCTCGCCTGTGAAGATGCGGAAAAATCCGGCGAGGTCGTACAGAAAGCAATCGCCTCCATGCACGGCATCGAACAGTCATCGACGGAAGTCTCGCGCATCATCGGCGTCATCGACGAAATCGCTTTCCAGACGAACCTGCTGGCACTCAATGCCGGCGTCGAGGCAGCGCGCGCTGGTGAAGCGGGCAAGGGCTTCGCTGTCGTTGCTCAGGAAGTCCGTGAGCTGGCTCAACGCTCTGCAACTGCAGCCAAGGAGATCAAGACGCTCATCAACACCTCGGCCATCCAGGTCAAGGAAGGCGTCGATCTCGTCGGCCGCGCTGGCGGTACGCTGCATAAGATCGCCGAGCAGGTGATGGGCATCAACGGTCTCATCCGCCAGATCTCGGCCTCCGCGAGCGAACAGGCGATCGGCCTCAAGGAAATTAACCAGGCCATGAACCAGATGGACCAGGTGACCCAACAGAATGCGGCAATGGTGGAAGAGGCGACAGCAGCCAGTGTTGCGCTGAACGACGAGGCACAGACGCTGAAAGCCCTCGTCCTTCGCTTCCGTGTGTCCGCACAGGGCAACGCCACGGCGCTGCGCTCGACGGCGCAGCAGATGCGCACCCCGACGCCGGCCTACCGTCCCCCGGCTCCCGCCTCGCGCCGCCCTGCGCCACAGTCGCACAGTTCGGCCGCCGTTGTTCAGGACAACTGGGAAGAGTTTTGAGGCACACGTCTTCACACATGAAAAGAGGCGTCCGACAACCGGGAGCCTCTTTCATTTTAGATGATCGTCTACCGCTCAGGCAGCGTTCGATGCTTGCTCTTCATTGAGGAAAGCGTAGATCGCCGATGCGGAATCTGTGGCACGCAGCTTCGCGACGAGATCGTGATCGCGAAGCACGCGCGCAATGCGCGACAACGCCTTCAGATGGTCGGCACCCGCCCCTTCCGGAGCGAGAAGCAGAAACACCAGGTCGACCGGCTGGTCGTCCAGCGCTTCGAAATCGACCGGACTTTCCAGCCGTGCGAAGACGCCGACAATCGAGCGGACACTTGCGAGCTTGCCGTGCGGAATGGCGATGCCATTGCCGACGCCCGTCGAGCCGAGACGCTCGCGCTGCAGAACGACGTCGAAAATTTCCCGCTCGGAAAGGCCGGTGATCTTGGAGGCCTTTGCCGCCAACTCCTGAAGCAACTGTTTCTTCGAATTTACCTTTAGGGCGGGAATGATCGCATCTTGGTGCAGCAGATCTGCCAATGCCATTTCTTTTTCCTTCTGTCGCCGAAACCGGATGATTGGGAGAGCGGCGTGGCTACCGCTCATCGCCCGGATGTCAGCTCTTGATATTGGCGGCGTCGATCCAGCCAATATTACCGTCATGCCTGCGGTAAACGATGTTCAAATGTTCCTTGCCCGGGCTGCGGAACAAAAGCAGTGGCTCATCCGTCATATCGAGCGCCATGACGGCGGTCGCAACGGACATGGTCTTCAACTGCTTCGTGCTCTCGGCAACAATTACCGGGGCGAAATCGTCGGGGACCTCGTCTTCATGATCCGGGACAGCGTCCATGACCGTATAGGCGACTTCCGTACCGTTCAGATGGTTTCCGGCATGATGATCCTTGAGCTTGCGCTTGTAGCGGCGGAGACGCTTTTCGATGCGCTCCGAAGCGGCATCGAATGCAAGCTGCGGATCCATCGCTTCGCCTGCCGCATGCAGCACCACCCCGCTATCAAGATGGAGCTTGCAATCCGCAGAGAACCGCGAACTCGATTTCTCCACAATCACCTGGCCGGAATATCCCCCGTCGAAGTATTTCGTGATGGCCATGTCCATTTGGTCCTCGATCCTTTGACGGAACGAGTCCCCAATTTCCATATGTTTACCGGATACACGCACACTCATGGAGTTTCCCTTCTTATAGTGGTTTGCGGTACCAGTTTACGCCAAGGCCAGACCTCATCCAAGCACTTCACGCAAACTCAAGCAATATCGGCTTAAGTCGTGTGCTTCAATCGCCCTGAGGATGATGGGGATAAGTCCAAACGCTGTTTGCAGCGCCAACTGCGGCGGGCTTCTAGCGGCAGACTGCCGAAATGTCAACGGGTGTGCCGCCGCGCTGATTGGGATATGCAGGCAAGGGTTGATTTAGCTGGACTTTCAAAAGCCCGCAACCTTCGCCAATGCCCGCTTTTCCCGCCGCCGCTGAACGGAGGACGCGATATTCATCGCCTCGCGGTATTTTGCAACCGTACGGCGAGCCAGATCAATGCCATCCTTCTTTAGCATGTCGACAATATCATCGTCGGAGAGGACCGCATCCGTGCTTTCCTGCATGATCAGGGAGCGTATCCTGTGGCGAACGGCCTCAGCCGAATGACTATCGCCGCCCTCCACCGCACTGATCGACACCGTGAAGAAATATTTGAGTTCGAAGAGGCCGCGCGGCGTCAGAATGTACTTGTTCGAGGTGACGCGGCTGACGGTCGACTCATGCATCTTGATGGCATCGGCAACTGTCTTCAGATTCAGCGGGCGCAGGTGATCGACGCCATGCATCAGGAAGGCATCCTGCTGGCGGACAATCTCGCTTGCGACTTTCATGATCGTCTTCGCACGCTGATCGAGGCTGCGGGTGAGCCAGTTGGCGCTCTGAAGGCATTCGGACAGAAACGTGTAGTCACCGCCGTTCTTTGAGACATGGGCGAAATAGGACTGATTGACGAGCACGCGCGGGAGCGTGTCAGGGTTCAACTCCACCAGCCAGCTCCCATCTGATGACGAACGTACGACGACATCCGGCATGATCGCTTCGGAAACGCTGGTTTCAAAGCCGCTGCCGGGTTTCGGGTTCAGCTGGCGAATCTCTGCGAGCATATCAAGCAGGTCTTCCTCGTCCACGCCGCAAAGCCGCTTGAGCGTCGCGAAGTCGCGCCGTGCCAGCAATTCGAGGTTGGAGACGAGGGCCTGCATGGCGGGATCGAAGCGGTCCTTCTGCTTCAGCTGGATCGACAGGCATTCGGCCAGGCTGCGAGCAAAGACACCGGGCGGATCAAGGGTCTGCAACTCGGCGAGAACACGTTCGGCGGCCGCAGGATCGCTACCCAGTCTTTCGCCGATGTCGGCAGGGTCGCTTTGCAGGTAACCCGCCTCGTCGAGCTGGTCGATCAACTGCTGCGCGATCAGACGGTCTCCCGCATCCGGCAGGATGAATGGAATCTGCTGCGCAAGGTGATCCCTGAGCGAGACCTGGCCCGCAACAAAATCGTCGAGATCGTAATTTTCTCCGTCGCCGCCCCCCGGCATCGACTTCCACTGGCTGATCAGCTCCGGCGCATCGGCCCGCGGCGGGACCCCGTCATCCTGGAAGACATTTGCATAATTGACGTCCAGCTCTTCGCTCAGCCGGCTGGCGCTGCCGTCATTGCCGTTGTCATAGCAGTCCGCGGAAAGCGCCTCGGTGCGGTCATCATCATCGTCGGCCTGACGGCCGTGCGGCTCATCCCGTGCATCGTTATCACTGCCCGTTTCCGCGTCATCTGACGGAAATTCGAGCAATGGGTTCTTCTCGACTTCCTGCGCAATAAACTGGACAAGCTCGAAATGCGTCATCTGCAGCAACTGGATGGATTGCATCAGTTGCGGCGTCATCACCAGGGACTGGTTCTGTCGCAGGAAAAGATTGGCAGACAGGGCCATAGCGGACGCGAAACTCCCGTTCAATTCCTCCGGGAAACCGCGATCGAGCAGAGTTCGGGCCGCGGAAATCCAACTTGGCCCAAAAATTGCTTTTTTATTCTATTTGGTCAAGCGCAAGTATGACAGGAAGGTGAATTTCCGTCGCCTTCGATCCTATCAAAGGCTGAATTTATCGCCAAGATAGAGCCGGCGCACTTCCGGATTGTTGACGATGTCGTTCGCGCGCCCATGCGTCAGCACTTCGCCGGCATGGATGATATAGGCCCGATCGATGAGGCCGAGCGTCTCGCGCACATTGTGATCGGTGATCAAAACGCCGATGCCGCGCGCCGTCAGATGGTGGACGAGGTTCTGGATGTCAGCCACCGAAATGGGATCGACGCCCGCAAAAGGCTCGTCAAGCAGCATGAAGGTCGGATCGGTTGCGAGCGCGCGAGCGATTTCCAGACGCCGGCGCTCACCGCCCGACAATGCGACCGCCGCCGATTTTCGCAGCTTGGAGATATGGAATTCCTCCAGAAGCTCATCGAGCTTCTTTTCCCGCTCGGCCTTGTCCTTCTCGTGCACTTCGAGCACGGCCCGGATATTCTCTTCGACCGTCAGGCCGCGGAAGATCGAGGCCTCCTGCGGCAGGTAGCCGACGCCCAGGCGCGACCGGCGATACATCGGCATCGTCGTCACGTCATTGCCGTCGATCTCGATTGTGCCTTCGTCCACCGGCACGAGGCCGGTGATCATGTAAAAACAGGTCGTCTTGCCGGCACCGTTTGGCCCCAGAAGGCCGACAGCTTCGCCGCGCCTGACGACCAGCGACACGCCGTTGACGACACGCCGCGTGCTATAGGTCTTCGTCAGACCGCGTGCAATCAGCGTGCCGTGGTAACGGCTTTTGTCTCCGCCCGCGGCTGAGTCCGCGGCAGATTGCGGCCCGGCCCGGCCGAACATGGTTGAAAGCGAGAATAATTTCACGTCGGGCGGCCGGTCTCAGTTCTTTTTCTGGGATTTCGGATCAAGCTGAATCTGGACGCGCCCCCCGCAGCTATCCAGTTGCGCCTGTCCGGTCTGCATATGAACCGTGAGCTGGCAGCCCGTGAAGACGTTCGGCCCATCCGACAGCACAACCTTTTCACCCTTCAGGACGAAGAGCTGTTGGGCCATGTCGAAGGAGCCGTTGTCGGCGGTCGCCGTCTGCGTGCCGGAACTCAGGAAAACCTTATCGGTAACGATGATACGGTCGATGTCGGCATTGCCCGATGAGATGGACGCCGCTCCCGCGTCGGCCTTTGCGCCGTTTGGTTGGGCGTCGCCGCCCTGTGCCTTGTAAAAGACCGTCATATGACCGGCCTGCAGGGTCGTCTTCCCCTGAACGACCTTCACATTGCCGGTGAAGTCGGCCTTGTGCTCCTGATCGTGAATCTCGAGCTTGTCGCTTTCGATCTGGATCGGTTGATTGCTGTCGAGCTTCAGGCCATCCATCTGGCTGGTCGTCGCCTGCGCAAAGGCCGCCCCTGCCATCAGTAGAAGCCCCAGGGCGCTGCCGCCAAGTGTTACGCCAGACTTACGAAGTGAAAAGTGACAATCTATTGTCATGAGTGACCCGGCTGTTAGGTGCCCTGTTTACGGATGACGGATGGATCGACATTCATGCGAACATTCCCCTCGAATGTGATCACGCGCCCCTTATCGGTCATCTTGAGCGACTGCGCAACAATCGAAGCGCCGTCTTTTTGAATCTCGATAGGATCATCTGTCGTCATCTTGCCGCCCTTGATATCGAGCTTGGCAGATTGAAATTTCGCCGTCAGACCGTTGCTCAGCAAAATCGTGAATGGGTCCCTCAGCGCAAGGTTGTCCGTGGATCGGTCATAGTCGGCCGTGGCAGCCTCGACGCGGGCGATCAGATCATCGTTGACCGGCACCGCAGCCTTGATCGTTTCGAGCGTGATAAGGTTCGGATTCTTGATGTCTTGCAGCGCGCGCTCGGCAAGCATCGAATAGTTGATGCCGTCGGCATTGCGCCCGGCGATCGCCGGCTTTTCCATGACGATCTTGCCGTTTTCGATCTTAGCGCCCTCGATCTTGAGATTCTCGGGCAGGTATGCCCGGACCATCGAGACTGCAATGAAGGCAAGCGAAATGATGACGGCAGCGACAGGCAGCAATATCTTCAGGCGGCGGACACGTGCAGAATGGAAGAGGGCAGCCGCATAGGCGCTCCTTACAGGCCTGGCAAAGGCAGGCTTCCCGCTGCTGTTCAATGTGTTGAGCATTAACATGTCCGTGTCAGTTGATCGGCAACCCTATATAGGGACTACATCCACCGATCACAGATCGTTTCGCATTATTACACTAGCTTGCCAATATGGATTTTTTTCTGCAACTAGCAAGTAAGGCATGAAAACGAGGTAAATCGACATTTCCGAAGAAGGAATGCCGCCTTATCTGATGCCATGTTGAATGAAGCCGGCGCGCCGGCTCTGGAGGACCTTATGGACAGTTCGACGATCGCGGATCGCCGCAGGCTTCGCCGCAAACTCGGCTTCTGGCGTATTGCGGCGGTGGTGCTCTTGGTCGCGCTCGGCTTTGCTCTCTACCAATTCGTCGCAGGCGACATCGCCACGCAGCGGCCGCACATCGCCCATGTGACGATTTCCGGCCTCATAACCGACGACGACGAGTTGCTCGAGAGGCTGAAGAAGATCGAAGAAAACGACCGCGTCAAAGGCGTCATCGTCTCCATTTCTTCGCCGGGCGGCACGACCTATGGCGGCGAAAAAATATTCAAAGCGATCCGGGCGATTGCGGCGAAGAAGCCGGTCGTCTCCGATATCCGAACGCTTGCCGCTTCCGCGGGCTATATGATCGCTGCCGCTGGCGATACGATCATTGCCGGAGAAAGTTCGCTCACCGGTTCGATCGGCGTGATCTTTCAGTATCCGCAGATCCAACCGCTGCTCGACAAGCTCGGCGTCTCGCTGCAAGAGATCAAGTCGTCGCCGCTGAAGGCAGAGCCATCGCCTTTCCATGCTGCCAGTGAAGAAGCGAAAACCATGATCAACAATATGGTCATGGACAGCTACGCCTGGTTCGTCGACTTGGTTGTCGACCGCCGCAAGCTGCCGCGCGAGGAGGTGCTGAAGCTCGCCGACGGCACTATTTTCACCGGCCGGCAAGCGGCGAAGGTCAAGCTCATCGACCGGGTCGGCGGCGACACGGAAATCCGGGATTATCTCGCTGGGAGGGACGTCGGCAAGGATCTTCCGGTCGTGGATTGGGACAAGAAGAGCTATACGCCGTTTCTGCTCGCAGGGGCTGTTTCGAAGCTCGCAGTTCTGTTCGGCTATGGCGATCTCTTGAAGAGCCAGAACATCGAGGGCATTCTGCCACAAAAGTTGCTCCTTGACGGGCTCGTTTCAGTTTGGCAGGTTGGCCGCGATTGATAAGAAATCAATAATTTAAGGGGGCGACCGTGATCAAGTCGGAATTGGTGCAGATCGTTGCCGCGCGCAACCCGCATCTTTATCACCGGGATGTCGAGAATATCGTCAACGCGGTTCTCGACGAGATCACCGATGCGCTCGCAGCGGGCAACCGCGTCGAGCTTCGCGGCTTCGGTGCATTTTCCGTCAAGAACCGCCCTTCGCGCTCCGGCCGCAATCCGCGCACCGGCGACACCGTCTTCGTCGAGGAGAAGTGGGTGCCCTTCTTCAAGACCGGCAAGGAGTTGCGCGAACGGCTGAACCCCGGCCAGGCCGACCACGACGATTGAACTTCATCCGGACTGCGTCGAAATCGCGCTTGAACCTCGCGCGCACCTTTCTATTCTGCTGAGCAGTCATGCGCCGTATCGAAGCGGCGCAACCACGCGCGGAGGCCACGGATGGCGAAGAAGATCATCAACCTTTTGATTTTGTTGCCGCTCGGCATCATTCTCATAATCTTCTGCGTTGCCAACCGGCAGAGCGTGTCGCTGGCATTCAACCCCTTCCGGCCCGAAGATCAGGTTCTCGCGGTTTCTGCGCCGTTCTTCGTTTTCATCTTCATCGCGCTGATTATCGGCATGCTGATCGGATCGGCCGCCACATGGCTCACGCAGGGCAAACACCGCAAGCGCGCGAAAATCGAGGCGAAGGAGGCCGTTCGCTGGCACAGCGAGGCGGACCGGCACAAGGCCCGCGCCGAAGAGATCGCCGGTCAATTGCCTTCCCGCTGATCGAACGTCAGGCTGGAATAAAGCTCAGTTCCTCGTAGTCGCCTTCAGCCGACGTGCCGCTACCGGTGACCACGAAACCGCGGCCGGCATAGAATGTCTTGGCGTTTCTGTTGTTGATCAGGCACTTCAACCGGTATCTACGGCGCGGCCACTCCGGCAGAGCCTTCAGCAGCGCGGTACCGACGCCCCTGCCCTGCCATTCCTTGCGGATGTAGAGCATGTGGATGAAATCATCCGCGGCCCACAGCGTCATGAAGCCGGCGATCTCGCCATCAGGTGCTTCGGCAACCCAGACAATTTCACCCTGCGAATGGGCGAGAAAATCCTCATGGCTGAACTTGCCGGGATCGACCCAGGTGAAGGTCTGCCTGCGTTCGTTGAGATAGATGTCGCCGAGCTGCCCATTGTCCGAAGGGCGGGAATTTCTGACTGTGTAATTCATGGATGCGAATTAGAAGAGGCCAAAGACTGTGCCACGCCAATAGCGACTATTCCGCGGCCTTTTCGCTAACGACAGCATTGAAATCTGCAAAGAATTGCTGCGCAAGCTTTTGCGACGTCGAATTCACCAGCCGCGCTCCAAGCTGGGCAAGCTTGCCGCCGACCTGCGCTTTTGCCGCATATTGCAGCACTGTCTCTGCACCTTCCGTCCTCAAGGTGACGTCGGCCCCGCCCTTGGCAAAGCCTGCAACGCCGCCCTTGCCCTCACCCGAAATCGTATAGCTCTCCGGCGCGTTGACATTTGTCAGGGTCACCTCACCGTTGAAGGTCGCCGAGACCGGTCCGATCTTGACCTTGACGACCGCCGTAAGCTCGGTTGGCGATCTCATCTCGAGGCTTTGACAGCCGGGGATGCATCGCTTCAAGACCTCTGGATCGTTCAAGGCTACCCACACCGCATCGCGCGACGCGTTGATGCGTTCCTCGCCGGTCATGTCCATATCGAAATCCTCCCGTTTCAATTCTCTAAACTTATCACAGCGGGAAAGCACTTTGCCAAGGTGACTGGGGATGCTATTTGCACGGGCTCTATCAAACTTGAGACGCGGAAATCACGTTGAGACAGAAAGAGCGCCGGCCGGGCCATAAGGCGCAATCTGCCGGCTCCCCCGGCAATCGCCGCAATGACGAACGCTCGAGCCACCCGCCAAAAGCGGTCAAACCTGTGGCCGCGCGGGAGACCGTGCGAGAGGCGACCGCGCCTGCTGCAAGCGAGCGGCCGCTAAAGGAGCGCATGGGCGACCGTCCTCATGAGCGCGTTCCTGTCATTCTGGAATCCCTCGGCGCAGGCGACTTTCACCTCATCGACAGCGGCACCGGCCTGAAGCTCGAGCAATATGGCCCCTATCGCATCGTCCGCCCCGAGGGTCAGGCGCTCTGGCAGCCGTCGCTGGCATCTCATGTCTGGGAAAAGGTCGATGCGATCTTTACCGGCGATACGGACGAGGAAGGCACCGGCCGCTGGCGCTTTCCGAAGGAGGCGCTCGGCGAGACCTGGCCGCTGCATCTTCTGGGCGTCGATTTTTATGGGCGATTTACGTCCTTCCGCCATGTCGGCGTGTTTCCGGAACAGATCGTCCACTGGAGCTGGATGAAAGAGCAGGTCGAGGCCGCCGGCCGTCCGCTGAAGGTCCTAAATCTTTTCGGCTATACAGGTGTCGCGTCGTTGGTCGCGGCGGCGGCGGGTGCGGAAGTTACCCATGTCGACGCCTCCAAGAAGGCAATCGGCTGGGCGCGTGAAAATCAGGCGCTCGGCCGCTTGGAGAAACTGCCGATCCGCTGGATCTGCGAAGACGCGATGAAGTTCATCCTCCGTGAGGAGCGCCGCGGCAGTACCTATGACATCATCCTTACCGATCCGCCGAAATTCGGCCGTGGCCCGAACGGCGAAGTCTGGCATCTCTTCGAACACCTGCCATTAATGCTCGATGTCTGCCGCGAGATCCTGTCGCCTCAGGCGCTTGGCCTGGTGCTGACCGCCTATTCGATCCGTGCAAGCTTCTATTCGATCCACGAATTGATGCGCGAGACGATGCGCGGCGCAGGCGGCGTGGTCGAATCCGGCGAGCTCGTGATCCGCGAGGCGGGCCTTGACGGCAAGACGCGGGGCCGCGCGCTGTCGACCTCCCTCTTCTCCCGCTGGGTGCCGAAATGAGCCATGAACATCGGGGCCATGGCCCCCACAAGGTCGGACATGTGAAAGAGGTGACGTCGCTCGCCAATCCGATCATCAAGGACATCAAGGCGCTGACCAACAAGAAGTCGCGCGAAGAGAGCGGCACCTTCATGGCCGAGGGCCTAAAGCTGGTCATCGACGCGATCGAGCTCGGCTGGGCGATCCGCACGCTGGTCTATGCCAAGGCGGCCAAGGGCAAGCCGCTGGTCGAGCAGATGGCGGCGAAAACCGTAGCCTCCGGCGGCCTCGTCCTCGAAGTCAGCGAAAAGATCATTTCCTCGATCACGCGGCGTGACAATCCGCAGATGGTGGTCGGCATTTTCGAGAGCCGCTGGAAGCTGCTGAAGGACATCCGTCCGAAGGACGGCGAGACCTGGATCGCGCTTGATCGGGTACGCGATCCCGGCAATCTCGGCACAATCATCCGCACGGCGGATGCCGCAGGCGCCTCCGGCGTCATCCTCGTCGGGGAAACGACCGACCCCTTCTCCCTTGAAACAGTGCGCGCCACGATGGGCTCCGTGTTCGCCGTGCCCGTTGCGAAGGCAACGCCGGAAGAATTCATCGGCTGGAAGAAATCTGCCGGCGTGGCCGTCGTCGCCACGCACCTTGCAGGTTCGGTCGATTACCGCACGATCGATTACAAGAAGAGGCCGGTCGTTCTCCTCATGGGCAACGAGCAGTCCGGCCTGCCGGACCAGTTGGCTAAGGAAGCCGACGCACTTGCACGCATCCCGCAGCAGGGTCGTGCGGACTCCCTCAATCTCGCCGTTGCAAGTGCCGTGATGCTTTTCGAAGCGCGGCGCCATCTCCTTTCGCTTTCCGAGGGCAAATGACCGAAAAGACGCTTGACCGTCCGGCGCTCCTGTCGCGCCCGCTGCCGATCCTGATCTTCATTCTCGTCGCGGTCGCTATCGACCAGATCGTCAAGATCGCAGTTGATCGCTATCTGCCATTGCAGGAAGCCGTGCCGATGATCCCGATGGTGGCGCTCTACCGCACTTACAATCTCGGCGTCGCCTTTTCGATGCTGTCGGGCATGGACGGCTGGTTCATCGTCGGCATGCGGATCGTCATCGTGGCCTTCGTCATCTGGCTCTGGCATCGCACCTCGAAGGACCGCTGGATTGCGCATAGCGGATTTGCGCTGATCATTGCCGGTGCGCTCGGCAATCTGATCGACCGTTTCCTCTACGGTCACGTCATCGACTACATTCTCTTCCACACCGAAAGCTGGTCCTTCGCCGTCTTCAATCTTGCCGACAGCTTCATCACGGTGGGCGCCGGTTGCGTCATTCTCGATGAGCTTTTGCAGCCGAAAAAGACGGAAAGCTAAAATCTTAGGCTTTTCCTGAAGGCATTCGGAACGGCGAATATGCTAGCCAGCAATTATGCACAGTCTGGCTCAATTGCAGGAACGTCTCGCCGCCGCATTCGGGGCGGCCGCCAAGCCGCATGATCTGCGGCCGGCGGACGAGGTCGTGCCGCTGGCGCCGGCAGCTCCAAAGCAAAAGCATTCGCTGCGCACCCTGCTCTTTTACTGGCTCGGCGGCCTTGGCCTTTTTGCTGCGATCGCACTCCTTGCACTCGGGCAAGCGGGCGGACCTTTGCTACTTTCTGCCGGCCTTGCAATCCTTGCCGCAGCACTTCTCGGTCATGTGTTGCTGATGAAGCTGCGCCCGCGGACCGGCAACCAGCCGCAGGCATGCGATGCTGCCGAACTTTTCGCCAATGTTCATGACGCCCTCGGCGACATAACCGTTACCCGTACCATTGACCGGCGGATCATCGGCGCCAATGCCACTTTTCGCCGCCTGACGGGCCGTCTGAAGCCGGAGGGACAGACTTGCGAACAACTCGGCATCGCCTTCCGCCCTGGCGCCGAGCCATATCGCTTCGATGTCGAGATCTCGACGCCGGAAGGCCAGCGCATCTTCGCCTGGCATGACGTCGTCACCCGCGATCCGTCGAATGGCCGTCTGCTGCTCCAGAGCGTCGCCCGTGACGTGACCGCCGAACGCCTTTCAGCGCAGGCGCGCGAGGAGGCACGCCAAAAGGCCGAGTACAACAGTGCGGCGAAATCCCGCTTGCTTGCGACCGTCAGCCATGAAATCCGAACGCCACTATCCGGCATTCTCGGAATGACTCATCTGCTGAGCCAGGCGCAGATGACCCAGGAGCAGCAGAACTATATCGACGGCATCCGCCAGTCAGGCCATGCGCTCGCCCAACTCGTCGAAGACCTCCTCGATTTCTCCACAATCGAAGTCGGCCGCTTCCAGCTTCGTCCGCGCACCGAATCGCTGCGCCAGCTGCTGGAAAGCGTCGCCGAAATGCTGGCACACCGTGCCCACGAAAAGGGCATCGAGATCGGTGCGACGGTCTCTTCCGACGTGCCGGAATTCATGAGTTTCGATCCGGCGCGGCTGCGTCAGGTGCTTTTCAACGTCATCGGCAATGCGGTGAAGTTCACCCAGGTGGGCGGCGTCTTCATCCGCGTATCCTTGCGCGACGACGATCTCATGATAACGGTCACGGACACCGGCCCAGGGATGACAGCGGAGGAGCATGCGCGAATCTTCGGCGAATTCGAGCAGGGAGGAACCATGACGGAAAAGAGCGGCGGCACCGGGCTCGGGCTCACCATCTCCGCCCGCATCATGCGCGAATTCGGCGGTTCTCTGACGGTCGCCGGCGAAAAGGGCAGGGGCAGCGAATTCACGATCCGCTTTCCTGCAAACATTCCGCTAGAGGCTCGCGGCAGCCGCAAATCGCTGCTTTGCGGCAATATCGTCGTGCTTCTTGCCCCGGCCGGTGCAGCCCGCGCCGCAATCGCCGAGACCATCGTCGCTCTCGGCGGCGATTGCCATCTGGTGGCCGACGGCGAAAAAGCCCGGGAGACGCTTCTCTACATTGCCGGCAGCGACCATCGCCCGACGGATATCATCGTCGATCATCGCATGTCCGCGGAGTTTACAGAGCATCTTGCCGACCGCGTCGAAATTGCCGCGCTTGGCCTGCGCAAGACCCTTCTCGTCAATCCGGAAGAGCGTAACGCCCATCCGCTTGATCTCTTCGATGCCTGGCTTATTCGGCCTCTTCGCGAACAGTCGCTGATCGACGTGCTTCGCGGACGCATGCGCGGCATGGAAAAGCGCGATGCGCTGAACGACAACCAGCCCGGCTTTACCGCCGCCATTCCCGAAGCGAATATGCCAGGCGGGATGAATATCCTTCTCGGAGAAGACGACCCGATCAATGCGATGCTTGTCCGCGCTGTGCTGGAGAAGGGCGGACATAAGGTTCACCATGTCGAAGACTTCGAGACGTTGCTGGATTGCGCACTTGCCGAAGGCAGCATGCGCCCCGACATCATCATCAGCGATCTCACGATGCCGGGCGGCGAAGGTGTTGAAATGATTGGCCGGCTGCGCGGTCACGAACGGCGGCTGCAGGTCGTTGCGGTGCCGGTCATCGTGCTGACTGCCGACAAACGCGACGAGTCGCGCCGCCAGGTCCTGCTTGCCGGCGCAAACCGCGTGATGCTGAAACCTGTCGACCCAATCCGGCTACTGACGGAAGTCCATGCCGTCGCAGCACTTTCCGCCCGCCGAGCCGAAGCGCTCTGAGCAGAGTGACATAAGCGTCGTTTTTCCGTAAAGTCCATGTCACTTTCCTGTCGTACAGAAGTGTTTTATGACACGCCATGAGCCGGCAACGGGAGAATCATCATGTCCATCGACATCCTTAATCGCGACACAACGGCGGAGGTTTCTCGGCCTGCAGCGGCCGTCGCGCCGAAGGAAGGCGACGTCTTGGGCCGCATCGGCAACCTGGAGACCCGCCTTGCCCGCACTGCTCGCGAGATCGATGCTGCGCAGCATGTGCGCTACCGCGTTTTCGTTCAGGAATTGCAGGCGCAGCTTCCGCCAGAGGCCATGCGCCGCGAACGCGACTTCGACGCTTACGATGCATTCTGCGATCACCTTCTCGTCCTCGACCGCTCGATCGAAGGTGATAGCGAAGACCAGATCGTCGGAACCTACCGCCTGCTGCGCCAGGACGTGGCGATGGCAAATGGCGGTTTTTACTCGGCTTCCGAATTCGCGATCGGCGAGCTTCTCGCACGTCATCCAGACAAGCGCTTCATGGAGCTCGGTCGCTCCTGCGTGCTGCCGGAATACCGCACGAAGCGCACGGTCGAACTTCTCTGGCAAGGCAATTGGGCCTATGCCTTGAAGCACGGGATGAGCGCCATGTTCGGCTGCGCCTCCTTCCCGGGTGTGCATCCGGAGAGCCATGCGCTGGCACTTTCCTTCCTGCACCACACGGTCCTTGCCAAGGGCGAATGGGCGGTCGGCGCTCTGCCGGGCCAAGCGCGCAGCATGGATCTGATGCCGCCGGAGGCCGTCAACCCGAAGAAGGCGCTGATGGCCCTTCCGCCGCTGATCAAGGGCTACCTTCGCCTCGGCGCCATGGTCGGCTCCACCGCGGTGGTGGACCATGCGTTCAACACGACGGACGTGCTGATCGTGCTGCCGATCGCAAGCATTTCGGATCGCTATTTGAATTACTACGGCGCTGACGCAGGCCGTTTCGCGAGCTGATTTTTCCAGAAGATCGAGCTGGCGGCGCAAACAGACAATCTCGTCCGGCTGAAGCAGATGGTAGCGAGCCACGCGCTATCTCTGATGTCCTGCAGTGCCGCCGCCTCATCCGACCCCTTCGTGGCCTTCTCCCCCATGGGGGTGAAGGGGAGATTGCCGCATCCGCTCGGCGAGATCAATTCAAGAGACGCACAAGCAGCGCCGCCAGTCCCTTCTTTCCAGCGGGGAGAAGGTGCACGCAGGCAGATGAAGGGGCTTGCGCCTGACTGCTACCCCGCCGAATAAGCCGCGATCGCCGCCATGTTGACGATGTCGGAGTCCTTGGCGCCCATCGAGGTAATCTGAACGGCTTTGTCCAGGCCGACAAGGATCGGGCCGATGACCGTCGAGCCGCCGAGTTCCTGCAGCATTTTCGTCGAGATCGAAGCGGAGTGGAAGGCCGGCATGACCAGCACGTTGGCGGGAGCCGACAAGCGGCAGAACGGGTACTGCTCCATCACCTTTCGGTTCAGCGCCACGTCGGCTGCCATTTCGCCATCATACTCGAAATCGACGCGGCGCTTGTCGAGGATCTTCACGGCTTCGCGCACACGCTCGGAACGTTCGCCCGAAGGATGACCGAAGGTGGAATAGGCGAGCAGCGCAACGCGCGGCTGATAGCCCATGCGGCGCGCAAGGCCTGCCGCTTCTTCGGCGATATCGGCCAGCTCCTCGGCGGTAGGCATATCGTGAACCGCGGTATCTGCGACAAAGACCGCGCGGCCGCGGACAATCACCAGCGACACGCCGATGACACGGTGGCCCGGCTTCTCGTCGATGCAGCGCCGCACGTCCTCCAGCGCCGTCGAATAATTGCGCGTGATGCCGGTCACCATGCCATCTGCATCGCCAAGCGCCACCATCGTCGCGGCGAAATGATTACGATCGTTGTGGATCAGGCGCTGTGCATCGCGGTGCAGATAGCCTTTCCGCTGCAGCCGGGCATAGAGGTAGTCGGTGTAAGCCTCAATGCGGGTCGAGATGCGTGCATTGACGATCTCGAGTCCCGGCCGGTTGAGGTCGATCCCTGCCCGCTCCGCCGTCGCCCTGATCAGATCTTCGCGGCCGAGAAGGATTGCCGTGCCGAGCTGCTGGTTGGCGTAGGACATCGCCGCGCGCATGACCTGCTCTTCTTCCGCCTCGGCAAAAACCATCCGTTTCGGACGGCGGCGAACCCGCTCGTAGAGGCTCGCAAGGGTCGAAGCGATCGGATCACGCCTTGCCGATAGCTCGCGGCGATAGCCGTCCATGTCGGTGATTACCTTGCGGGCAACGCCAGTTTCGATCGCAGCCTGCGCCACGGCAGCCGGGATTGCCGAAATGAGGCGCGGATCGAAGGGCACAGGAATGATATATTGCGCGCCAAAGCGCGGGCGGTTGCCCTGATAAGCGGCAACGACGTCATCGGGTACATCCTCGCGGGCCAGATTGGCAAGCGCCTTGACGGCGGCGATCTTCATCGCATCGTTGATCGTGGTTGCCCGCACGTCGAGCGCGCCGCGGAAGATATAGGGAAAGCCGAGAACGTTATTCACCTGGTTCGGGTAGTCCGATCGCCCTGTCGCCATAATGGCATCATCGCGGATGCGCGCGACTTCCTCCGGCGTGATTTCCGGATCGGGGTTTGCCATCGCAAAGATGATCGGCCGGTCGGCCATCGAACGAATCATCTCCTCCGAAAAGGCACCCTTCTGCGACAGACCGAACACGACGTCGGCACCCTTCATCGCATCTGCCAGCGTGCGGGTCTTTGTCTTTACCGCGTGTGCCGATTTCCACTGGTTCATGCCCTCGGTGCGGCCCTGATAGATTACGCCCTTGGTGTCGACAAGGGTGATGTTATCAGGCGCAAAACCCATCGACTTGATGAGCTCGACACAGGCGATTGCGGCAGCTCCTGCGCCGTTGCAGACGAGTTTCGTCGTCTTCAGGTCACGTCCCGTCAGCTCCAAGGCATTGATGAGGCCGGCCGTTGCAATAATCGCCGTGCCGTGCTGGTCGTCGTGAAAGACCGGAATATCCATCAGCTCGCGCAGACGCTGCTCGATGATGAAGCAGTCTGGCGCTTTGATGTCCTCCAGATTGATGCCGCCGAAAGACGGGCCAAGGAAACGCACACAGTTAATGAACTCGTCGACATTTTCCGTGTCGACCTCGAGGTCGATGGAATCGACATCGGCAAAGCGCTTGAAAAGGACGGATTTGCCTTCCATCACCGGCTTGGATGCCAAGGCGCCGAGATTGCCTAGGCCCAAAATTGCTGTGCCGTTGGAGATGACAGCCACCATATTGCCGCGCGTTGTGTAGTCGTAGGCAGTGCCCGGATCGGCGGCGATCGCCTTTACCGGCACCGCGACGCCCGGCGAATAGGCCAGCGACAGATCACGCTGCGTCGCCATCGGTTTCGTCGGGTTGATTTCCAGCTTCCCGGGCCGCCCCATGGCATGAAACTCGAGCGCTTCATTGTCGGTAACGGACGTCACCGGCTGCGGCTTCTTTTCGATATCGGGCATTCTTCCTCCAACGTCCTGTGGGTGACGCCTTGCTCTTCCTCAATGGCGGTTGTCATCTATAGCGGCGGGCGGCTAGGGTTGGCACCTGTTTTTTTGGAAAATTGCACCTCCGTGAACCAACGAATAGACGCCAGGAACGAAGCCTTTTCGGCTGCCGAGCTATCCACGGAGGAAAGCCGTGCCTCGGCCACGCCGATGATGGAGCAATTCATCGAGATCAAGGCGAACAACCCCGACTCGCTGCTCTTCTATCGTATGGGCGATTTCTACGAATTGTTCTTCGAAGACGCCCTGGAAGCCTCGCGTGCGCTCGGCATTACTCTCACGAAGCGCGGTCAGCACATGGGGCAAGATATCCCGATGTGCGGCGTTCCCGTGCATGCCGCAGACGATTACCTGCAGAAGCTGATTGGACTGGGCTTCCGTGTCGCCGTCTGCGAACAGGTGGAAGACCCGGCGGAGGCGAGGAAGCGGGGCTCGAAATCCGTCGTCAAACGCGACGTCATCCGTCTTGTCACGCCGGGAACCATCACCGAAGAAAAGCTGCTATCACCCTCTGAATCGAACTATCTGATGGCGCTTACCCGGATTCGAGGCGCGTCCGAACCGCTGATGGCGCTGGCCTGGATCGATATCTCTACCGGCGTCTTCCGGCTGGCCGAAACTGAGGCATCACGGCTGCTTGCCGACATCCTGCGCATCGATCCCCGCGAACTGATCCTGCCGGATACGATGTTTCACGATCCCGAGCTGAAGCTGGTCTTCGACGTGCTCGGCCGCACTGCCGTGCCGCAGCCCTCCGTGCTTTTCGACAGTGCGACAGCAGAAAACCGCATCGCGCGCTATTTCGGCGTTTCGACGCTCGACGGCTTCGGCACTTTCTCCCGCGCCGAGCTTGCGGCAGCGGCGGCGGCTGTCGCCTATGTCGAGAAGACACAGATCGCCGAACGCCCGCCGCTTGGCAAACCGGAGCGCGAGAGCGGCGCCTCGACGCTCTTCATAGATCCCGCGACCCGCGCCAATCTGGAGCTTGCCCGCACGCTGTCGGGCGACCGCAACGGTTCACTGCTGAAAGCAATCGACCGGACGGTCACCGGTGGAGGAGCCCGCCTTCTCGCAGAACGGCTGATGTCACCGCTGACCGATCCTGCCCGCATCAACGAGCGGCTGGATTCGATCGGCTTCCTGATCGAGGAGCCCAGGCTTTGCGGCGACCTGCGCGACGCGCTGAAGCACGTGCCGGACATGCCACGCGCACTCTCCCGCCTTGCGCTCGACCGCGGCGGCCCGCGCGATCTCTGGGCGATCCGGCAAGGACTTGGCGCTGCTTCCGATCTTGCAAAGCTGCTCGGCAATGCGCTTTTGCCGGAAGAACTCAATGCGGCCCTTTCCGGGTTGCAGGCCTTACCGACAACTCTCCAATCTCTGCTTGCGGAGATGCTCGCCGACGAACTGCCGCTGTTGAAGCGCGACGGGGGCTTCCTGCGGGACGGTGCCAATGCCGATCTTGATGAAGTGCGCGCGCTTCGCGATCAGTCGCGCCGGGTGATCGCCGGATTGCAGCTCCAATATGCCGACGAGACCGGCATCAAGTCTCTGAAGATCAAGCACAACAATATCCTCGGCTATTTCATCGAAGTGACGGCCGGCAATGCCGGGCCGATGACGGATGCGCCGGAGGCCAAAGCCCGCTTCATCCATCGCCAGACGATGGCGAATGCCATGCGCTTTACGACGACCGAGCTTGCCGACCTGGAAAGCCGGATCGCAAACGCGGCGGACCGCGCGTTGCAGATCGAGCTCGAAGCCTTCGACCGGATGACGGCCGCCGTCGTCGCTGAAGCCGAGGCGATCAAGGCCGGCGCCCGCGCGCTGGCCATCATCGACGTTGCTGCCGGCCTGGCACTTTTGGCGGAGGAACAGGCCTATTGCCGCCCGCTCGTCGATGCCTCGAAGATGTTCACAATCGAAGGCGGGCGCCATCCCGTTGTCGAACAGGCGCTGCGGCGTCAGTCCTCCGGTCCGTTCGTTGCCAATAATTGCGATCTCTCGCCTGTGGCGGACGGCAAAGATGGGGCGATCTGGCTGCTGACCGGTCCGAATATGGGCGGTAAGTCGACATTCCTGCGCCAGAACGCGTTAATCGCTATCCTGGCGCAGATGGGCTCCTTCGTATCCGCGACCTCCGCTCACATCGGCATCGTCGACCGCCTCTTTTCCCGCGTCGGCGCCTCGGACGACCTGGCACGGGGGCGCTCGACCTTCATGGTCGAGATGGTCGAGACAGCCGCGATCCTCAACCAGGCGACCGACCGCTCTCTCGTCATCCTCGATGAGATCGGCCGCGGTACTGCGACCTTCGACGGCCTATCGATTGCCTGGGCGGCCGTGGAACATCTGCATGAGGCAAACCGATGCCGCGGTCTCTTCGCCACGCATTTCCACGAACTGACGGTGCTGTCGGAAAAACTTGCGCGGCTATCGAACGCCACCATGCGCGTCAAGGAATGGGACGGCGACGTCATCTTCCTGCACGAAGTGGGACCGGGTGCGGCGGACCGTTCGTATGGCATCCAGGTGGCCAGGCTCGCCGGCCTGCCAGCGTCTGTCGTCGCGCGCGCCCGCGACGTGCTGACGCGCTTGGAAGATGCCGACCGCAAGAATCCGGCAAGCCAACTGATCGACGATCTGCCGCTGTTCCAGGTCGCGGTGCGGCGCGAGGATGCCAATCGCGGGCCGTCCAAGATCGAGGAAGCGTTGAAGGAAATGAGCCTCGACGACATGACGCCGCGCGAGGCGCTCGAGGCACTTTACGGTCTCAAGAAGCAGCTGAAGTAGGAAGCGGTAATGTTCATGCGCAGCCTTATCCGTGAAACACAGCGCCTCGCCGATATCTTCACCGTGCTCGAAGCGCTGCGTAACGCCGACGAGCACGGTAATGCGCGCAGCTGGAACTCGCCAGTCGGCCTGCTCGAAATCACTCAATCCTGCGCCATCATCTGCGACCTTGCTTCGGCCATTGCCAAAGCGGGCTATCGCGAATGCGACAGGCCGACGCTGGAGGAGATTACCAGCGAGGCGCGCAAGGTCCTTTATTCGGTGAATATGCAAGGCGCGGCTTGAAGCTGTTCGTCTTCGCCTCCGCAAGTGGAAGGCAACCACCTTTTCGCCAAAATTAAGGGTTCTTGCAGTATGAAGGCCCGTGTCAAACGCGGGGTAAAGAGGCTATAGCGCATGCAGACGAAACGAGACGCGGTTGCACCGCGCGAACAGGAAGCCGCTCCGCGCATGGCGACGATGAGTGACATCGATTTCTCGGAAATTCTCGACACGGCCCTGTTGCAA
The DNA here is from genome assembly GCF_015353075.1 of Rhizobium sp. 007. Classification (NCBI taxonomy): domain Bacteria; kingdom Pseudomonadati; phylum Pseudomonadota; class Alphaproteobacteria; order Hyphomicrobiales; family Rhizobiaceae; genus Rhizobium; species Rhizobium sp. 007. The sequence goes on along the minus strand of NZ_CP064187.1, from coordinate 35,505 downwards.
AGGTCCTGCGACGCCGTTGCCGAAGCCAACAAGACCCGGCCGGACGTCATGCGCTCCGATCTGCTTGCCATGCTCAAAAAGGCAAGCAGCGACGGGCGCCAAAGGGCCTGCGAGCTTCTATCTGCCGATGGCAGCGGACTGGGCTGCGCCCGGCGCATCTCCTGGCTGCAGGACCAGATCATCACGGTACTCTACGAGTTCGTCAGCGCACATATGTTCCCGCAGCAGAAGGACAAGTTCGCCGTGACGGCGGTCGGCGGCTACGGCCGCGATACACTTGCGCCGGGCTCCGATATCGACCTGCTCTTCCTCTTTCAGCCAAGACCGGCAGAGGAGACGCACAAGGCTGTCGAGTTCATGCTCTATGTCCTTTGGGATATGGGCTTCAAGGTCGGCCACGCGACAAGGACCATCGAGGAGTGCATGGCGCTCTCCAGGTCAGACATGACGATCCGCACGGCGATCCTCGAGATGCGCTACATCTGCGGCCTGAAAGCGCTTGCAACGGAGCTTGAGACCCGCTTCGACAAGGAGATCGTGACCGGCACAGGACCGGAATTTATTGCCGCCAAACTTGCCGAACGCGATGAACGCCACCGCAAGGCAGGCGACACACGCTACCTCGTCGAACCCAACGTCAAGGAGGGCAAGGGCGGGCTCCGCGATCTGCACACGCTCTTCTGGATCTCGAAATACTACTATCACGTCCGCGACACGGCGGAACTCGTAGCGCTCGGCGTTCTCTCCAAGCATGAGTACCGCGTATTCGAGAAGGCCGACGATTTCCTCTGGGCGGTGCGCTGCCACATGCACTTTCTGACCGGCAAGGCGGAGGAACGGCTTTCTTTCGACATCCAGCGGGAGATTGCCGAAGCGCTCGGATATCACTCGCGCCCCGGCCTTTCGGCCGTCGAGCGTTTCATGAAGCACTATTTCCTGGTGGCAAAGGACGTCGGCGACCTGACGCGCATCCTCTGCGCGGCTCTCGAAGACCAGCAGGCAAAATCGACGCCGGGGCTCACCGGGGTGATCAGCCGTTTTGCCCATCGCAGCCGCAAGATCGCCGGCAGCACGGAATTCATGGAGGATCGTGGCCGCATCGCGCTCGCCAGCCCGGACGTGTTCAAGCACGATCCCGTCAGCATCATTCGTCTCTTCCACGTTGCCGATATCAATGGCCTCGAGTTCCATCCCGATGCTCTGAAGCGGGTCACCCGATCGCTCAACCTCATCGACAACAACCTGCGCGAAAACGACGAGGCGAACCGCCTCTTCATGTCGATCCTCACCTCCAAGGGCGATCCGGCGCTCATTTTGCGCCGCATGAACGAAGCAGGCGTACTTGGCCGCTTCATTCCGGAATTCGGCAAGATCGTCGCGATGATGCAGTTCAACATGTACCACCACTATACAGTGGATGAGCATCTGATCCGTACCGTCGACGTGCTCTCGGAAATCGACAAGGGCAAGGCCGACGACCTGCATCCGCTCGCCAACAAGCTGATGCCGGGGATCGAAGATCGGGAGGCGCTTTATGTCGCAGTCCTTCTCCACGACATCGCCAAGGGCCGCCAGGAAGACCATTCGATCGCCGGCGCCCGCGTCGCCCGCAAGCTCTGTTCCCGCTTCGGCCTGTCGCAGAAGCAGACGGAACTCGTCGTCTGGCTGATAGAGGAGCATCTGACGATGTCCATGGTTGCCCAGACCCGCGATCTCACCGACCGCAAGACGATCACCGACTTCGCCGATCGCGTTCAATCGCTCGATCGCCTGAAGATGCTGCTGGTCCTGACGATCTGCGACATCCGCGCCGTCGGCCCCGGCGTCTGGAACGGCTGGAAGGGGCAGCTGCTGAGGACGCTCTATTACGAGACCGAACTGCTGCTTGCCGGCGGCTTTTCGGAGGTGTCACGCAAGGAGCGCGCCAATTCCGCAGCCGAAGCGCTGTTCAACGCGCTTTCCGATTGGAGCCAGAAGGATCGCAAGACCTACAGCAAGCTGCACTACCAGCCTTACCTGCTTTCCGTGCCGCTGGAAGACCAAGTCCGTCACGCCGATTTCATCCGCCAGGCGGACAAGAACGGCCAGGCGCTCGCGACAACCGTGCGAACGGACAGTTTCCACGCGATCACCGAAATCACCGTGCTCTCGCCAGACCACCCGCGCCTGCTCGCCGTTATTGCCGGTGCATGTGCTGCAGCAGGAGCCAACATTGTCGATGCGCAGATCTTCACGACGTCGGACGGGCGCGCGCTGGATACGATCCATGTCAGCCGCGAATTCCAGGATGATGCGGACGAGCTTCGCCGCGCCGGCACGATCGGGCGCATGATCGAAGACGTACTGTCGGGCCGCAAGCGGCTGCCAGAAGTCATTGCTACGCGTACGAAGAACCGCAAGAGGAGCAAGGCCTTCGTCATTCCGCCGTCGGTCAACATCACCAACAACCTATCGAACAAGTTCACAGTCATCGAAGTCGAATGCCTTGACCGCACCGGCCTGCTTTCGGAAATCACCGCAATGCTTTCTGATCTTTCGCTCGACATCCAGTCAGCCCGCATCACCACCTTTGGCGAAAAGGTGATAGACACCTTCTATGTCACAGACCTCGTTGGCCAGAAAATCTCCAGCGACACCAAGCGGGCCAATATCACCGCCCGGCTGAAGGCGGTGATGGCCGGCGAAGAAGATGAGCTTCGCGAGCGCATGCCGTCCGGCATCATCGCGCCCGCCGCCTCCGCGCGGACATCGCAGCCGGGCGAAAAGAAAGCCGGGCCTCCGGCATGAGCCTCGTCAAGAAATTCGCCACCGTCGGCGGCGCAACCCTCGGCAGCCGCATCTTCGGCTTTGCCCGCGAGACGCTGATGGCGGCGGCCCTCGGCACCGGCCCCATGGCTGACGTCTTCTACGCGGCCTTCCGCTTTCCCAACCTCTTCCGTCGGCTGTTTGCCGAAGGCGCCTTCAACGCAGCCTTCGTGCCACTCTTCGCCAAGGAGATCGAAGCGAACGGCACGGAAGGAGCCAAGCGGTTTTCCGAAGAGGTTTTCGGAGTGCTTTTTTCGGTGCTGCTGCTCATCACCATCGTGATGGAACTTTGCATGCCGCTGCTCGTACGCTTCATCATCGCGCCGGGCTTTGCCGACGATCCGGATAAGTTCTCGATCACCATCCGCATGGCGGCAGTGATGTTCCCCTATCTCATGTGCATGTCGCTGACGGCGATGATGAGCGGCATGCTGAATTCACTCCACCACTTCTTTGCCGCAGCGGTCGCGCCCATTTTCCTCAATGTCGTGATGATTGGTGCGCTCGTCTACGCGCTTTATTCTGGCGCCGAGCCGCTCGCGACCGCCTGGTATCTCTCCTGGGGCGTGCTGGCCGCTGGTATCCTGCAGCTCGCCGTCGTCTATGTCGGCGTCCTCCACGCAGGCATGAGCATTGGCTTTCGCTTCCCGCGAATGACGCCGAACGTCAAACGGCTGCTGATCCTCGCCGTCCCCGCCGCTGTCACAGGCGGCATCACACAGATCAATCAGCTGATCGGCCAGGCGATCGCCTCGTCCCGCGATGGTGCGATCGCCGCCCTGCAATATGCGGATCGCATCTACCAGCTGCCGCTCGGCGTCGTTGGCGTTGCCGTCGGTGTCGTATTGTTGCCGGAGCTTGCCCGTGCACTGAAGGGTGGCAACTTGCGCGAAGCCGGGAACCTGCAGAACCGCTCGATCGAATTCGTGCTGTTCCTGACGATCCCCGCCGCCTTCGCCCTTTGGGTCCTCGCTGACGAGATCATCCGCGTGCTTTACGAACGTGGCGCCTTCGATCAGGAGAACACAGCACTTGTCGGCTCGATCCTCGCGATCTACGGCATCGGCCTACCGGCCTTCGTGCTCATCAAGGCGCTGCAGCCGGGCTTTTACGCCCGCGAGGATACCAAGACGCCGATGCGCTTTTCAGCCGTTGCTGTCGGCGTCAACTGCGCCACGGCTCTGACGCTTTTTCCGTATCTTGGCGCACCGGGCATTGCAGTGGCTGAAGCAACCGCCGGCTGGATCAGCACGGTTTTGCTTTTCGCAACGCTGCTTCGCCGCGGCCATCTCGCCTGGGAGTGGACGCTTGCCCGCCGGGCTGCTCTGCTCGTTGTTTCGGCATCCGTGATGAGCGGCGTCATCGTCTTCCTGCAGCATCGCTGGGAACCCTGGCTCGCTTCCAGTGCCCACCTGGCGACCAAGGTCGGTACGCTCGGCCTTTTGATCGCCATTTCGATGATCGTCTATTTCGCGACCGCCTTTTTGATCGGCGGCGCCGACCTCGGCATGATCCGGCGAAACCTCAACCGGAAGCCTGCGCCCAAAACCGAGGGCTGAACCGCAGCCTTGGTTATCAGCAATGGCGCCAGCGCCGCTTCGGCCCGATATCGACGTGGACGATGCCGTTGCAGTAGCGCCCGATACCGCCGATACCCGGCGCCGTCTGCGCTGCCGCGACGATCGTCCGTTCCGATAAGCCCGGCACGCGGATGTCGGCTGCGTTGCAATGGCGATGCTGAGAATGCGCACGTCCGGAATGCCGGAGACCGGACGTGACCATCGGTCTTCGGCCGGTCTTGGCGGCGATATGCGCGAGAATGGCTCTGAGTTTCGGCGGGAAGCAGCCGACTTTGACGCTGACGGTCTGAACCGTATAGGGCTGTGACGTGGTGTGTTTAAGGAGTCTTACTGGGGGTTTTTTAGCGTTCTGTGCGCCTGCTTCGGCGTAACAGGACAAAGCGAACAAGCCAGCAAGAACGAGTGATAAAATCGTATGCATGACGTCCCCTCCAGGTAGAGCGCGGCGGGTCTCCGCCCGGCTCGGATTGGCGCCGAGAACGTTCATTCAAAAAATGGCCAATTTGTGAAATTTTATACTTACGTGAAAAGTGAAGTATCCTCATATTGCTGGATTCTATATAAAAGGTATAACTCAAATTGAGTATAAAATACTCTCTACCTTTCGATGAAAAACAAGGCCTTGCAACAAAACATGTATTAGAAGGGCTGTGAAACTTAAGAACGCATCCATAATGCGAAATAGCGGCCTTTAAACGCTTGAGAATGGGGCAATAAAAAGATGCCAATCCTTTCGGACGGCGCTTGCACCTGCCCACGACGCCGCGACAGATTAAGAAACCCCGGCAACTGGAGGCTTGCAGATGTCCCAATCCCTCTTCCTGGTCACTCTCGTCGTCGACGATTATGATCGTGCAAAAGCCTTCTATTGCGGAGCGCTTGGCTTCGACTGCCTGCAGGACGAAGTGCAGCCGGAAGGCAAGCGCTGGCTGGTGGTCAAACCGAAGGGAGGGGATGGAGCGGCGTTCCTCCTTGCCAAAGCAGTCAACGAGACACAGAAAGCGGCGATCGGAAACCAAACCGGCGGTCGCGTCGGGTTCTTTTTGAAGACCGATGATTTTGCGCGAGATCATGCCGCCATGCTGGCCAGGGGCGTGCGCTTTTTGGAACAGCCCCGGCATGAGATTTACGGCACCGTGGCCGTATTTTCGGATCCTTACGGCAATACTTTCGACCTGATCCGGCATGCCGCACCGACCGCCCCTTGATTGCAGCACGGAGCGCGTGCATAAGCCGCCGCGTTAGCAACATGGGCGACTGTGCCCTGGGGCCCTCCACCAGCCTAATCGAGGACTACGTGACCGAATTCAAAAAGCTCGTATTTTCTGGCGTTCAGCCAACCGGCAATCTCCATCTCGGCAACTATCTCGGCGCGATCCGCAAGTTCGTGGCGCTGCAGGAAGGCAACGACTGCATCTATTGCGTCGTCGACCTGCACTCCCTCACAGCGCAGCTCGTGCACGACGACCTGCCGGGCCAGATCCGCTCAATCGCCGCAGCCTTCATCGCCTCGGGCATCGATCCGGAAAAGCATATCGTCTTCAACCAGTCTGCCGTGCCGCAGCATGCCGAGCTCGCCTGGATCTTCAATTGCGTCGCCCGCATCGGCTGGATGAACCGCATGACGCAGTTCAAGGACAAGGCCGGCAAGGACCGCGAAAATGCTTCCCTCGGCCTGCTTGCCTATCCGAGCCTGATGGCGGCCGACATCCTCGTCTATCGCGGCACGCATGTTCCGGTCGGTGACGACCAGAAACAGCATCTTGAACTCGCCCGCGATATCGCGATGAAGTTCAACCTTGATTATCAGGACCACATTCGCCGTGCCGGCCGCGGCATCGACATTGCCGTCGGCGACGAGCCGGTGCACGCCTATTTTCCGATGGTCGAACCGTTGATCGAAGGCCCTGCTCCGCGCGTGATGTCGCTACGCGACGGCACGAAGAAGATGTCGAAATCCGATCCGTCCGATCTCTCGCGCATCAATCTGCTGGACGACGAGGAAGCCATCTCGAAGAAGATCCGCAAGGCGAAGACCGATCCGGACGGCTTGCCGAGCGAGGTCGAGGGCCTGAAGGGCCGCCCCGAAGCCGACAATCTCGTCGGCATCTATGCGGCCCTTGCCGACAAGACGAAGACTGAGGTGCTTGCCGAATTCGGCGGCCAGCAGTTTTCCGTCTTCAAGCCGGCGCTGGTCGATCTCGCCGTTCAGGTACTCTCGCCGATCACCGGCGAAATGCGCCGTCTGATGGACGATACGAGCCATATCGACGCAATCCTCCGCAACGGCGGCGAGCGTGCCCGGGCGCGCGCCGAAGCGACCATGAAGGATGTCCGTGACATCATCGGATTCCTCTACTAGGCATGCCTCTGACGGCGAGCTCCCGTGCGATGACGGGGGCTTGCAAATTTCCCGGTTAGGGTGTCAGAGTCCGCGCCATGGTATCAAAGCGACTCTCACGGCTCGAAGGGCATCGCCGCAAATTCATGGCGGTGATCGATGGCACACCTGAATGTCAGAGCGCTGTGCATTATGCCGGCCGGCGCGCCAAGAATTCCAATGGCGGGCTGGTGCTTGTCTACGTGATTCCCGAAGGCGATTTTCAGCAATGGCTGGGCGTCGAGGAGATCATGCGGGCCGAAGCCCGTGAGGAGGCCGAGGCCATCGTCGCCAAATCGGCACAGGTGGTTCGCGAAACGATCGGCATCGAGCCGGAAGTCGTCATCCGCGAGGGAAGTGCGGTCGAGGAAATCAATGCGGTGATCGAAGAAGACCGCGACATCGCGATCCTGGTGCTGGCCGCAAGCTCCGCCAAGGAGGGCCCGGGACCGCTGGTGTCGTCCGTTGTAGGAAAAGCCGCGGCTTTCCCGATCCCCGTCACCGTGCTGCCTGACACGCTGACGAACGAAGAACTGGATGCGCTGGCCTAAGGCGTGATGCAGAATGCGGCTATTTCTGGAGTCTTTGTCTCTTGATTAGCGCCGCCAATCGGCTTATTTTCTTTTGAAGAATTCTAAAGACGGCCTGAGCGACGACCTGGCCCGCATGGAGAGCGAAATGTTCATTCAGACCGAAGCCACACCGAATCCGGCCACACAGAAGTTCCTGCCGGGCAAGGTGGTGATGGAGACCGGCACCGCCGAGTTCCGCAGCGCCGAGGAAGCCCAGGCGTCGCCGCTTGCTGCGCGCCTTTTTGAAATCCCGGGCGTAACCGGTGTCTATTTCGGCTATGACTTCATTTCCGTCTCCAAGGAGAACCAGGAGTGGCAGCACCTGAAGCCCGCCATCCTTGGCTCCATCATGGAACACTTCATGTCCGGAAAGCCGGTCATGGGTGATGCCTCCGTGCTTTCGGAAGAGCTCGATGCCGGCGGTGAATTCTTCGATGAGGCCGACGAGACCATCGTGCTCACCATCAAGGAGCTACTTGAAACCCGCGTTCGCCCGGCGGTTGCCCAAGATGGCGGCGACATCACGTTCCGCGGCTTCAAGGATGGCAAGGTCTACCTCAACATGAAGGGCTCCTGCTCCGGCTGCCCCTCGTCCACGGCAACACTGACGCATGGCGTCCAGAACCTGCTTCGTCACTTCGTTCCCGAAGTGCAGGAAGTCATCGCCGCCTGACGATTTGTCCAAAATTCGGCCGGCTCAGCATTGCACCGGCTGAATTTGTGGTAGGCTTTTATTCGGAAATTGATGGCATGATTGTTCTGGCGCTCGACACGGCTGGTGTAGATTGCGCTGCCGCTCTCTACGACAGCGGCAGGGATACGGTGCTGGGGGAGGCATCCGACCTGATCGGTAAGGGCCATGCAGAGCATTTGATGGGAATCGTCGACCGCGTGCTCAAACAGGCGGATATGAAACTCGCGATGGTCGAACGCATTGCCGTCACGATCGGTCCTGGCTCCTTTACCGGCATCCGCGTCGGTGTCGCCGCAGCTCGTGGCTTCGGCCTTGCGCTCAACATCCCCACTGTCGGCATCACGACGCTGGAGACTATGGCCGCCGCCCAGCGCGAAAAGACACCCGGCCGCCCCGTTCTTGCCGCCATGGACGCCAAGCGCGGCGAAATCTATCTCCAGAGTTTTTCCGCCGACGGCCCGGCGCTCGATGAACCTCGCGCAGTGACGATCGAGGAGGCGAAAACTATTGCGGCGGCCTTTGTCGGCGAGATCACAGGCTCCGCCGCGCCGCTGCTGAAGCCGGACGCGACGGGCGAACACGCCAATAAGTTTCCGATTTCCATCGTGGCACGCCTTGGTGCAGCCGCCGATCCCGGTTCAGGAAAGCCGAAGCCTCTTTATCTGCGCGGACCCGACGCCAAACCGCAGGCCGGGTTCGCGATCGCGCGAGTGTGACCATGCTGGAATCCTATCTCACTCTGAAGCCCGAATTCGAGATCATCGCAATGGGCAGTGACGATTGCCGCGCGGTCGCTGCGCTGCATGGCGAACGATTTGCCCGCCCCTGGGGTGACGGCGAATTCCACAGCCTGCTCAGCCAGGACAATGTCTTCGGCTTCGTGGCGCACCAGACCAACGCTTTCCTGAAAAAACCGCTGCCGGGCTTCGTGCTTGCGCGCCAGGTCGCAGGCGAAGCGGAAATCCTGTCGATCGCCGTACAGGCGAAGGTTGCCCGTGCCGGCCTCGGCTGGCGGCTCATGCAGGCAGCAATGCGTGAAGCCAAGCTGCGCGGGGGTGAGAGCATGTTCCTGGAAGTCGACGACGGCAATGCCGCCGCCCTCGGCCTCTACCACAAGCTCGGCTTCGAGAAAATCGGCGAGCGCCGCGGATACTACAAGGACGAAAACGGCGCCGTTTCCACGGCGCTTGTCATGAAGCGCGTTCTTCGCTAGTTCCGTTGAGAATTGGAATCTGGAATGAAGGCCGCCAATGAGCGACGCAGCCAAGACCCTTGAGGAGCTTTGCACCGAGCGCGGCATGCGAATGACCGAACAGCGCCGCGTGATCGCCCGCATCCTGGAAGAGTCGGCAGATCACCCGGATGTCGAGGAGCTTTATCGCCGTTCCGCGAAGGTCGACGCGAAGATTTCGATTTCCACCGTCTATCGGACCGTCAAGCTTTTTGAGGATGCCGGCATCATCGCCCGCCATGATTTCCGCGACGGCCGTTCGCGCTATGAAACGGTGCCGGAAGAACATCACGACCACCTGATAGACCTGAAGAACGGCGTGGTCATCGAATTCCGCTCGCCGGAGATTGAAGCGCTGCAGGAGCGCATTGCCCGTGAGCATGGCTTCCAGCTTGTAGATCATCGGCTGGAGCTTTACGGCATTCCGCTGAAGAAAGACGAACGCTGAGCCGATGACCGCAGCCGCAAGGAGTTCGCGTTGATCGTCTGGCTGCGCATCGCCTATGCCGCGGTCGTCGTCGCTGCCGCCAGCACGCTGCTGATGCCCCTCCAGCTTCTCGGCCTCCATTTCGACTGGAAGCTTCGCCGCATTCTTCCGCGCCTATGGCACCGCGCTGCCTGCCACGCCCTCGGCATTCGCGTAAAGGTCCACGGCAAGCTTGAGGGGCGCCGACCGCTGATGCTATGCGTTAATCATGCATCGTGGATGGATATCATGGTCATGTCCTCGCTCGCCGATGTCGCCTTCATCGCCAAGATGGAAGTGCGCGACTGGCCCATCTTCGGCATGCTTGCCCGGCTGCAGAAAAGCGTCTTCATCGTCCGTGAAGAGAAGCGAAAGACTGGCAATCAGGCAAGCGAGATCGCAGCCCGCATGGCGGACGGCGAGATCATCGTGCTCTTTCCCGAAGGCACGACCTCGGATGGCAATCGCCTTTTGGAAGTCAAATCCTCGCTCTTCGGAGCGGCCGCCATGGCTGTGCCGCACTCGCCGAACGGTTCCGTCCTCGTGCAGCCGGTAGCGATTGCCTATACAAAGGCGCACGGCGTTGCGATGGGCCGCTATCACCGCCCGCTGGCCGGCTGGCCAGGCGACGTGGAACTCGTACCGCACCTGATTGACGTCGTGAAATGCGCGGCGCTCGATGCCGAAGTCTCCTTCGGCGAGGCGGTCGAATACCGTTCCGATTCGAACCGGAAGGATGTCAGCGCCACCATCGCACGGCGTATCCGTACAATGCTCCACAGCCGCCTGCGCGGCCGCGACATCTCTTGAGGGAAGATTTCGATTTTCTAGATGGCAAAAAACCACTAAATAGCCGCCATGACCCAAGACAGCGCCCTTCTTCCGGCCCCGGAGACCATCCCCAGCCAGGACCTTCGCGATGGCAGCAACAGCCGCAAGGTTTTCATCAAGACCTATGGCTGCCAGATGAACGTCTACGACTCGACGCGCATGAGCGATGCACTCGCCCGCGACGGTTACGAGCAAACGGAGAACATGGATGAGGCTGATCTCGTTCTGCTGAATACCTGCCATATCCGCGAAAAGGCGGCCGAAAAGGTTTATTCGGCGCTCGGTCGTTTGCGCGAGATGAAAAAGAAGAAAGCCGCCGACGGGCGCGAGATGATGATCGGCGTGACCGGCTGCGTTGCCCAGGCCGAAGGCGAAGAAATCCTCCGCCGCGCGCCTGCCGTCGATGTGGTCATCGGCCCGCAGACCTATCACCGCCTGCCGGACGCGCTGCGGCGCGCCAAGCAGGGCCATCGCGTCGTCGATACGGAATATGCACTGGAAGATAAATTCGAGCATCTGCCGATTGCCGAAAGCAAGAAGATCCGCTCGCGCGGCGTGACCTCGTTCCTGACGGTGCAGGAAGGCTGCGACAAGTTCTGTACCTTCTGCGTCGTGCCTTACACGCGTGGTTCGGAGATCTCCCGGCCCGTCAGCCAGATTGTCGAAGAGGCGCAAAAACTCGTCGAAGGCGGAGTGCGCGAGATCACATTGCTCGGCCAGAACGTCAACGCCTGGCACGGCGCCGGGGCCAATGGCGAAGAATGGAGCCTTGGCGATCTACTCTATCGCCTTGCTGAAATTCCAGGGCTTGCGCGGCTTCGCTACACCACCAGCCATCCGCGCGACATGGACGACCGCCTGATCGAGGCGCATCGCGACCTGCGGGCGCTGATGCCCTACTTGCACCTGCCGGTGCAGGCGGGCTCGGACCGCATCCTGAAAGCCATGAACCGGCGCCATACGGCAGCCGAATATATGACGCTGATCGAGCGCATCCGCGCAGCCCGCCCCGATATTGCGCTTTCGGGCGATTTCATCGTTGGTTTTCCTGGGGAGACAGACAAGGATTTTGAAGCTACACTGCGTCTGGTGGAGGAGGTTGGCTATGCGCAGGCTTTCTCCTTCAAATATTCGACGCGGCCGGGTACGCCCGGGGCGGAACTGAAGGACCAGGTGCCGGAAGAGATCAAGGCAGAACGGCTCGAGCGCCTGCAGGCGCTTCTCCTCAAGCAGACGCAGGGATTCAACGTATCCTGCATCGGCAAGGAGATCGATTTGCTGCTTGAAAAGCCCGGCCGCATGCCAGGACAGCTTATCGGCCGTTCTCCCTGGCTTCAGTCGGTGAATGTTGATGCAAAAGCATCGCAAATCGGTGACATTATCAAAGTGCGAATCACCGGAACCGGAACGAACAGCCTGTTTGCCGAGTTTGCAGAGGCTGGGGTTTAACCTAGGGAGCTCGACCGCTTGAACGGACAAGAATTGGTTTCTTCTTCACCGCGCCACCCACGCATTGCGAGCGACGCCAATCACTTCGTCCTGACGTTCGAGAACAACCGGTTCGCCAGCGAGCTATTTGGTCAATTCGATCAGAACCTGAAGCTTCTCGAAGAGCGGCTGCATATCGATGCGCGTGCGCGCGGCAATTCCGTCATTATCACCGGTGACGTCGTCGCCACCAACCAAGCCCGGCGCACGCTGGACTACCTCTATGAAAAGCTCCAGAAAGGCGGCAGCGTGGAACGATCCGACGTGGAAGGCGCTATCCGCATGGCGGTTGCCGCCGACGATCAGTTGAGCCTGCCGACCATGGAGAAAAAAGCCAAGCTGACCATGGCGCAGATTTCGACACGCAAGAAGACGATCGTTGCGCGCACGCCGACGCAGGATGCCTATATACGCGCCATGGAGCGCGCCGAACTGGTCTTCGGCGTCGGCCCAGCCGGCACGGGCAAGACCTATCTCGCCGTCGCGCATGCGGCCCAGATGCTGGAACGCGGCGCCGTCGAGAAGATCATCCTTTCGCGGCCAGCCGTCGAAGCCGGCGAGCGCCTCGGCTTCCTGCCGGGCGACATGAAGGAGAAAGTCGATCCCTATCTCCGGCCGCTCTATGATGCGCTCTACGACATGATCCCCGGAGACAAGGTCGAGCGCGCGATCACGGCCGGCGTCATTGAGATCGCGCCGCTCGCCTTCATGCGCGGACGCACCCTCTCGAACGCGGCCATCATCCTCGACGAGGCACAGAACACGACCTCGATGCAGATGAAGATGTTTCTTACGCGTCTCGGCGAGAATTCGCGCATGATCATCACGGGCGATCCGAGCCAGATCGATTTGCCGCGCGGCGTGAAGTCCGGACTTGTCGAAGCACTGCATCTGCTCGACGGCGTGGAAGGAATCTCGACGATCCGCTTCAAGGATGTCGATGTCGTGCGCCATCCGCTGGTCGGACGGATCGTAAGGGCCTATGACGCCACCTATACGACGCGGCCGGAAGACGCCGGACCGCAGGTCTGATGGCCGAAATCGATATCCAGGTCAGCATCGAGGAGGGCGACTGGCCCTCGGAGAATGAACTTCAGGCTTTGGCCGAACGCGTGCTGGAAGCGGCAGCGAAGGTTCTCGAAAAAGATGAGAGACAGAGGTTTCCCAAGACGGCGACGGAGCTTTCGCTTGTCTTCACGGATGACGAGGCCATCCGCGCCATCAACGCCGAATGGCGCAAGAAAGACAAGGCTACCAATGTCCTTTCCTTCCCTGCCTTTCCGATTACGCCGGGAGAGATGCCAGGTCCGATGCTTGGTGATATCATCATCGCCAGGGAGACCGTCGAACGGGAAGCGCGGGAGCTCGAAAAATCGTTCGAGGACCATCTATCGCATCTGATGGTGCATGGTTTCTTGCATCTCTTCGGCTACGACCATATGAATAACGACGAAGCCGAAATTATGGAGGGGTTGGAGACTCGCATTTTGGCAGTACTCGGCCTATCTGACCCATACGAGGGTCAAGACCTTAAAATGGAACCATGAGCGACTTTACAACGAAACCGGCGGCGGAAACCAAGGACGCCGATCAATCCTCCTCCTCAGATGAGGCGGGCAGTAGTAGCAGGCATTCAGGACGATCATTCTGGGCGCGTGCCGCCCGCATTCTCCGCCCCCAGCAAGGTTCGCGCATCCGCGAAGATCTCGCCGACGCGCTTATGACGAACGATACTGGCGACGATGCCTTTTCGCCCGACGAGCGGGCGATGCTCCACAACATCCTGCGTTTCCGCGAAGTGCGTGTCGCCGACGTCATGGTCCCGCGCGCCGATATCGAGGCGGTCGACCAGAACATCACCATCGGCGAATTGATGATCCTCTTCGAGGAATCCGGGCGCTCGCGCATGCCCGTATATGCCGATACGCTCGACGATCCGCGCGGCATGGTGCACATCCGCGACCTGCTTTCCTATGTCGCAAAGCAGGCACGCAACAAGCGCCGGACAGGTTCCAAGACTGCCAAGCCGCTTGTCGAGATCGCTACAGAGAACATTCAAAAGCCGGTGCGCTCGGCAAAGCCGAATTTCGATCTCGCCCGGGTCGACCTGCAAAAGACGCTCGCCGAGGCCGGCATCATCCGTAAGATCCTCTTCGTGCCGCCATCGATGCTGGCATCCGATCTGCTTCGCCGCATGCAGGTGAACCGCACGCAGATGGCGCTCGTCATCGATGAATATGGCGGCACCGACGGCCTTGCTTCACACGAGGACATCGTCGAGATGGTCGTCGGCGACATCGACGACGAGCATGACGACGAAGAAGTCATGTTCAAGCGCATTTCCGAAGACGTCTTTGTGGCGGATGCCCGCGTCGAACTGGAAGAGATTGCAGAGGCGATCGGCCCGGATTTCGACATCAGCGAGCAGGTGGACGAGGTCGATACGCTAGGCGGTCTCATCTTCTCCGCGCTTGGCCGCATCCCGGTTCGAGGCGAAGTGGTCCAGGCGCTGCCGGATTTCGAATTCCACATTCTCGAGGCCGATCCGCGCCGCATCAAGCGCGTGCGCATCACCCGCAAGCGTCAGGCGATCCGCCGCCGTGTCAAGGCGGACGGCGACAGTGCGACCGGTGCTGAGGCAACCGACGACCGGACTGCCGAATCCACGTCGAACTGATTTTCGCATGGCACGACAAGGCGCCGCTTTTTTGAAAGACTGCGGACCGGGTTGATTCGCGGCTTGATTGGAGTGCGCATGGAGCGGCTTGCGGACAGGGTCATCCTGGTCTGGGGTTTCAAACGAGCATTGCTGGCTGTCCTTGCCGGCGCATTTGCCGTTCTGGCACTTCCGCCGATCGGTTTTTTTGCTGCGATGTTCCTCTCATTCACGCTCCTCGTCTGGCTGATCGATGGTGCAGCCGCCTCCCCCGAGGCAAGCGTCCTCGGCCGACTGTGGCCCTCCTTCGCGATCGGGTGGCTCTTCGGCTTCGGCTATTTCGTCGCAGGCCTCTGGTGGCTTGGCCATGCGCTGATGATTGACTCCGAAGAGTTTGCCTGGGCGCTGCCGCTGGCAATCCTCGGCCTGCCGGCGGTGCTGTCGATCTATTATGGCCTTGCGGCGGCTGTCGCCCGCATCTTCTGGTCGGACGGGATAGGCCGCATTGCAGCACTTGCCGCAAGCTTCGGTCTCTTCGAGTGGTTGCGCAGCGTCACATTCACGGGTTTTCCATGGAATGCGGTCGGCTATGGCATCATGCCGATGCCGCTGATGATGCAGTCCGCACACGTCGTCGGCACCACGGGCGTAACCGCGCTTGCCGTCTTCGTCTTCGCTGCGCCCGCTCTTCTTGGGACGCGGCAGGGTGCGACGGCGGGTGTGGGGCTGGCCGCGCTGCTTTTTGCAGCTCATGTCGGCTACGGCGGTTATGTGCTGTATCTCGCGCCGGAAGCTCCCACGCTGCCGCAGGAGAAACGGCCAGTGATCCGGCTCGTGCAGCCGATGATCGATCAGGCGGCCAAGCTCGACAGCAACGCCGACCGCTCGGCCATCTTCGAGATGCATTTGAAGCTCTCCGCCGAAGCGCCGCGGGACGGCGGAAAGAAGCCGGACATCATCGTCTGGCCGGAGACCTCGATCCCTTTCATCCTCACCGACAACCAGGATGCTCTTACCCGGATCGGCGATACGCTGGACGACAATCAGATTCTGATTGCAGGCGCCGTGCGAGCCGAAGAGATGGGGCCGGGAAACCCGGTGCGCTACTACAATTCGATCTACGCGTTCGATGGACGCGGCCAGATCGTCGCGGCTTCCGACAAGGTGCATCTCGTTCCATTCGGCGAATACGTGCCGTTCGAGAATATCCTCGACGATTTCGGCATCCGGAATATCGTTGAGATGCCGGGCGGATTCTCTGCCGCGGCAACGCGCCATCTCCTGGAACTGCCGACGGGGCTGAAGCTCTATCCTCTGGTCTGTTACGAGATCATCTTCGCCGACGAGATGACCGGCAACATCGCCGACGCCGGTGCAATCTTGAACATCACCAACGACGCGTGGTTCGGCAATACGCCCGGTCCTTATCAGCACTTCCAGCAAGCGCGGGTGCGCGCCGTGGAGACCGGTTTGCCGCTGATTCGTGACGCCAACAACGGCATCTCAGCGATCGTGAATGCGCACGGGCAGATTGTTGCAGGGCTCAGCCTCAATGAGAGAGGGTTCATCGACGCAACCCTTGAGGGATTCGGCAGCGCATCCGGGAACTTGTTTTCACAGCAAGCTTACTTCTGGTTGACTGAAACGTTATTGATTTTGATTGCGTCGATTTCCCGCTTTGGTTTTATTTTCAAGCCGAATTGACCGAAAACCCCTAAAATTGCATAGTGGTGGCGATCGGCGTTGTTAACGTATGCTTGATGATAGGGTTTGCGCCGCTTACAACGTGGCGTTACGGATGGGTCTGGGCACTGCCGGTTTAACCAGGTTGAAATTCTTTGCTAGGGCACGACCATGATTGAAAACAAGAAGAAGCCTAACCCGATCGACATACACGTTGGCAGCCGCATTCGGCTTCGCCGTACAATGCTTGGTATGAGCCAGGAGAAGCTGGGCGAGAGCCTCGGCATTACCTTCCAGCAGATCCAGAAATATGAAAAGGGCACGAACCGCGTCGGTGCGAGCCGCCTGCAGAACATCTCGAGTATTCTCAACGTCCCGGTTTCCTTTTTCTTCGAGGACGCCCCCGGCGATCACACCGGTGGATTGACCGGCATGGCGGAAGCGTCGAGCTCAAATTATGTCGTTGATTTCCTCTCTTCCTCGGAGGGGCTTCAGCTCAACCGGGCGTTCGTGAAGATTTCCGACCCAAAGGTTCGCCGCAAGGTCGTGGAGCTTGTCAAAGCACTGGCCGCCGAGGCCGACACGGACTGAACCCCTTGATGCTTCCAGTTTTTAAAAGGTGGTCGAAAGGCCACCTTTTTTGCGTTTTAAGGGCAAAATTTATCATTTCGTGGTAGATATAAAGATATATTTATGTCCTTCTGTGCTTGTTTTTCGAACGCGGAATGAGTACCAACTAACGGCTTTTGTTCTTTGAGGGGAATCCCGAAATGCGCGCGAATTATCTTTTCACCAGTGAGTCAGTCGCCGAAGGTCACCCGGACAAGGTGTGTGACCGCATCTCGGACGAGATCGTGGATCTGGTCTATCGTGAAGCGGCCAAGACCGGCGTCAACCCCTGGGGCGTGCGCATTGCCTGCGAAACCCTGGCAACGACGAACCGCGTCGTCATCGCCGGTGAAGTCCGCCTGCCGCCAAGCCTGATGAAAAAGGGCAAGGACGGCAAGGACGTCATCAACCCGTCGAAATTCAAGGCTGCCGCCCGCCGCGCTATCAAGGACATCGGCTACGAGCAGGACGGCTTCCACTGGAAGACGGCGAAGATCGACGTGTTGCTGCACTCGCAGTCTGCCGATATCGCTCAGGGCGTCGACAACGCCGCCGACCAGCAAGGTGACGAAGGCGCCGGTGACCAGGGCATCATGTTCGGCTACGCCTGCAAGGAAACGCCGGACCTCATGCCGGCGCCGATCTACTATTCCCACAAGATCCTGCAGCTGCTTGCCGCAGCCCGCAAGAAGGGCGACGGCGATGTTGCCAAGCTCGGTCCGGACGCCAAGAGCCAGGTGACCGTGCGCTACATCGACGGCAAGCCTGCCGAGGTGACCTCGATCGTTTTGTCGACCCAGCATCTCGATGAGAGCTGGGATTCCAAGAAGGTTCGCGCCGTCGTCGAGCCCTACATCCGCGAAGCGCTAGGCGATCTGCCGATCGCCAAGGATTGCAACTGGTACATCAACCCGACCGGCAAGTTCGTCATCGGCGGTCCGGACGGCGATGCTGGTCTCACGGGCCGCAAGATCATCGTCGATACCTACGGCGGTGCAGCTCCGCACGGCGGCGGTGCGTTTTCCGGCAAGGACACGACCAAGGTCGACCGCTCGGCGGCCTATGCTGCCCGCTATCTTGCGAAGAACGTCGTTGCCGCAGGCCTCGCCGACCGCTGCACGATCCAGCTTTCCTATGCGATCGGCGTTGCTCAGCCGCTGTCGATCTATGTCGACCTGCACGGCACCGGCAAGGGCGTGACGGAAGACCAAGTCGAGGCGGCGATCCGCAAGAACATGGATCTGTCGCCGACCGGCATCCGCCGTCACCTCGACCTCAACAAGCCGATCTACGCCAAGACCTCGGCCTACGGCCACTTCGGCCGGAAGGCGGGCCGTGACGGTTCGTTCTCATGGGAGCGCACCGACCTCGTCAAGGCGCTGAAGGAAGCCGTGAAGCTCCGGGAAGCAGCATGACGGATATGGAGCGTCGGGGGCGCGCGACCGAGGCATTCTTCGGTCGCCGCAAGGGGAAGGCTCTCCGCGAACATCAGGCGGAAAGACTGAACACGCTGCTCCCGGCATTCCTCATCGACCTTTCGGCGGCTCCACCAGAGCCGCTGAAAAGCCTCTTTCCGGTTCCGGCTGAACGGCTGCGCCTGGAAATCGGCTTCGGCGGCGGCGAACATCTGATCCACCGTGCGCTGGAAATGCCCTCGACCGGCTTCATCGGTGTCGAACCCTTCATCAATTCCATGCAGAAACTGCTGGCAAGCATCGAGACGAAGGGTGCAAAGAATATCCGCGTCTATGATGACGATGCAACGCAGCTGCTCGACTGGTTACCGAACGGCTGCCTGGATCACATCGATCTGCTCTATCCCGATCCCTGGCCGAAACGGAAGCATTGGAAACGGCGTTTCGTTTCCAAGACCAATCTCGACCGTTTCCATCGCGTGCTGAAGCCGGGCGGGCTCTTCTGCTTCGCCTCCGACATCGATACCTACGTGAATTGGACGCTGCTGAAGTGCCGCGATCACGGCGGCTTCGACTGGCTTGCGGAAAACGCTGCCGACTGGCTGACGCCCTATGAAGGCTGGCCGAGCACACGCTACGAGGCCAAGGCCCGGCGCGAGGGCAGGTCCTCCGCCTATCTGACATTCAAAAGGGTCTAAGCCTGCATCTTTAGTGCAGGCTGACCGTCTTCAATTCGTCTTCAGCCGCCTTGAAGAAGGTGCTGGAGCGATTGTCCGTGAGCAGGATCGGCGTTCCGTCTGCGCCGAAAAGGGCCCAAAGGTCCACGCTCGGATCGATATCCGGTGCTTCGGGGAAGCACTTCAATACCTCGTCGTTGCGCATTTTGCGGATATAGGCGACCTCGCCGTTGCCGATACCGGCAAGTTCGGACTTGGTCAGGTGAGAATTCGCTTCTTTCATCAACATTCCTGTACCTCCGGGAGAAGGGACCAACAGCCGAATGGGCCGTTGTCCTACTGTGAGACCGAAATGTTAATTTTCTTCACCATGCGCGCCGGTTCCGGACGAACGAGATCGACGGCAAGCAGTCCGTTCTTGAGGCTGGCGCCCAGAACCTGCATGCCGTCTGCCAACACGAAGGTTCGCTGGAACTGGCGCGCAGCAATGCCGCGATAGAGATATTCATGCTCGCCATGCTCGACCTGGCGGCCGCGGATCAACAATTGATTCTCTTCCGTCGTAACGTCCAGCTCGTCTTCGCTGAAACCGGCGACGGCAACCGTGATGCGCAGGCGCTCAGGCGCTCCCTGGCCGGGGGCGATACGTTCGATATTGTAGGGTGGGTAACCGTCGCTTGCCTTGGAAATGCGTTCAAGCGTCTTTTCCATGGCGTCGAAGCCCAGAAGCAGCGGGCTGGCGAAAGGTGTCATGCGGCTCATCTTTCAAAGTCCTTGATGCAAGCGACCTTCCCGGACCTAAGCGTAGCATCCGGACGCCGTTAATATGGGAAGTGTGTGCCTTTCGCGCAAGACATATGCGGCGCATCGCGGTCACATGAATTTAAGACGGTTGGACTGAGACCGTTGCTTGACAAAGATCATGGCGGCTCGCATCACATCGTCGACCGCAGCGGCTGCGCCGATCTGCGACGGAAAAAAAACGAATGGTGCCTGCCACGACGACGTGCACCTTGAGACGGAGCAACGCAATGGCGAACCCCAGAAAGATCATCATCGACACCGACCCCGGCCAGGACGATGCAGCGGCCATCATGCTTGCCTTCGGCAGCCCCGAAGAGCTGGAGGTGCTCGGCATCACGACCGTCGCAGGCAATGTGCCGCTCTCCTACACGAGCCGCAACGCGCGCATCGTCTGCGAGCTCTGCGCACGGACCGGCACGAAGGTTTTCGCAGGCGCCGACGCGCCAATCGCGCGCAAGCTGGTCACGGCCGAGCACGTGCACGGAAAGACCGGCCTCGATGGACCGGAGCTCGATGAGCCGACGATGCCGCTGCAGGCACAGCACGCGGTCGACTTCATCATCGAGACGCTTCGCCGCGAGCCGGAAGGCACGGTGACGCTCTGCACGCTGGGACCGCTCACCAATATCGGCATGGCCTTGCAAAAGGCGCCGGACATCATTCCGCGCATCGGTGAACTGGTGATGATGGGCGGCGGCTTCTTCGAGGGCGGCAACATAACGCCCGCCGCGGAATTCAACATATATGTCGATCCGGAAGCAGCCGACATCGTCTTTCGTTCCGGCATAGCGATCGTGATGATGCCGCTCGACGTGACACATCAGCTGCTGACACGGAAGGATCGCGTCAAGCGCATGGCCGATCTCGGCACGGCACCGGCCAAAGCAATGGTCGAAATGCTGGAATTCTTCGAGCGCTTCGATGTCGAGAAGTATGGTTCGGACGGTGGGCCTCTGCACGATCCGGCGGTCGTCGCCTACCTACTGAAGCCTGAGCTCTTCGAGGGCCGTGACTGCAATGTCGAGATCGAGGTGAAGTCGGAGCTGACCGTGGGCATGACGGTGGTCGACTGGTGGCATGTGACCGAGCGCAAGCGCAATGCCAAGGTGATGCGCTATGTGGATGCGGACGGCTTCTTCGATCTGCTGATCGAGCGCTTCGCCCGCATCTGATATTCCGACTGATTATGAAAGGCGCGTGAGAAGAAGATCAGGCGTCCTTTTCGGTGAAGGCCGTGTTGAGGTCTGCATCCGCTTCCTTCGGGCCGCCTTTGGCCACGCCGACCATTGCGGGACGAAGAACACGCTCGCCGATCGTGAAGCCTGCCTGAACGACCTGGACGACCGTGTTATTCGCCACTTCGGCATTCGGAACCTCGAACATCGCCTGGTGGAAGTTCGGATCGAACTTCTGGCCGATCGGATCCAACTTGCGGACGCCGTGGCGCTCCAGCGCTGAGAGCATGGAGCGCTCCGTCATCTCGACACCTTCGATCAAAGTGTTGAGGCCTGTCTCGCCCGCTTCCTTCGCCTCTGCCGGGATGGCATCGAGCGCGCGGCGCAGATTGTCCGAAACGGCAAGCATCTCGCGCGCAAAGCCCGCGACCGAGTAGGACTTTGCATCCTTCACGTCGCGCTCCGTGCGGCGGCGCAGATTGTCCATTTCGGCGGCAAGACGCAGATAGCGGTCGCGCAGCTCGGCATTTTCAGCCTTGAGCACTTCAAGCGGATCCGGCTGGCGCGGCGCTTCCACCGTGGTTTCGTTCTCGACGTTTGCGGCAACGTCGTCTGCGGCTTCAGCCGCGGCAGCGTCAGATCCGTTTTTCGTCGTTTCGTCAGTCATGACGGTCTCCGGTCGTGGGTTCTCTTGGGATGCGCCCGATATCGAGCTTTGACCGCAAAAAATCAAGTCTGCGTGACAAAGAAGAAAAAATTCCGGTTTTTTACAGCGTGCCGCGCGCAAGCCGGGAAATCAGCTGGGCGGTGTAATCCACCATCGGCACGATGCGTGAATAATTGAGCCGTGTCGGCCCGATGACGCCGACGGCGCCGACAATGCGGTCGTCATCGTCGCGATAGGGCGCAACAATCAGCGAGGAGCCGGAGAGCGAAAAGAGCTTGTTCTCAGAACCGATGAAGATGCGCACGCCCGGACCGGTTTCGGCAAGGTTCAGCAGCTCGATCAGGCTGTCCTTCTTTTCGAGATCGTCGAAGAGCATGCGGAGACGATCGAGGTCCTCCGCGCCTGCCAGGCCCTCGAGCAGATTGGATCGGCCTCGAATAATAAGCTGCGGCGGTTTGCCTTCGTCCGCATCGCCAGACCACACCGCGATACCGCGCTCGACGAGATCCCGGGACAACGCGTCGAGCTCGTGGCGGACGTTCTCCTTTAAGCGGCTGAGCTGCTTGCGCAATTCCGGCAATGTCTGGCCGGACATATGGGCATTGAGGAAATTCGCGGCCTCCGTCAGCTGCGACGACGTAACGCCTGCCGGCAATTCGATAATGCGGTTTTCGACCTGATCGTGATCGCCGACGAGCACTGCCAACGCCTTGGTGGGCTCCAGGCGGATGAATTCGACGTGTTTGAGAACCGGATCGCTCTTTGAGGTGATGACGAGCCCTGCGCCGCGAGAAATGCCGGACAACATCCGGCTTGCCTCGTTCATCATCGATTCAACCGGATTGTCGCGGCTTTCGGGGCGAACCTGGCGGTCGATATTCGCACGGTCCTCGGCGGAAAGGTCGCCGACCTGCATGAAGGCATCGACGAAGAAGCGAAGGCCGCCCTGCGTCGGCAGGCGTCCGGCGCTGACATGCGGCGAGTAGATCAGGCCCAACTCCTCCAGGTCGCTCATCACGTTGCGCACCGACGCGGGCGATAGCGACATGGGCAGAATGCGGGAGAGATTGCGCGAGCCGAGCGGCTCGCCACTTTCAAGATAGCCTTCAACGATCCGGCGGAAGATTTCCTTGGAGCGTTCATCCAGCGCAGCAACGGCATCCGAAACCGACGTCGACCTGAACCCCATGAACTTCCTTAGACCTGCGCTGCTGATGACGATCCTTAAAATATAGCCGTTCTCGCCCTCGTAGCAAAAGGGAATTTGCAAATGGCTGCGGCCAATCGTAGAAGCGGTCGACACCATTCAAGCATGCATGATGTTTTGCGAGAACCGCCTTACGGTTTTCGGCATCGTGCTTCAGGAGATCACAATGCGGCCTTCAGGCAGAAAAACCGACCAGATGCGCAAAGTCACTTTCGAGCGCAATTTTTCAAAGCATGCGGAAGGTTCCTGCCTCGTCAAATTCGGCGATACGCATGTGCTCTGTACCGCAAGCCTGGAAGACAAGACGCCACCGTGGCTGCGCAACACTGGAAAGGGCTGGGTCACGGCCGAATATGGCATGCTGCCGCGGGCAACCGGCGAGCGCATGAAACGCGAGGCCGCGGCCGGCAAGCAGGGCGGGCGCACACAGGAAATCCAGCGCCTGATCGGCCGCTCTCTTCGTGCCGTCGTCGATCTCAAGGAACTCGGCGAGCGCCAGATCACGCTCGACTGCGACGTCATTCAGGCAGACGGCGGTACGCGCACGGCCTCCATTACGGGCGCCTGGATTGCGCTCTACGACTGCCTGAAGTGGATGGAAACCCGCAACATGATCAAGGTCGAGCGCGTGCTCAAGGATCATGTCGCGGCGATTTCCTGCGGCATCTTCGCCAGCCAGCCGGTGATCGACCTCGATTATCTCGAAGATTCCTCGGCCGAAACCGATGCGAATTTCGTCATGACGGGCGCGGGCGGCATCGTTGAAATTCAGGGGACCGCCGAAGGCACGCCGTTCACGGACGGGGAATTTGCGGCGCTGATGACACTGGCGAAAACCGGCATCGTGGAGCTCGTCGACATGCAGAAACAGGCCATCGCCGGATGACTGCCCTGCTGGAAGGCATGCTGGAGACGGCGCTTTATGCCAAGGATCTCGACAAGGCCGAGGCTTTCTACGAAGGCGTGCTCGGCCTTGCCAAGATCACGCGCGCCGCAAACCGGCATGTATTCTTCCGCTGCGGGCAAGGCGTGCTGTTGATCTTCAACCCCGATGAAACGGTGAAACCGCCAGCGGCCGATGCCCTGCAGGTGCCGCCCCACGGCACGAAAGGTCAGGGCCACGCATGTTTCCGCGTGTCTGGTAAAAACATCGATGCCATGGCGGTGAAGCTCAAAGCCGCGGGCATCGAAATCGAATCCGAAGTCCACTGGCCGAACGGCGGCCGCTCGATCTATTTCCGCGATCCCGCGGGAAACAGCCTCGAATGCGCCGAAGCCAGAATCTGGGGCATTGAATAGGACCGACCATGCGCACGCTTGAAACGAAGACGATCGTCGTCGCCAGCCACAACGCCGGCAAGATCCGCGAGATCCAGGAACTGATCGGACCGCTCGGCTTTACCGCCAAATCGGCAGCCGACCTCAACTTCATCGAGCCTGACGAAACCGGCACAACCTTCGAGGAAAACGCGACGATCAAGGCTCTCGCCTCTGCCAAAGCAGCAGGGATGCCGGCGCTTTCCGACGATTCTGGACTGGTGATCGATGTGCTTGGTGGCGATCCGGGCGTCTATACGGCCGACTGGGCCGAGACCGCAGACGGCACGCGCGACTTTGCGATGGGGATGGAAAAGGTGCAACAGGCGCTGGAGAAAGCCGGAGCCACCAAGCCGGAACAACGGCGCGCGCGCTTCGTCAGCGTGCTCTGCCTCGCCTGGCCAGACGGGCATACGGAGCTTTTCCGCGGCGAGGTGGAAGGTACCGTCGTCTGGCCGCCGCGCGGCACCCAGGGTTTCGGTTACGATCCGGTCTTCCAACCGGAAGGTTACGACATCACCTTCGGCGAGATGAGTGCCGAGGAAAAGCACGGCTGGAACATTGGCAAGCCGCAGGCCCTGTCGCATCGGGCGCGCGCATTCAAACGCTTTGTCGAAACCTGCCTGGAAGCGTAAGGTCGGTTCGTGGAGATTCTCGATACACCAAGCTTGACGCGCGATGCGATGCTTCTGCCCGATACCGGCGAGCCCGGTTTCGGCGTCTATGTGCATTGGCCCTTCTGCGCGGCGAAGTGCCCCTATTGCGACTTCAACAGCCATGTCCGTCATCAGCCGGTCGACCAGGAGCGGTTCGCCGCTGCGTTCGTGAAGGAGATGGCTGCCGTTCGCCGGATGAGCGGACCGAAGACGGTGACGAGCATCTTCCTTGGCGGCGGCACGCCGTCGCTCATGCATCCAGCAACGGTTTCGGCCATTCTCGACGGTATCTCCAAGCACTGGCATGTGCCGAACGGCATCGAGATCACGATGGAGGCCAATCCTTCGAGCGTGGAGGCCGAGCGCTTCCGCGGCTATCGCGCCGCAGGCGTCAATCGCGTGTCGCTCGGCGTTCAGGCACTGAACGACCGGGATCTGAAATTCCTCGGCCGCCTGCATGACGTCGCCGATGCACTGAAAGCCATCAAGCTGGCGCGCGACATCTTCCCGCGCATGTCTTTCGACCTGATCTATGCCCGCCCCGACCAGACCGTCGAAGAATGGGAGGAGGAGCTGAAGGAAGCGATCTCATACGCGGTCGATCACCTATCGCTCTACCAGCTGACGATCGAGGAGGGCACACCTTTCTACGGCCTGCACAAGGCCGGCAAACTGATCGTGCCGGATGGGGACCAATCGGCGATCCTCTACGAGGCGACTCAGGAGATCATGGCGCGCGAGGGCATGCCGGCCTATGAGGTTTCCAACCATGCGCGGCCCGGCGCCGAGAGCCGCCATAACCTCACCTACTGGCGCTACGGCGACTATGCCGGGATCGGCCCCGGCGCACATGGCCGCCTGACGCGCGGGCCTGAGAAGATCGCAACGGCGACCGAGCGCAAGCCGGAGACCTGGCTCGAGCTTGTCGAGCGCGACGGGCATGGCATTCTGGAGCAGGAACGGCTCGGCTATGACGAGCAGGCGGACGAATTGCTGCTCATGGGGCTGCGGCTGACGGAAGGCGTCGATCTTGCCCGCTGGCAGCAGCTTTCCGGCCGGGATCCGGATCCGAAGCGCGAAGAATTTCTGCTGGAGCACGGCTTCATCGAGCGGATCGGCAATTCCCGCCTCCGCTGCACGCCGTCGGGCATGCTGATCCTCGATTCGGTCGTCGCCGATCTCGCCTGCTGAGCCTCAGGCTGCCCGGCTTTTCCCAAGCGACATCAACCGCCCGTCGATCGCCGCAAGGCCGACGGCGATCGTCGCCATGCCGATCAGATGTTTTGCCTGCAGCTGCTCGCCAAGGATGATCGTACCCAACAGAATGGCGCTGACAGGAATGAGGAAGGTCACCAGCGCCAGGTTCGTCGCGCCCGCCGTTGCGAGAACCCGGAAGAAAAGCACATAGGCGATGGCGGTCGAAAGCAGTGCGAGGCCGAGCAGCGCCAGCCAGATTTCGATACCAGGAGCGGGCAATGCCCATGGACGGTCGGCAATCAGCGCAATCGGCAGCATCAAGATGGTGGAGGCCGTGACCTGGCCCGCGGCCGGCAGCAGCGGCGGCATGCTCATCGCCCGGAAACGGCGGCCCCAGATGCCGGCGAAGGAATAGGAGATCGCAGCTCCGAGGACCGCGAGCTGCGCCAGCACATTCGAGCCGAGATCGTGAAGCACATCGAAGCCGATCATATAAGCCACGCCGGCAAAGCCGATGAGCACGCCGATCAGGCGATGACCGCTCATCTTCTCGTCGGTGGTCAGGATATGGGCAACAACGACGGTAAAGAGCGGCGTCGTGGCATTCAGGATCGAGGCAAGGCCGCTTGCAATGTGAGTCTGGCCCCAGACGATGAGGCAGAAGGGGATCATATTGTTCAGCACACCCATTCCGAAGAAGGCGACCCAGCTCTTGCCGTCGCGCGGCATCGTATGACCCATGAGCCGCACGATGATATTGAGCGCGAGCGCCGCCAGCAGCACGCGGCCCGTGACGATCGTAAACGGCGGCAGTGCCTTGACGAGAATGCCGTTGAAGAGGAAGGAGCCGCCCCAAAGGAGGGAGAGGACCAAAAGCATACTCCATTCGGCCAAGCCCATTTGTTTCTGCATGTCTGTCTCCCTTCATTGTTCGCGGGCTTACGATACGGCGGGTGATTTCGCCACCCGTTTCATGCGCACCAGTTCCTGCCAGCTACGATTTATGCTCGATGAATGTCGCTTCACGATTTTGGTTGGTGATCGCTTTCATTCTGATATTATTTCTATAATTTCATTCCGGCAAACGAGTCTTTCTCGGCATATGCTTTAGCTGAACTAAATCATGAGCGAATTTCTGCCATCCCTTTCGGCCCTGCGGGCTTTCGAAGCTGCGGCGCGGCACCTGAGCATGACGCTGGCCGCCAAGGAGCTGCATGTGACGCCCGGCGCCGTCAGCCTGCAGATCCGCGATCTGGAAGCCGCACTCGGCGTACGGCTTTTTGAGCGGAAAGCGCGGGCGCTCGCCCTCACAGTCGAGGGCGCCGATTACTTCGCCACGCTGCAGACCGCCTTCCGGCTGATGAGAGAGGCGACGGCTGCGATTGCAGCGCGGGCACGCGGCTCTGTGCTGAACGTCACCTGCACGGCAGGCTTCGCGACCTATTGGCTGGTTCCGCGGCTCGGGCGTTTCGAGGAGATCCATCCGGAGATCGACGTGCGCATCAGTGCCTCGCATCGTGTCCTCGACTTTCAACGCGACGGCATCGATCTGGCCATACGGCACGGGCTCGGCGGCTATGACGGCCTTGTCAGCGAGCGGCTCGTGGATGATGAGCTGGTGCCGGTCTGCACCCCGCCGCTGGCAGCGCAGCTTGGAGACCATCCCTCGCCAGACACGCTCGCCGGCTTCCAGTTGATCCATGATGTTTACCGGCACGACTGGAAGCTCTGGCTGGAGGCAGCAGGGACGACGAAGGTGGACGCCTCGCGCGGCCCGATCTTCATGCATGGCAATGGCGCCTACGAAGCTATGAAGGCTGGTCTCGGTTTTGCATTGATGCGGCGGTCATTTCTGGAGAAGGAACTCGCCGAAGGCGCCGTGGTCGCCCCCTTCCCGCTTGGCGTTGCGAGCCGCCTCGCCTTTCATCTCGTCTATCCCGGCGCCGCACTCGAACGCCCGGCCGTCGCCGCCTTCCGGCGTTGGCTGCTTTCGGAAGTAAAGAGCTGACGACCTCGCGGTCGCTTCGCTCTTCCCCAAAAAAAGTGGAGAGATTTACTCATAAAAAGGTTTTCATCCGGCTTATTGTTGACTATTAGGCTCATGTATTACGTGGTAGACCGCCGAGAGTTGCAAGCTGATGAAAATACACGTTTTAGCCAGATCGCTGCGGGCGTCCGCATTGACGGGCGCTGCCATCGCCCATCTCCTCCTTCCCGCCGCTGCGCAAGACACCGCCGCCGAAAACCAGCCGGACGATGGCGCGACAGTGCTCCAGGAGATCGTCGTCAAGGGCGGCAGCGGCGGTGTCATCCAGGCGGACGGCTATGTCGGCAAGAGCAGCGCGACAGGCGCCAAGACCGACACGCCTTTCATCGAGGCGCCGCAGTCGATCTCGTCCGTGACGGAACAGCAACTCAAGGACCGCAACCCCCAAACGCTGCTCGATACGCTCGCCTACACGCCAGGCACGCGCGTGGGTGCTTATGGTTTCGATCCACGCTTCGACAGCTTCACGGTGCGCGGCTTCGACGTCACCTATACGGGTGTTTGTCGCGACAACCTGCGCCAGCCCGGCGCCGGCTCTTCGCTCTTCAAGACCGAACCCTACGGCCTTGAGGGTGTTTCGATCCTGCGCGGCCCCTCGTCGGCTCTCTATGGCGCCTCCGGCGCCGGTGGTCTCTACAACCTGATCACCAAGCGCCCGACGGAGGACCCCTATCATGAACTCCAGTTGCAATACGGCACGCAGCAGCGCTACCAGAGCCAATTTGATTTCTCCGGGCCTGTCAACGACCGCGATCCCTTCTATTATCGCCTCACCGGCCTCTATCGTGACGCCAATACCGAGCAGATCAGCGTTCCGGACGACCGCGTCTATATCGCGCCGGCTTTCACATGGAAGCCGGACGAGGACACAAAGCTTACCATCCTCGGCGAATATTCGCGCACGAAGACGGGTGGCACGGCCGCTTATTACAACGACCCGGTCACCGGCGAAGTAACGGATTACTTCGCGGGTAACCCTGCATTCAACGATTCTGTTCAGAACCAGGGCCGCATCGGCTATGAGTTCGAACACAGGCTCAACGACACCTTCGTCTTCCGCCAGAATGCACGCTTCTCGACATTGAACATCGACACCGATTGGGCCTTTGCCTACGCACCAAATGCCGTCGATCCAACACTGCTGGATCGCAGCGCCGGCACGTTTGACGAACGCCTGACCGCCTTTGTTATCGACAACCAGCTCGAGGCGAAATTCGAGACGGGCGACATCGACCATACGCTGCTTGCCGGCCTCGACTTGACCCGGCTTCGTTGGCGTTCGCTCGACGGCCGCGGCGTCTCGCCGCCGCTTGATACCAACAATCCGAACGCAGGCGCTTCAGTCCCGCACATCGACTTCCAGACCCGCACCGTTCAGGACCAGTGGCAGGCCGGCACCTACCTGCAGGACCAGATGCGCTATGACGCCTGGCTGCTGACGCTCGGCGGGCGCTACGACTGGGTTTGGACTGATACTGAAAATACCGATCTCGTTGCCGACACCGTGGACACCATCTCTCAGAAGGACAAGGAATTTTCCGGCCGAATCGGTCTGAGCTACGAGACCGACTTCGGCCTCGTGCCCTATATCAGCTACTCGACCGCCTTTGCGCCGAATGCCGGTATCAACAGGGAGACCAACGCCCCCTTCAAACCGACCGAGAGTGAACAGGAAGAGATTGGCGTCAAATATCTTTTGCCGGACAGCAATACGATGCTTTCTGCCGCCCTATTCAATATCGATCAGAAAAACAGTCTTTACTACGAGGTTGTGAATCTGCCGAGCGGCCCAGAAAACATTCAGGTCCAGCGTGGCAAGATTCGTTCCCGTGGCCTCGAGATCGAGGCCAACACGAGCCTCGACAACGGCCTGTCGCTGGTCGCGTCCTATACCTTTACAGACGCCAAGATCCTCGAAGGCCCGACGGGCACCGTCGGCAACTATGTTTCCTCCGTGCCGAAGCATATGGCATCGCTCTGGGCCAACTACAAATTCCAGGAAAGCAGCCCCGTCTATGGAATGGGCTTCGGCTTCGGCGCCCGCTACATCGGCAAGAGCTACGGCAATGACGAAAACACGACGGAAAACGGCGCTCGCGTGCTTTTCGATGCAGCAGTCAGCTACGACTTTGCTGCGCTCGACAAGAAGTACGACGGTCTGAGCCTGCAGGTGAACGCCACCAATTTACTCGACCGCCGCGAGCCCGTCTGCTCGGCAGGCTTCTGCTACCGCGACCAGGGCCGCTCGGTGATCGGCACCCTGCGCTACACTTGGTAGGCCGATGGCAAGCGCTTCGCATCGGGAGATGACAATGGAGGACGGGCTGCTTGGCCTATCGCCCGCCTTTTCCGGCGAGCATGCCTGGTGCCGGGACAAGATGATGATGAGCAAGGAGCTTGCCGGCGGCGTGCCATTGCCTGCTTTTTTCCGGGACGGAGGCTTTCAGCGCGCGATTGATCGCTATGCGGAAATATCCGGCGGCAGCGACCGGCGCGCCGTCGTTTCCATGTGGTCGCTCTATTATTTTTCCGGGCTTTCGATCCCCTACTTGCTTGCCCGGCGCCTGGGCGGCCAGGCCCTTCCGGTCGGATTCGAAGAGATGACGATCGCATTGGAGGATAACGGCCTGCCGCGCGCCTTCGGCGTCCCGCATGCCGGCACGATCGAAAGCGAGGTCGAGACCGAAAGTTTCACGGCCGTAGGTCCCTTGCTTGAAACCCACCTTGGCGAGGCCGTCATGCGGCTCAAGGCCTGCGGCATCTCGGCGAAGCTCTGCTGGAACAACGCTGCCGTCTATATCGATTATGCATTGCGGCTGACTGGAGGAGAGCCATCAGACGGCCCCGACCTTCCGCTCTTTGTGCGCGGCTACCTGCCGGATGGCGGCGTAAACCCGTTTTGCGGCTGCGTCAGCTATCTGGATGAAGAGGGTGAGCAGGTCGCACGGCGCAAGGTCTGCTGCCTTCGATACATGCTTCCCGGAATTCCAAGCTGCGGCAAACTGTGCGCATTGCCAAGCCAGAGGAACCCGCAATGACCGAGCTTCTCACGACACGGCGAAATCTGCTCGCTGTGGCTTCCGTCGTTCTTTGTGCTCCGCACGTTGCAAAAGCGCAATCTGCGTGGCCGCTCACCATCACGGATGCGATCGGCCGCAAGGTGACGATCAGGAAAAAGCCGGAAGCCGTAATCCTTGGGACGGGATTCAACCTTGTCGCCCTGTCGCTGATCCTTCCCGATCCCGTCAGCCTGCTCGCCGGCTGGGCAAACGACATGAAGGGGGACAATCCCTTTATCTATGAGGCCTTCCGAAAGAAATTTCCGGCAATCGAGAACGTGCCTTTCGTCGGCAACGGCCAGGCGGATGGGCTGTCCTTCGAGGCGGCGCTCTCGCTCAATGCCGACCTTGCGATCATGGCCATGTGGCAGGCCGACAGCGAACTTGGCCAGCGTGCGATACAGTATCTCGACTCCGTCGGTGTGCCGGTCGTTGTTGTCGATTTCAATCGCGACCCGCTGAGGACTACGCCGCGCGACATGCGCCTTCTGGGCCGGATTTTCGAGCGCAATGAGCAAGCCGAAGATTTCGCCAGGTTCTTCGAGACGCGGCTTGAGCGCATCAAAGCCAAGGCGGCGATGCACAGCGGCCCTCTCGTACTGATGGATGCCTTTCCAAGCGATGTCCGCGGAAGCTGGGCAATCGGCCGCACCGGGCTCGGAGAACTGATAACGCTTTCAGGCGGCCGCAACGCCGCCGACAAGAACCTTCCACCCCAGGGCGGACCGGTGACTGCGGAATATATCCTCGCAGCCGATCCAGACGTCTACATTGCTACCGGATCACCCGGCGGCACCTATACGGCCTTTTCCATCGGTCCCGGCGTCGATCCATCAGAAGCCCAGCGTTCGCTCGGCGAAACGGTGAAGATGCCAAATCTTGCGCCGCTGAAGGCGGTTCGCGAAGGCAAAGTGCACGGTATGTGGAATTTCTTCAATGCCGTGCCGCTGAACATTCTGGCAGCCGAAGCGGTGGCAACCTGGGTCAGGCCCGAACTTCTCGACGACGTCGATCCGGCAAAAAGTCTTGCCGAGATCAACGAGCGTTTTGCCGCGGTGCCTTTCGAAGGCGCCTATTGGACGAGCCTCAAGAGCTAATGGCGACTTGAGGCGCTCGCCTTGAACAGGCTTCCGGTTGGCGTCTGCAGGAACACATCGAGCGGGATGTGCTCCTGATGCAGGAAGCCCGTTGCCGGCAGCAGGCCGTCGCGGACCATTTCGATGACGGCGACGACGGATGCCGAGGTCGTCCAGGCGATCGCCGTGCGGCGCGCGCCGGCAATCTCGATCGGATAATAAGCGCGCACGAACTCCTTGCGGCGGAGGCTTCCTGCTTGCGTGCCTTCGGCCGCGACATGGACATAGACCACGTCGTCGTCGACGGGCGGCTTGGCATTGGTCAGGATTTCGCCGGCGAGTTTTCGCTGCTCCCGCATCAGCAGCTCATGGAAGAAGAAATTCATCAGGTCCATATGGCCCGGATAGCGCATCGTCTTGTAGTCGAGATTGTCGACCTTACCGTGCAGCGTATCGCACATCGTGCCGAGCCCGCCCGACGTGGTGAAGGCTTCAAGCTTGACGCCCTCGACATAGATCGTTTCATGCCATTCCATCGGTGAGACGAACTTGCGCACACCGCCTTCGATGACCTCGCAATCGTTCAGATATTCGTTGACGACGCCTTCTGGCGACCAGTTGAAGGCATAGCCCAACAAGCCCGTCGGGTTCTGCGGCAAAGCACCGACACGCATGCGGATCGAGCGGCAGCGGTCGAACCCATCGGCAAGGCTTGCACCAACGATGCCGACGAAACCCGGCGCCAGGCCGCATTGCGGCGCCATCAGGCCACGCGACGTCTTCGAGAGTTGGATGATCAAACTGGTGGTCGGAACGTCTTCCGTCAGGTCGAAATAATGGATGCCTGCCACGTGGGCAGCCCGCGCAAGCTCGATATTGAGATGGTATGGCAGGCAGGAAAGCACTGCTTCCACACCGGATAGCAGCTCAGTCACGAAGGCCGGGTTGGAAACATCGCCGACGCGGCACGCGAACGGCACTTCGGCCTGCGGCAATTGCGCATCGACGCCCGTCACTTCGAAGCCGCCCTCATGCAAAAGCGTTGCCGCAAGCCGTCCGACCTTACCAAGTCCGAGCACGGCGATCCTCTTGAAACTCATGTTTACCCTCCCAGCGCCGTCGAAGCCGCGGCGCTCGCTTCTTGAGGCTGTATAGAAAAAAACTCATAAAAGAAAACGGCCGGAATTGCTTCCGGCCGCAAATTTGAGGTGGAGGGTCGCCGATTATTCGTTGATCAGGCGCTTCAGAAGCTCGATCTCGTGCGAAAGCTTGGTGTCTCCCGCAATCAGCTCCTCGATCTTGCGCACCGCGTGCAGCACGGTCGTATGGTCGCGCCCACCGAAGCGGCGGCCGATTTCCGGGAATGAGCGCGGCGTCAGCGTTTTCGACAGATACATGGCGATCTGCCGCGGCTTGACGATGACGCGTGTTCGGCGGTTCGAAACCAGCTCCTGGCGGGACACATTGTAGTGGCGTGCGACGATGCGCTGGATATCTTCGATGCGCACGCGGCGCGGCTCGCCGGAGCCGACCAGATGGGCAAGCAGTTCGTCGACCCGCTCGATCGACAGATTCGGCTCGAAGGAGCGCCGGAAGATCAGCTGATTGAAGGCGCCCTCGAGTTCGCGGCCGCTTGCCGTCACGCTGCGGGCAACGTGCGAGAGCAGTTCGGCCGGGATTTCCAAAGATGGATCTTCCAGACGGGCCGCAGCCAGGCGGCGCTTCAGGATCTCGAGGCGCATCTCGTAGTCCGGCGCATCAAGCTCGATCGCCACACCGCCCTGCAGACGGGACCGTACCCGCGGATCGAGCGATTCCAACTCCCAAGGCGCACGGTCGGCGGCAACCACCACCTGCTTGGCGCTGTCGAGCAGCATGTTCAGCAGATGGCAGAACTCGTGCTGGATCATCTTGCCCTGCAGGAACTGCATGTCATCGATGATCAGAAGGTCGATATTGCGGAGCGAGTCCTTCAGCGTCAGCGCATCGTTGTCCCGGATCGCGGTTGCAAAACGCCACATGAAATACTCGGCCGTCAGATAAACGACACGCAGCGCCCGCGGATTTTGAACCGCTGCGTTGGCGATCGCCTGCAGAAGGTGGGACTTGCCGAGGCCGACATTCGAATGAATGAAGAGCGGGTTGAAGCGCACTGCGCCCTGCCCTGCTTCCGCAATTGTTTTTGCCGCAGCAAGCGCAACGCGGTTCGAGCTGCCTTCAACGAAGGTGTCGAAGGTGAAGCGCGAGTCGAGCGGCGAACCGAACAGCGGCTGGCCGACCGTCGAGGGACGGGCGGCAGCGGCGGCCGAAACGGCCTGTTGAACCGCCTGACCAGCAGGCTGAGCAGCAAGAGGGCGACGCATTGGCGTGACCGGTGAGACCGGCTCTTGGGAAGCTGCCTCATCCATCGGCTTCATGCCTTGGCGCGTTGCTGTACGGACGAGAATTTCCACCTTCAGGATTTCAGCATCTTCCTGCCGGAAAAGGCTGGTGATGAGATCAAGATAACGATTGTTGATCCACGACTTGAGAAATGTAGTGGGAACCGAAAGACGCACGACGCTCTTTGAAACCGAATGCAGCTTCAGACGTGCGAACCAGCTTGCATAAACGTCCGGACCGACCTGGGCCTTCAGACGCGCACCAACACGCTCGAAAAGTATGCCATGCTTCATGTCTCCTTTTTCCCCCGCCGCATCCGGGCAAATAGAGCCAAACGCCTGTGGTGCCTTATCCCCATTTTCAAGAGCACCCGTCGTCAATGAATTCATTTGCATCATGCCGCCTTCCAAA
This sequence comes from Rhizobium sp. 007, assembly GCF_015353075.1. Lineage (NCBI taxonomy): Bacteria > Pseudomonadati > Pseudomonadota > Alphaproteobacteria > Hyphomicrobiales > Rhizobiaceae > Rhizobium > Rhizobium sp. 007. Next base: position 420 of record NZ_CP064187.1, on the reverse strand, counting down.
TTCATTTCACCGGGCGGACATCAGTCAAACAGCCGCCCGATCAATTTTCCCCGTTGTGGCATGCCGGCGGTCCTTTCATGGACCATCATGCATGCCGGTTCACACAAACACTGTCCCGCAAAGCGAGACCGACGCAGAGAACCGTGGCGGATACCGCCTTCATGCGGCCTCCGTCATGCTCGCCGCGCCAAGCCGGCTACCGGACCTCGTTTCCCGACCAGCCTGCCCGAACGCAAATATTACTGTCCCCATCCCCTTCAGCTCCCTTGAACATGGAGCCGCCGAGCGCACAAAGCATCTTCGTTCCGTGACCAGCCACGGTCCCGGCGCAAATAGCTCAAGTGCTTGAAAAAACGGAGAGATAGCTACTCCGTGACAAATGACACAAACTCATCGCCCTGCCGGTGTGGCAGTTTAGAC